>USMD01000164.1 GCA_900555725.1 uncultured Garciella sp. | reverse complement strand
CTATCTCCCTGTCTAATCGTTCTTCTGTTTTTTGTAAAAGTCCTAGTACATTGCTTAACTCTATAAACAATTCATAAGCAGACTTTATGATAAGTTGACTTTTATAATTGTCTAAATATCGATTCATTTCTTTGACTAAGTCAAAGATCGCTGCCAAAGCATCGGCGGTATTGATATCATCCTCCATAGCCTCCTTAAATTGTTCCCTATATTTTTGTATTTCTCCTATCCATGCAATTTCCTCTTGGGTTTGTGTTTGAGAGGAGGTATTTTCCATTAAATACTCAGCATTATTTTTAGCATTATATAACCTTTCTAATGCGCTTTTAGTTTGTTCTAAAAGTTCTTTACTAAAATTCACTGGATTTCTATAATGGGCTGATAAAATAAATAGTCTAACAACCTCCAAATCAAATTGCTGACTGATATCCCGCACAGTAAAGAAGTTTCCCAGAGACTTTGACATTTTTTGATTGTTAATATTGATATAGCTATTGTGTAACCAATACCTAGCAAAGGTTTTTCCTGTAGCACCTTCGGATTGAGCAATTTCATTTTCATGATGGGGAAATATCAAGTCCATTCCTCCCCCATGAATATCAATGGTCTCCCCAAGATATTTCTTTGCCATAACAGAACATTCAATATGCCAACCGGGTCTTCCTGGTCCCCATGGACTATTCCATGCAGGTTCTCCTGGCTTTTGTTTTTTCCATAGGGCAAAATCCATTGGGTGCTCTTTTTCATCATTTATTTGAATTCTAGCTCCAACATCTAAATCCTCTAAATTTTGTTTAGATAGCTTTCCATATTCTTTAAACTTAGTGACCCGATAGTAAACATTGCCATCCACACAATAGGCCAACCCCTTTTCTTCTAGGGTTTTAATCATATGGATGATTTCTTCTATATTTTCGCTTACCCGAGGATGGATGGTAGCTCTTTTAATCCCTAAGGCGTCTGCATCTATAAAATATTCCTTAATGTATTTTTCTGATACTTCTTTTGCTGATATTCCCTCTTCCTGACTTCTTTGAATAATTTTATCATCTACATCGGTAAAGTTTTGTACATAGGTGACTTCATAACCTATATATTCAAAATATCTTCTCAAGGTATCAAAGATAATAAAGGGTCTTGCATTTCCTATATGAAAATAGTTATAAACCGTAGGTCCACAAACATACATTTTTACCTTCTCTGGCGTTAGAGGAATAAACTCTTCCTTTTTCTTTGTTAAGGTATTAAATAATTTCACTTTTTCTTCCTCCTTCTAATTCCTTTAACTGCCTTTCTAACTCACTAATTCTCTTTGTTAAGCACTCCAGCTCTTCCCCAATAGGATCTGGTAAATGAATTTGATCTAAATCTACTCCTTTTGAAATAGAGGCAACCTTTTTATTGTCCTTCACTACCACAATTCCAGGAACTCCCACTACGGTGCAATTAGGTGGTACATCCTTTAATACCACAGAACCGGCACCTATTTTGCAATTATCTCCTACCTCAATGGGACCGAGGACCTTTGCTCCCGAACTAATCATGACGTTATTCCTAATGGTTGGATGTCTTTTTCCTGTTTCCTTTCCAGTTCCTCCTAGGGTAGCTCCTTGATAAATGGTAACATCATCTCCAATTTCTGTAGTCTCTCCAATCACTATCCCCATTCCATGGTCAATAAAAAGTCTTCTCCCTATTTTTGCCCCTGGATGGATTTCAATTCCTGTAAAAAATCTACTGATTTGTGAAATCAATCGGGCGATAAAAAAGAATTTCTTTTTATAAAACCAATGGGCAAGCCTATGAAAAATAATGGCATGTACCCCCGGATAATTAATGAGCACCTCCAAAGAATTTCTAGCTGCTGGGTCTCTCTCTAATACCGCTTGTATATCCTCTTTTATATTATGGAACAAATCTCTTCACCTCACAATTATTTTATGATTAGGTAGGCGTTTGCGAAACGCCAAAACCCGCATAAATACGGGATGTTTTTTGTTACAAAATAGAACAA
>USMD01000163.1 GCA_900555725.1 uncultured Garciella sp. | reverse complement strand
TGCCTGTCTCGTGGGCTCGGAGATGTGTATAAGAGACAGATATTAGGGAGGAGCTTAATATGAAAGTAGATGAAAAAACAAAAAAAGAATTATTAGAAAGGGCTAGAGAAACAAAAGAAATGGCTTATGTACCCTATTCAAAATTTTCAGTAGGTGCTGCTCTTTTAACCAAACAAGGGAAGATCTATACAGGATGTAATATTGAAAATGCCTCCTATGGAGCTACAGTTTGTGCTGAAAGAATAGCAATTTTCAAAGCAATATCAGAAGGGGAGAGAAGTTTTATAGCTTTAGCTGTGGTAAGTGATCATACTGATTTTACTTTTCCTTGCGGAATTTGTCGTCAGGTAATTCAGGAATTTGCCCAGAATATTGAGATTATTTTTCAAAATAAAGAAGGTCATATTTTAACTTTAACGATAAAGGATTTACTACCCTATCCCTTTGGAGAAGACTATTTGGACAAAATAAAGGAGACAACAAAGAATGAAGACTAGTTACTGTTCAGGTTTTGTATCTATTATTGGCAGACCTAATGTTGGAAAATCTACTTTATTAAATCAAATTATGGAAGAAAAATTAGTAATTATATCTAATAAGCCCCAAACTACCAGAAATACTATACGGTTAATTTATACACAACCAGATTATCAGATGGTGTTTATCGATACCCCCGGTATTCATAAACCTAAAAACAAATTAGGGGAATATATGGTAGACTCTGTAAAACAAACTCTAAATGAAGTAGATGTTATATTATTTTTAGTGGATGAAAGTATGAATATAGGGCCAGGAGATCAATATATATTGGATATTCTTCAAGATGTTAAAACTCCTATTTTATTAGTAATTAACAAAATAGATTTACTGACCAAAGAGCAATTGTTGCAGAAAATAGCTTTGTACCAAGATATAAAAGGAATCGATGAAATTGTCCCAATATCGGCTCAAAATCGTGAAAATATAGAAGAATTAATTAAAATTATAGCAAAAAAATTACCAGAAGGTCCACAATATTTTCCAGAGGATATGGTGATAGACCAACCGGAACGAATGATTATTGCGGAATTAGTGCGAGAAAAGGCTTTGCAGCTTCTTCAACAAGAGGTTCCCCATGGAATTGCTACAGAAGTGATTTCTATGAAAGAAAGACAGGGAAAAAATCTTATAGATATTGATATGAATATCTATTGTGAAAGAAATAGTCATAAGGGTATTATCATTGGAAAACAAGGGAAAATGTTAAAAGAAATCGGTAGAAGAGCAAGAAAAGATATAGAAAATTTACTAGGAAGTAAAGTAAATTTACAATTATGGGTAAAAGTGAGACCAGATTGGCGAAATAAGTCTCGAGAATTAAAAGATTTAGGATATCAATAAAAAGAAACATTTGCAAAATTAATTTTTTAAGAGATCTAAAATGAAATACCAAATTATACAGGGTATAGATTTATAGGACCCGGTTACCCTAAATATATATATTTGGTAAAAAGGGATGAGACATACAATGAAAAATTTATTTTGGGAATGTTTTTGTGAAACTGGTAAAATAGATATGTATTTGTTATATAAAGAATATGAAGAAGAAGAAAAAAACCAAAAAATTTATGAAATGGAACAAACCCAATCTTCCCAAGTCCAAGGTGATGTGGAGGGATCGATAGGATAAGGATGAACAAAAATGCAATTATTAAAAACTTCTGGAATTGTTATAAAACAGGTAAATTTCGGGGAATCTGATAAAATACTTACCATATTAACCCGGGACAATGGTAAGATACAGGCAGTTGCCAGGGGGGCAAGAAAAGTCAAAAATAGGCTTTTGGCTGCTACCCAGTTATTTTGTTATAGTGATTTTATATTTTATCAAGGAAAATCTATGATTTATATGAACCAGGCGGAATTACGGGAAGCTTTTTATAATTTAAGAATAGATTTAGAAAAACTTACCTATTCCTCTTATATATTAGAATTAATTAATACTGTTACCCAGGAGAATGAAAAAGAAGAAAAAA
>USMD01000162.1 GCA_900555725.1 uncultured Garciella sp. | reverse complement strand
ACGCGTAAGATCGTCGGCAGCGTCAGATGTGTATAAGAGACAGATATGATACAATGAATTGGAAAATTATATATGAAGTTAGGAGTGGTTATATGAACATGTCCTTAAAAAGTAAAAGAATTTTAGGGATAAATGGTATCGGCCGTATAGGAAAACTTACATTATGGAATCATGTTAATTTACAGCATTTTGACGGAATTGTGATCAATGCCGGTCGTGAGGTAGGGAAAAAGGTAGAAGATATTCTTCACTATCTTATTACAGATACTACTTATGGATCTTTGAATCATTTCTTATATGGATATACGGGAAAATCCTGTGATGCAAAGGTATTAAATGAGTCTGCATGCATATTTGAAATCAATGGAATGCCTGTTAAAGTCCTTAGAAAGGAAAGAAATCCTAAAAATATCGACTGGAAAAAGGAAGGGGTGCGATTAGTAGTAGATTGTACCGGTCAATTTCTAGACCCTACCATTCCTGCAGATTATTTGAAGGGAAGCCTTAGGGGACATTTAGAAGCTGGTGTAGAAAAGGTTATCGTAAGTGCACCTTTTAAAATAAAAGATTCTTCACAAAAAATGCCTAATGATAGTGCCATGTTTGTTTATGGAGTAAATCATGCAAAGTATGACCCTGCTAATCACTATATTTTATCAGCAGCTAGCTGTACCACAACAGGTTTAGCCCATATGATCAAGCCACTCCTTGATACTAAGGAAACTTCCCATATTATTACTGCATCTATGTCTACTGTGCACGCTTCTACAAATAATCAGAGCATTCTTGATAAAGCACCTAAGGCAGGAAATAAAGATCTACGAAAAAATAGATCAATCTTTAATAATATTATTCCTACCTCTACAGGAGCTGCACTTGCTCTGGAAGAAATTCTTCCTGAAATAAAAAAGGTAGGTTTTATGGCAGACTCCGTAAGGGTACCTACCAATACGGCATCACTAATTGCTTTGAATATTACCTTTCGTACAGGTTTGAATGAGAATGGCGAGCCTGTTATAAATAGAGATTTTATTAATAATATTTATAAAAATGCTGCCCAAGGAGCCCAAAAAGATCTTCTTGTATTTAGCAATGAACAAAATGTTTCTTCTGATATCGCCGGTTCCTTAGCGGCTGTAACTATTGAAGGACATGAAACCCATACAAGAACGGGATTTTTATCGCTAGATGCTGCTAGCCTACGAGAATATGGAATAGATACAGTGCAAGATATCAATCTACCAGTTACCCATGCAAAGATCTTTGGATGGTATGATAATGAATTTGGCAGCTATGTAAACTGCCTCGGGAAATTGACGGTATATGTAGATAAAAATATGCTTTAAAAATAATAAAATTTATGCTACCAGGGCATGACTTCGATATTCAGGCGAAGCCATGCCTTGAAGTCTTTTTTGAAGCCTCTGTATATTATAGAATTCTATATATTTCTCGACTACTCTTCCAAAGAGCATATCATGCCTTTGTAGATTTGCAATAACCTTGTTTATTCATTTTCCTCTTTTCCACCTTCTAATTTTAAATCTATATATAATGCAATTTTTTGATTAAAATTATTCAAATCTATTTGCCCAATTTCTAAAATTCTTTTTAAGCGGTAATTAAGGGTATTGGGATGAATATGAATTTGTTCACTTGCTTTTTGTCCATTACAATCACAATCCAAGTAAATCTCCAAAGTAAATAATAAATCAGTATTATGATGATTATCATATTCTTTTAATCTTTGAATGTCCCCATTTCTATAATGGGTATGTACTCTATTTTCATATATCTCATCTATAAATTGGTAAATCCCAAGTTCATGATATCCATATGCTGAGGCTAAATCCTTAGAAAACTTTTTTTTCAGTTCTAATACTTTTAAAGCCTGTTCATAACTATCTTTCATATTAGGTAGAGATTTATAGATCAGTCCAAAAGCCCCTACTACATCTTTTAATTGTAATTGTTGGGATACTGTCTCTTATACACATCTCCGAGCCCACGAGACAGGCAGAAATCTCGT
>USMD01000161.1 GCA_900555725.1 uncultured Garciella sp. | reverse complement strand
GATTTCTGCCTGTCTCGTGGGCTCGGAGATGTGTATAAGAGACAGATATAATTATACCGTTAATTTCTTAAACTTTACAGTGCCGGAGACTGTGCTTAATATTTTACTTTCCTTATGTAGTGAAAAGATGGTAAACTACCGATTCATTTCAGGATTATCGGTCCTTCCCATCAAATAATCCACTGACACATCGAAAAAGTCTGCTAAGGCGTCTAATTTTTCCATAGTAGTAAGTCGATATCCTCTTTCAATGTCACTTACTGCATTATCAGAAAGTCCTACAATTTTTCCAAGTTCAGATTGTTTTAAATTTTTGTTTTTCCGTAATGTTTTGACACGTTCAGCGAAAATCTCTTTAGAGAACATAAAAAAACCCCTTGACATCCTGCAATAAGCAGTATAAAATATATTTAAACCTGCTTTTAGCGGAAATATTTTTTTGTAGGTGATAGTCATAATCTCATTGATCACAAAAAATGAGCATACTTTGCTGTTTCTAGAATAAAGCACAGCAAAAAAATTTAGTTATAGCTAGTATTAGCAAAATATCATAAAGTTTGCCCCCACAAACTTTATGATAACATTTTACCAAATGTTTTACCTTTATACAATCATATTCTTCATTGAAGTTCTTAAACAGCTACAGTATAAAATACCAACTTATCACAATAGAAACCATAGAATCCATCAAATATTTTTCAAGAAATTGATGCAAAGTGCTAATACTAAACTAAAAAAAGTGAGAGAGAACCACTTTTTAATTGGCATAAGCAAAGGACATAAGCAAAACTAAAATTGGCATAATTATTGGCATGAAACATATTATGGGATGAAGGGGGAAAAAAGAAAGTTAAAGCATTAAAAATGTAATCGATTATAAGGGGCAGGGTTATGAGTGATGTAGTGATTACAATTATATTTTTAATTTTTGCGATGGTTATGTTTTTCTGGGAGAATATACCAGTAGCATTAACAGCAATGATAGTATGTGTGGGCTTCGTATTAACTGGTATTCTAGAAGCAGAGGAAGCATTTGCTGGTTTTACTGATTCAAGTGTACTATTATATAGGGAGCAGCTCAAAAAATAGGCGGATTAGTAACAAGGCATGCAAAGACTGAAAGGCAAACGATTCTTTTAGTAATGATATTAAGTGGTATTCTATCGGGATTTTTATCTAATACAGGAACAGCTGCAATATTTATTCCTATTATTATTGGTATAGCAAAAAGTGGCGGATATTCAAGATCTAGAATTTTAATGCCACTTGTTGCGGCGGTAGCAATGGGAGGGAACTTAACTCTTTTAGGTTCATCACCAAATATAATTGCATCTTCACAACTAGAAGCAGCCGGTTATGAAGAATTTGGTGTTTTTGAATTTACTCCAATAGTATTACCGATACTCATTGTAGGTATTATTTATTACGCTTTAATTGGGTATAAGCTATTACCAGATGGTAGAAATACAGACGCAAATGCGGAGGAATCAGTATATGATCAAGAAATCGATTATTCTGCTGTTCCAAAATGGAAAACAAATATGTCAATTATTATAATGGTGATGACTGTTATAGGAATGGTTTTTGAAGATAAAATAGGGATTCCGTTTTTCGTAACTGCATGGATAGGAGCTATTGCATTAGTTCTTTCTGGGACAATCACACAAAAGCAAGCTTTCGCATCTATTGACATGTCTACTTTGCTTCTATTTGTTGGTACCTTATCTATTGGGGCAGCATTAGAAAAGACAGGAACAGGATCTATAATAGCCCAGACTGTATTAGGTGTAGTAGGAGATAGCCCAACTGCAATATTAGCTGCTATACTACTTATTTGCATTGTAATCACAAACTTTATGTCAAATACAGCAACATGTGCGTTCATGGCACCTATAGGATTATCTATTGCATTAGAAATTGGGGCAGATCCAAGGTCAATATTGATGTCAATAGTCATTGGATGTTCTTGTGCCTACGCAACTCCTATCGGTATGCCTACAAATACAATGGTTTATGGAATAGGAGGATATAAATTTTCAGATTATACTAAGGTTGGATTACCATTAATTCTGTCTCTTATACACATCTCCGAGACCACGAGACAGGCAGAAATCT
>USMD01000160.1 GCA_900555725.1 uncultured Garciella sp. | reverse complement strand
GCCTGTCTCGTGGGCTCGGAGATGTGTATAAGAGACAGATGATATATAGAATATAAATCCATGTAAAGGGTGATGAGGATGAATGTTTTAACTACTAAGGAAATGAAAGAATTGGATCAATATACCTGTAGGAAAAAGCACATTTCCTCTTTAGAATTGATGGAGACTGCCGGTAGAAAGATCTATGAATGTATTTTACAGGAAAAAGAAATAGATCCAATCACTGATAGAATTGCTATAGTGTCTGGTACTGGAAACAATGGAGGAGATAGCCTAGTAGTGGCTAGACATCTTTTAGAGAAGGGATTCAAAAACTTAGATATTATTATAGTTGGAAACTTGGAACATCTTACAGAGGAAACCGAGATAAATTTAGAAAGATTAAAAGGATTAAATGCTAAGATGCATTATTTTACTGACTATGGTTTTTATCGAGATTATGAAAAGTTAGTAGAAAAATCCACCATTATTATAGAAGGAATTTTTGGAATTGGGCTTAATAGAGATATTGAAGGAATTTACTACCAGGCGATTGATTGTATCAACAAAAGCAATGCCTATATTATAAGCATTGATATTCCATCAGGAATCCGAGGAGACAATGGATTAATTGCTGGGATTGGAGTAAAAGCAGATCTTACTATTATCGTACATACTTATAAAGTAGGAAATTTATTAAATGATGCTAAGGATACCCATGGAGAATGCAGAATTGTAGATATTGAAATTTTAGAGGATGAGTTTACTTCGAATCAGTTTTTATTAGAAAAAAAAGATCTGGAGGGCTATTTAACAAAGAGAGTCCACAATAGCCACAAATATGATTATGGCGCAGTACTTACCATTGGAGGGAGTACTGGAATGACAGGGGCTCCCCTTATGAGTGCCTATGCAGCCCTAAGAACAGGGGCAGGCTTGTCCACTATTGCCCTTCATGAGAAGTATTTAGAGAATATCTATAATATCTATCCAGAGATTATGATAAGGCCCTATAAAAATGAAGAGGAGTTTCAAGAGATTCTGCAGAAGAAAAAAGCCATTGCTTTTGGCCCAGGATTAGGAAGAAAAAATGATGATCATTTTTATACCTTAGAGTGTCTTCTTAAAACAGATTTACCTATGGTGATTGACGCAGATGGACTATATTATTTTAAGGAATTGTTAGATAAGGTGAAAAAAGAAAATAAAATCATTATTACTCCCCATTATGGAGAAATGGCGGTGCTTTTAGACACTACTAGTCAGAGGATAAAAGAAGATCCAGTAACGGCAGCCAAACAATTAGCGCAAAAGTATTCTATTATTGTACTACTCAAGGGAACCACCACCTTAATAGCCAAAAAGGATACGACCTATTTTCATTCCTTGGGGAATCCAGGTATGGCTACTGCAGGCAGTGGAGATGTTCTTACTGGGATTCTTTTGAGTTTATTAGGGCAGGGGCTAAAGCCTGTAAATGCTTGTAAAGTAGGAGCAACCATTCATTCTTTAGCAGGAGATTTTGCAGCTAGAGAAGTGGGGGAATATTCCATGATTGCAACAGATATCATAAGACATATTCCCCAGGTTTTAAAACAATTAGTAAGATGACAGGGAACGGTTCTATGTCACTTTTCTATTCTTAGGCAGGGACGGTTTTATACCACAAAAGGAAGAGTCATAGATGTTTCATGAAGTAGCATAGTGAAGACATCTATGACTCTTTTTATCCAACTATGAATTTATTTTACTTCTATTTTTTGTGCATTTTCCCAAAGACCATGAATATTACAATAGCTTAAAGCATAAAGTGTACCAGATTGTTTTAATTTCACTTCAGTTTTTCCTACATAGTCTGTGATGCAATCTGCTTCTCCATGGGCTTGGAATTCAAAATTAGCAAGTTCCACTGGGAATTTTCCATTGTCTGGTTTAAAGAATACTTTAATCCATTTAATATGATGTTCTAGCGTATTTGGATGGGCAATTTCATCTCCAATGGATACTTGCAATTCAAAGGTTTCATCTGCTCCAACTGTTTCAGGGGCATGAATTACAGGAACGTGCTTTTCTCCTTTCCAATCCCCACTTTGTATTAATTCTCCAATTTTAGCCATGTTAAAATCCTCCTTATTATTTCTGTCTCTTATACACATCTGACGCTGCCGACGATCTTA
>USMD01000159.1 GCA_900555725.1 uncultured Garciella sp. | reverse complement strand
ATCATATTGATAATTAAGGATAACATGCTCTTTCCGATATTATTATCAACAAACAACTATTTAAGCACTTCAAAGTAAAAACTTATAAAAAAAAGCACTAGATACTATATCTAGCGCCTTTGCTATATAATACTTTATTATATAACACATTTTTTATCCTGTCAATATTTTGATAGCGTTAGATAGCGTTAATTTACTGTAGGGAAAAAAGGAATAGAATCCATCCTCTAATAACAAGCATCCTTAATGCTGATATTTGGATTTAGTAGCATGCTTTGTCACTATACCAGTGAAATACATAGCTAAGTACTACTCTTCCTTCATTATATCATATGGATTTCTGTTTCTCTTTTCATTAAAATGCTGTATATTATCATACATGGAGATGTTATTCTTTCGTTAAGTTTTTAGTTGATAATTCATTATTATTTTGATAATTACTTACAATCCAATTGCTTAGCGGTCTCTATAGGAAATTTACCTTTCGCATATTATCATATTGATAAATCATTAAAGGCTTTATTCTAACTTTCTCCCTTTCCTTCTTACTCACAAACATTAATTTCCTTCTATTCTCTGGCAATTCTTTAACAAATAGAACCATAGTTCCTCCACAAATGAATACTCCCATTAGCTGATTTCTTGTAGTTCTTCTTGTTCTTTCTCTAATGTTTTTTCAGGAACCGCTATATTTAATACAAAGGCAATAATGGCAGCTATTATAATTGGGGAACCACCAAATACCATCTTAAACCAAGCTGGAAACCCCTCTATAGATTCTGGAACCATGGTAATTCCCATTCCTAAAGCAATTGCTAATCCTACAATGGTTTTATTTCTATAAGTAGGCTCTTGTTGATTGATAAGTTCTATTCCTGACATAGTGATAGACGCAAAAACAAACATAGTTGCACCTCCTAAAACTGGGTATGGAATGGTGGTCATGAGAGCCCCTAATTTAGGAAGGAATCCAGACAATAACATGATAATTGCAACGATTTTGAAAACTTGCTTGCTAACGACCTTTGTAGTTACCACAAGTCCAACATTTTGACTATAGGGATCCGTTGGAAGCCCGCCAAATAAAGCTCCTATTATACCTCCAAGACCGTTTCCCATAATTGCTCCCCCTAATTCTTTATCGGTTGCTTCTCTTTTAAAAGCTCCTATCGCAGTAGAAGAAAAGTCTCCTATAGATTGCACCGCATTTACAATATACATTACAGTCATAGAGATGATCGCACCGGGTTGAAATTCTAGTCCCCAATGGAAAACCTAGGCAAAGAAATCCATGAAGATTCCGCTACATTACCAAAGCTAACCATTCCCGTTGCAAAACTTACTGCATAGCCTACTCCAATTCCTATAAGCATAGCAGATATTTTTATATATCCTTTTCCAAACATATTACATATTATTACCACTACAAGGGTTAAAAATGCAATAGCCCAATTTTGGTAACTACCAAAATCTGCAGCTCCTGTTCCACCTGCCATATAATTGATTCCAGTGGTATACAATGATAGTCCAATACTTAACACTACTGTACCAGAAACAATAGGTGGGAAAAACCTTCTAATTTTTCCAATGAACGCACCTATGATAATTGAAATAAACGCACCAATCAATTGTGATCCAAATACAGCATCTACACCATATGCTGTACCTACACTAAAGTTTGCTCATTGAAAGCAGACATAATGAGTCATGTTAGAGTAAAATTACTGTAAGGTAGCCATCAAAGATGCAAGGCGCTACATGCTAAATAACTGGGGGATGGTATCGAAATAAAAGCAGAAAAGGGATATGAAATCATTGAGTGCAGTGCAGAAGGGCATGTAAGCCATATATTTTCCGATAGACTAAGCAGTAGACCAAAAGGCTGGTCAAAAAGGAGTGCCTCCCAAATGGCGGAGCTTATCATATACACGAAAAATGGTGGTAAGATCTATGTCCTAGTAATGGCACAGAAGATGAAAGCAAAACAGGAGGAAAACATCCAGGAGCAAGAAGCCCTAATCAAATCCCTTAGAGAAACTTCTTCTAGCAAATATGGCACTGCATGGAATAACAATCTAATAGCTATTAAGAAAGGGCATAAAACAGGTTTATATAAAGAATTAAGGCGTTTTATTGGTTAAGTTAAATATCCATAGGGAAGCATAAAAAGAATCTATATAGCAATAAAAAGATCCATAGGATATATTATCTGTCTCTTATACACATCTGACGCTGCCGACGATCTTACGCGTGTA
>USMD01000158.1 GCA_900555725.1 uncultured Garciella sp. | reverse complement strand
ATTCTATAATATTCTCTATTTTCTTATACCCCCAAGATTTTTTCTATACATTTTTATTATAAAAATACTTGAAAAATTAATAGGGTAATAAAGGTCCCTATAATTCCTCCTACAACAACCTCCAATGGAGTATGTATTTTTCCTTCGATACGGCTTTGAGATATTGTAATAGCCAAAAAATATCCTAAAGTGGCAATTAAAACGTCCTTAGAGATAAAAGCAATTGCAGTGGCAATACAAAAAGACAGGGCGCTGTGCCCACTAGGCATTCCTCCCAAAAGATAGGTTCCCCTTTTACTTAGTTTGGATTTCATAGCGATTACTGCAACAATTACCAATATTAAGCTTACAAAGGTTAAATGTCCGGGGGATTGTTGCACTTTAGTAAATACTGTCTTTGCAACTGGCTGTACTCGGTCAAAAAATAAAACATAGGCAACAAATACAGAATTCGCTGATGCTACTAAAACTGCTCCCGCCGCTACATCTTTTGCAATTTTAGCAAGGGGACTATATTTTTCTGTGTATAAATCAATGGTTGCCTCTATGGCTGTATTAATTAACTCCGTAATAATCACCAAACATATAGTAATCCCTAGAATCAGTATTTCTGTTCTATTAAAATCAACAAAAAGACTGATAAATACCACCATAGTCCCAATGAAAAAATGGATTTTCATATTTCGCTGGGTTTTTAATGCATAAATTAGACCAGAAATTGCATAATTGAAACTATCAATAAGCTTTCGTATTTTCATAATATTCTCCGGATTATGAAGGATTTCTAATAATATTTATGGAATTCATAACAGATTCTTCTTTTTCTCTCATAATAGCCTTTTCTTCTTGATTCATATGATCATATCCTAACAAATGAAACATTCCATGAACCGTTAAATATACTAATTCCCTTAAATAGGGATGTCCATATTCCTTTGCCTGTTCCACAACCTTTGGGATGGATACAATGATATCCCCTAGAGGAATCTCAAAGGGAGCTTGTCCCCTTTCTAATTGTCCTCTTTCCACTAAGGGAAAGGATAATACATCAGTAGGTTGATCTTTCTTACGATACTCTTTATTCAACTTTTGTATCTCGTCATTTTCAACAAAGGAAATGCTGACCTCTACTGGTATTTCTATTGCCTCTTTTTCTAAAATTACATTTATTCCCTTCTCTAAACTTTCTAATATTTCATCTGTAATTTCTATCTCTGTTTGACGATCATCAAAATATACACTCACTAGGATCTCCCCTTCTTTTTATCATAGATATCGTAGGCTTCGATAATTCTTTGCACTAGAGGATGACGTACTACATCGGCTTGAGTTAAATAAACAAATTCAATTCCTGGCACTTTATCTAAAATTTTTGTAACAATTTTAAGTCCCGACTCTTTTCCTCGGGGTAAGTCAACCTGTGTGATATCTCCTGTAATAATTGCTTTAGAACCAAACCCCAATCTAGTTAAAAACATTTTCATTTGTTCAGGAGTAGTATTTTGTGCCTCATCTAAAATAATAAAAGAATCATCTAGGGTTCTTCCTCTCATATAGGCTAAAGGAGCCACTTCTATAATTCCCTTTTCAATATAACTAAGGTAGGTATCTACCCCCATAATATCATACAGGGCATCATACAATGGTCGAAGATAGGGATCTACCTTTTCTTGAAGATCTCCCGGTAAAAAGCCTAAGCTCTCACCTGCCTCTACTGCTGGTCTTGTAAGAATAATACGACTTACCTCTTCATTTTTAAAAGCTGCCACTGCCATTGCCATTGCTAAATATGTTTTCCCCGTACCAGCAGGCCCGATTCCAAAGACAACCTCATTTTTTTTAATGGATTTTACATATTTTTTTTGACCTAGGGTTTTAGTTCGAATGGCTTTTCCCTTTGCTGTATGACATATAACTTCGGACAAGGTAGAAAATTTATCTGCTTCACCTTTTTTCGCTAAAGTAATGATATATTCCACACTTTGGGTAGTAATAGGATTATTTTTTTTTATACTTTCTAAAAGTTGTTGGATAATGCTTCTTACAACCTTTACTTCTTTTTCATTTCCAATAATTTTTATCATATCATCCCGTGCAATAATTTGAACAGAAAAATGTTTTTCTATAATCCTAATATTTTCGTCAAAATTTCCAAATAACTGAATTTGATGTTCTAAATTTTCTATATCAATTTGCTCTTCTGCTGGTTGTTCATTCAAAGATTTTATCCTCCTTTTTCTATTTAACCTTCTCTATTTTTCCTATTTGTTCAATGGCTTCTATAAATACATTTACTTTAGCATAATTCTCATCTTTATTTATAATTTCCCTGTCTCTTATACACATCTCCGAGCCCACGAGACAGGCA
>USMD01000157.1 GCA_900555725.1 uncultured Garciella sp. | reverse complement strand
AGCGTCAGATGTGTATAAGAGACAGATAATGATTATATATACTAAAAAAATAATAATTTATAACGATTATTACTATTGAAAAAGGTGGAGCAATCATGATGGAAATACTGGGGTTTTTTAAGGAATTATTTTTAAATATGCGTATACGAGATATTATTGATATCGCAATTGTTGCCTATGCCATTTATAAATTGTTGGGACTGATTAAAGAGACTAGAGCAGAACAATTGATTAAGGGAATTATTTTTATATTACTAGCCACCCAAGTAAGTGAATGGCTAGGACTCTATACCATTACTTGGATACTAAAAAATACTTTAACCGTTGGTGTGATTGCTATATTAGTCGTATTTCAACCGGAATTGAGACGGGCACTGGAACATATAGGTCGTAGTAAATTTTTTGCAAATATATTTGATAAATCATCCCAGGAGCAACCAACAGGAGTTATCGATGAAATCATCAAAGCAGTGCAGATGCTTTCCCAAGAAAAGGTAGGGGCTTTGATTGTAATAGAACGGGAAACTAAATTGGGAGAGGTTATTGAAACAGGGATTCATCTAGATGCTCTTGTTTCAGGAGAATTGATCATCAATACTTTTATTCCTAATACTCCGTTACATGATGGAGCAATGATTGTTCGAGAGGATAGAATTATAGCTTCTGGGTGTTTTTTGCCTTTGACAGAAAACCAAGGCCTTAGTAAGCAATTGGGAACTCGCCATAGGGCAGGGTTAGGAATAACTGAAAACTCAGATTCTGTTGTTGTGATTGTATCAGAAGAAACAGGGATTATTTCCTTAGCAATGGGCGGAAAATTATCTAGATATCTGGATATAAAGTCTTTAAAACAAATCCTAATCGATGTACTTGTAGAAAAAGAACAAAAGCCACTACAATTGAACTGGTTTAAGTGGAGGAGAAAAAAATGAGAGATTTCTTTAGTAATAAAAAGGCAATGATGATTTTATCTATTGTAATTGCTGTGTTTTTATGGATTTATGTGGTAACCGATCAGAATCCTAAAATTTTTGATACCATTGATAATGTGCCAGTGAAGCTAACTGGAGTTGAGAGCCTTAAAGAGAGGGGGCTGATCATTAGTGATTCCCCAGAATATCTTGTGGATATACGGGTTTATGGTAGAAGAAATGATTTGATTAATATCAATAAAGAAAATATAGAAGCCCAAGTAGATGTATCTCAATTAAATACAAAGGGAACTCATTATTTACCTATCAATATTTCTGGCATTCCGGAGGATGTGGAGATTAGTCATAGAAACCCTGAAGCCATCGAGATCACTTTAGATCAAATCGTTACTCAGGAAAAAAGCGTAGAGGTAGAAGTGACTGGAAATCCATCCCAAGGAAGGTCCTATATGAATTATATTGTAGATCCCAAAACAGTACAGATTGAAGGTCCAGAAAATGTATTAAATAATATTAGAAATGTAGTTGCAACAATTGATATTTCCAATGCAGATGGGAATGTGAATAGAACCCTACCCCTTAGGGCGATTGATAATAGTGGACAGCAGGTGAAAGATGTAAAAATCTTACCGGATAAAGTAGGTGTAACAGTACCTATAGAGCCAACCAGGACTGTTCCTATTGTAGACAATATGATTGGAAAATTGCCCCAAGGATACGAAATTACTAATATTAGCTTAAGTCCTTCTAATATATTAATTGGAGGAAGCGAAAGGCAATTAAATACGATTGAAAGCATTTCTACAGAGGAGATTAATATAGATGGAAAGACAAAGAGCTTTGAGCAACAGGTACAATTGCAGCTGCCTGCAGATACAAAAGTGATAAATGGAGATGAAACTGTCACAGTAGAAGTAAGTATCAAACCATCCCCACAAAAGACTTTTGAAATAAAAAATATAGAGGTACTTAATTTAAAGGAGCCCCTTACTATACAGGAGGATATGAAAAATCAACCTATAAAAATCATTCTATCAGGTCCAGAAGATCAAATAGATGCCCTACAGGAGGAAGATATTTCTCCCTATATTGATGTAAAAAATCTAGGGGAAGGGCAGCATGATGTTCCAATACAATTAAATCTACCTAAGGGAATATTGTTAAAAAGTATGGAACCAGATCATTTAAGCATTCATATTCAAGGGAAAGAGGAGTAGAAGATTGAAAATAAGATAAGAGGGGGATTATCTTTTGAACTTTGCCCAAGTGCTGGATGACATTCAAGAGGGGATTATTATTGTAGATAAGAAGGCTAGGATTGTTTTATTAAATCAAGCTGCAGGAGATTTGATTGATATACCTATTGAAGAATCTATTGGACAGCCGGTAGAGGATGTAATACCTAATACACGCCTTCCTATCATCGTTGCAACGGGAAAAAAGGAGTTCAATCAAAAACAGCGACTAAAATGTACTTCAGTTATTACCAATCGAAAACCTTTATTTGATGAAAAGGGAAATATCATTGGGGCCTATGCCCTATTTCGAAATGTCACTCAAATAAAAGAGATGAGCCGTCAATTAAATCATTTAAGGGAGTTTATCAATCTTTTAGAATCCATACTTTATTCTACCGAAGATGCCATCTCGGTAGTAGATGAAAAAGGATTAGGGGTGTATATCCTGTCTCTTATACACATCTGACGCTGCCGACGATCTTACGC
>USMD01000156.1 GCA_900555725.1 uncultured Garciella sp. | reverse complement strand
GCAGCTATGTCCCTGGATAACGATTTCTCCTAAAGGACAACGAATTCTAAGTATCGAAAAACTGATACTAAGAATTCTGTTAGTAAGCTTCAGCTGGAGTAAAAACTCCATCTGAAGCCAAGAACTCTGTTTATCTGCCATCCCTTATTGACCTATTTGTTATTATCCATTACAATGATTACAAATCTTTTACTAGGGGGACTTAAAATGTATTATGATTATCATGTGCATAGCAATTTCTCTACCGATTGTTCTATCGCTATGGAAGAGATGGTTAAA
The DNA here is from genome assembly GCA_900555725.1 of uncultured Garciella sp. Taxonomy (GTDB): domain Bacteria; phylum Bacillota; class Clostridia; order Eubacteriales; family Garciellaceae; genus Garciella. The sequence continues at coordinate 2,556 of USMD01000156.1, read as the reverse complement.
AGTGCTATGGATGCTGGATTAAAGGAGCTTGCCTTTACCGACCATTATGATCAAGATTATAAGGATGCCACCATAAGCTTTGAGCTTGATATAGAGAGTTATTGTAAAGAGATTGATCGTTTAAAAGAAAAATATCTTTCTAAAATTAAAATAAAAAAAGGAATTGAGTTAGGGGTCCAACCCCATATTCTCAAGGATTTAAGTAATCTGGTATCGAAATATGATTTTGACTTTGTTATAGCTTCTATGCATACCTGCGATCAAAAGGATTTACATGTTGGAGATTTCTTTAGGGATAAAACTCCTATGGAAAGCTATAAAAAATATTATGAAGAACTCTATTTTTGCGAGAAAAATTTTGAAGAATTTAATGTTATAGGACATTTAGATTTACCAAAAAGATATTCCAATCACACTCCACCTCAAAAACCAGAGCTATTTTTCGATATCTTAGAAGAGCTTTTCAAAAATCTGATTGATCAGGGAAAGGGGATTGAAGTAAATACCTCGGGACTACGTTCCTCCTGTAAGGAATCGTTGCCTTCCAAGGAAGTGTTAAAGTTATACAAATCCCTAGGGGGAGAAATTCTTACCTTAGGTTCTGATTGTCATTATTCAGAACATTTGGGCTATCAATTTCCAGAAATCTATGAAATGCTAAAAAATATTGGATTTCGATATATTACTACTTTTGAAAATCAAAAACCTACCTTTATAAAAATCCAATAACTTTAAATACCCCGCTAAATGTCTTTTAGACCTTAGCAGGGTATTTATATATTTATTTGATTTTGTATTCTATTTTATTTTTCGATTCCTTCTCTTGCCTGGACCCCTTTAGTGTAATAATGCTTAATTTCCTTCATCTCTGTTACTAAATCAGCTCTATCGATTAATTCTTTGGGAGCTTTTCGACCAGTGCATACTACTTCCACATGCTCAGCACGTCCATCAATGATCTTTAATACATCTTGTACGCTAAAAAGATGGTAATATAGGGCAATATTCACTTCATCCATTACCACTAAATCATATTCTCCCTTGGTTAAAATTTCTCCCATTTTCTTTAAACCATTTCTAGCAATATTGATGTCTTCATCTGTAGGATCATTAAAAATAAAGCAATCTTTTCCGAATTGCTTTATAGTGAAATTAGGAAGATATTCTACTGCCTTTAATTCACTATAATCCATACCCTTTACAAATTGTCCAAAAAAGACCTTTTTCCCTGCACAAATAGCTCGAAGGGAAAGCCCTAGGGCTGCTGTGGTTTTCCCCTTTCCATCACCAGTATAAACATGAACATAACCTTTTTCCATATAAAAACCTCCTGTAATATATTTTTAATTTTTATAATAAAAATATTTATAAATTATTTTAACATATTCATCTGCTGTATTAGCTGAGGCATAACTTGTTTTTTTCTAGATACAATACCCTTTACAAATACTCCTTGTTCATCCTTCACACCAAAGGCATTCGGAACAAGATTATGGGTATCACATTGATATAAAAGATAGGAACCTTCCCTTATAATATCTGTAATGACTAATAGGGTCACGAAATGATTTTTATTATCATGTACTGTTTTAATATAATTTAAAAATTCATCTTTTCGGGCAAACACTTCATCAATATCCATGGTAAAAACCTGGGCAACCCCAAGGGTTTGTCCATCTACTTCAAAGGATTTGTAGTCTTTATTAAATATTTCTTCGATACTTTGTCCTTCTAAGGAGCTTCCTGCTTTAAACATTTTCGTTGCATATTCTTCAATATTTAGATTTAAAATTTTATTTAATTCCTCTACAGCTTTTCTATCGTAATCGGTAGTAGTAGGAGATTTAAATGCAAGGGTATCAGATAAGATCCCAGATATTAATAACCCTGCTATTTTCTGATCTATTTTTACTCCATTTTCTAGATACATATTATAAACAATGGTACAGGTACTTCCTACTGGCATATTTCGAAAATAGATTGGTAGGGTAGTAGAAATATCTCCTAATTTATGATGGTCTATAATCTCTAAAATATTCGCTTCATTAAGTCCTGTTGCACTTTGGGAATATTCATTATGGTCTACTAATATTACTTTCTTTTTATCTGGATGAAGTAAATGTTTTTTATTCATCATCCCTAGATAAGTACCCTTTCTGTCTACAATAGGATAATTTGTATGATTTTTATTTAAAATCTCCTCTTTTACATCATCTAAATAAGCATCTTTTTCAAACTGGATAATATCTTTGGATATCATAATAGAAGAAACAAAATTACATTGATTGATTAATTTTGAAGTGGTATAGGTATCCTGGGGTATCCGAATTAAACTAACTCCTTTTTCTTTTACTCTTTGAATATAATCCTGTGGGATCTTAGCATTACAGGTCAAAATGATTAATTGTACACCGCATTCTATTACATAGTCGATAATATCCAGTCTATCTCCTACAATGACAATGGTGCTTTTATTCATATGTTCTCTAGCCATAAGGGTTTTATAATATAGGGCCAATACAGAGACACAACCCTCTATTTCACTTCTATTGGCAT
>USMD01000155.1 GCA_900555725.1 uncultured Garciella sp. | reverse complement strand
ACACGCGTAAGATCGTCGGCAGCGTCAGATGTGTATAAGAGACAGATATAAGACTTATTCATTTTTGGCAAAATCATTTATTTATATCTCTATTATACTATAATAATGATTATTCGTTGGTTCATGCACTTTTTCATGGATTGGAAAATCTTATAACGAATAGTCACAGATGGTCCTTCCATTAAAGAGCCATATCCCTACATTAAAAAAGAAGACAAAAAATTTCCCATTCCTGTCTTCTTAAGATATTTCATATTCATCACTATATGGGCAATCCAGCCACCATCCTCTCCCATGACTCTTCATCCTGTTCTTCGACCGGACCAGTTAAACCAAGGCCGGCATGATTGGCTAAGATATCCATTCTTCGAAAGTGTTCTTTTCCCCTTCCCTTTAAGCCAAAAATGCCAGACATTTTACTTCTCCTTTATAATTAAAATATGCACAATTAGTTTAACCTGTAGCTGGGAGAAATACCATAAAATTACCATAAGGAGTCCTAGGACGATTTTCTCCAAAGGACTACACGTGATTCATACTATTTTCTTTTATAGAATAATGAATTACTTTTTCCTTATCTTCCATAGATTGAATCTTTTTATCATAAATATACTTAAGAAATACAATACTTAATACTAAAGATATCATTTCTGCAATAGGATAAGACCACCATATGAGATTTACATTTCCAAGTAAGGATAGTAGATATGCTACCGGAAGTAAAACTACCAATTGTCTCAAGACAGAAATAATAAGACTTAATAACCCATTTCCAAATGCCTGATATACAGAACCACATACAATGCAAAATCCTGCAAAAATATAACTAAGACTAATAATCCGTAACGCCGGAATTCCGATGCTTAACATATCATCCGATGCATTAAACAAGGATAACAATTCTTTAGGGAATATTTGAATGATAAGCAAGCCAAATAACATAATGCCAATAGCATAGGTAATACTTAATTGAATTATTTTCAGGATCCGTTCTTTTTTCTTAGCTCCATAGTTATAGGCTATAATTGGAACCATCCCATTATTCAGGCCAAATATAGGCATAAATACGAAACTTTGCAATTTGAAATAAACTCCAAAAACAGCAATAGCCGTTGAAGAAAAAGCCATAAGGATTACATTCATTCCATAGGTAGTAATAGATGTAATAGATATCATAATAATAGAAGGGATTCCTACTGAATAGATTTTTTTTATGATTTCTAAATTAGGACGAAATCCTTTTGCTTTTATTGTGATTTCATGATTTAATTTAATATTAAAAATAAAAGCAAGGATTGCTGCTATTAATTGTCCTGTCACTGTTGCAATTGCTGCCCCTGCTACTCCCATTTTAGGAAATCCAAAGTATCCAAATATGAAAATAGGATCTAATATAATATTGATAATAGCTCCAGTTCCTTGGGTAATCATGCTATAAAAGGTCTTTCCTGTAGACTGAAGCAATCGTTCAAATGTGATTTGAAAAAATATCCCAGCAGAAACGATACAAATGATATTCAAATAAGAAGTTCCATAGGCAATGATCTGTGTATCATTTGTTTGGGTTTTAAAATAAGTATCTGTAAATAAAAGGCCAAATATAAGAAATATCATATAGCTAAGCATCCCTAAAAAGATCCCGTTATTAGCGGCTCCATTTGATTCTTTGAAATTTTTCTCACCGAGACTTTTGGAAAGTAGGGCATTAATTCCTACTCCAGTACCCACTCCAATGGCACTCATAAGATTTTGCACAGGAAAAGCCATAGAAACGGCAGTGAGTGCCTTCTCACTTATTTGAGCCACAAATATGCTGTCCACAACATTATAAAGAGCTTGAACAAACATAGATATCATCATTGGTAAAGACATATTTATTAAAAGTTTTTTAATAGGCATAACACCCATCTTATTTTCTTCTATTCGCATCCACTTTCCTCCTTTTAAATTTTACACTGAAATTTTGCCTACAAACTTTAATTATATACTATTTTACTAAAAAAAGATATTGAAAACGATCTCTCTTTTTCTCATTTTTAAAGGAAGATAAAAAGGAAGCTGAGAATGCTTAGTCTAGAAATATTGTTTTTTTATGTAGACTTCTTCTAACGAGGTATAAGTTAATTTTCCTCCTATTCGATGAGATAACATTAAATTTATCCGATCTACTGAAAATTCTAACTTAGACATCTCTTTAGAAAAATTCTTTAAGCTAAAATCTTTTTCTACCTTTACCCTGCTATTATTTTTCTTTACAATTCAACAATACAAGGTTCATGCCCTGTATAGGGTAAAAATTTTTCTAGGATATCTGATGTTTTTAGCTTTAAACTGGAAGTGTTAATACAAGGATGACAGCCAAAATATTTGGATTCAATTATTTCTCGATCTATTAATAAATGCACCTTGTGCTCTTTATCATTCATAAGTCCCAAAATACTTGCAGAACCTGGAGTAGTATTTAGGTACTTTTCCATATCCTCAGCATCTGCGAAGGAAAGTCTAGAACTTCCAATCTGTTTTGAGACTTCTTTGGTAACAAACCTCTTATTTCCAGGCATTACTAGTAAATAAAATCGTGTTTTTTGTCTATTGCATAAAAATAAGTTTTTACAGATTTTTATTCCTAAGATGGATTCTATTTCTTTACAATCTTCTATGGTATCAGCTGCATCATGATCCATTCTTAAATAAGAAATCTCTAATTGCTCTAATAGATTATAAATTGCCATTTCCTTCTCTAAACGCCTACCATCATTTGGCTTTGAAGAATAAATTGTTTTATCTATACTTAGTTTTCCCATAAAAACACTTCCTCCTCTTTAGTTGTATGAATTTAGTTTTCTATATTTTCTATTATATTACAGATTATACCGAATGATAAAGAAGATATTGCCTGTCTCT
>USMD01000154.1 GCA_900555725.1 uncultured Garciella sp. | reverse complement strand
GGCTCGGAGATGTGTATAAGAGACAGATTTAAGAGATATTATACTATATAATATATACTATTCATAATTATTTTGCAAATAATATTTAAAAACCCTTTACCATTATCATTGTTAAAGACTTGATTTAATATCAACAGATAAATTAATCCATTATGCTAGTTGATTTTGAAATACAAATCTACATCCAACTAGCATAACAAGTTAAATTAACATTCTATTTTTTCTTCTAAGAAAGCTATAAGCTTCTCTATTGGGATGCGAACTTGCTCCATTGTATCCCTATCCCTTATGGTAACACTTTGATCTTCTAAAGTATCAAAATCTATAGTAATACAATAGGGGGTTCCTATTTCATCTTGCCTTCTATATCTCTTACCAATACTACCGGTTTCATCGTACTCAACCATAAATTTCTTATTTAATATCCTATATACTTCTTCAGCTTTCTTTTTAAGTTTTTTAGTAAGAGGCAATACTGCAGCTTTTATAGGTGCTAGTTGGGGATGTAGCTTTAATATTGTACGGCTATCTTTTTCTAATTCTTCTACTTCATAGGCGTCTACTAAAAATGCCAATAGCACCCTATCCACTCCTACAGAAGGTTCAATACAATAGGGAACATATCTTTCATTGGTAGTAGGATCTAGGTATGTCATATCCTGTCCAGAATGATTTTGATGTTGGGTTAGATCAAAATCAGTACGATCTGCAATTCCCCATAGTTCTCCCCAACCAAAGGGAAAACGATATTCTATATCAGTAGTGGCATTACTATAGTGTGAAAGCTCTTCTTGACTATGATCCCTAAGTCTAATATTTTCTTCTCTTATACCAAATTCTAAAAGCCAGCTTTTACAGAAATTTTTCCAATAGTGAAACCATTCTAAATCTTCCCCAGGTTTACAGAAAAATTCTAATTCCATCTGTTCAAATTCTCTTGTTCTAAATATAAAATTTCCTGGGGTAATTTCATTTCTGAAAGACTTTCCCACTTGAGCAATTCCAAAGGGAACTTTTTTTCGAGCGCTTCTTTGCACATTTTTAAAATTTACAAAAATTCCCTGGGCAGTTTCTGGTCTTAAATAAATATCTGACTTGGAATCCTCCACTACCCCTTGATGGGTTTTAAACATGAGATTAAATTGTCTAATTTCTGTAAAATTACTTTTCCCACATTTAGGGCAGGGGATGTTGTTTCCCTTTATAAAATCCTGCATCTTTTCATTACTCCAGCCATCTACAACAATCTCTTCTCCCCTTTTCTGCATAAATTCTTCGATTAATTTATCTGCCCGAAAACGAGCTTTACATTCTCTACAATCCATTAATGGATCGTTAAATCCCCCCACATGTCCTGACGCTACCCATGTTTCAGGATTCATTAAAATGGCTGAATCCAATCCCACATTATGAGAACTTTCCTGTACAAATTTTCTCCACCAAGCTTTTTTTACATTGTTTTTTAATTCTACTCCTAAAGGGCCATAATCCCAAGTATTCGCCAAACCTCCATAGATATCCGAACCAGGAAATATAAAACCCCTACTTTTTGCTAGACTAACGATATCATTCATTGTCAAATTTGTTGTCATATGACTTCCTCCTTCACTTTAAATAACATTATAAAAACCCTTCATCCCAATAAAGGGACGAAAGGTTTCTTCCGCGGTTCCACCCTTGTTGACCAAAAAGTCCACTTAATATCTGTACTCTAAAGCTCCCTTTCACAAAAGACTTTTGCCAGGCTTACACCCTCCCCAGCTCGCTACAAAAAGTTTCCTTTGCTACTTTTCTTTTTCATTGTACTTTCTATATTTTTTTATAAGATATCAAAAAATTGTATTTTTGTCAACTATTGTTCTCTTTTCCTTTCTCTTCCTCATCATCAAGCGTTGGATCATTAAAATTTTGTTTATTTCCATGAATTTTCATATATTCTTTCGCCTTACTTTCTGCCATTTTCATCATCTCTATCATTTCTTCATTAATGTTAATGTTGTTTTGATTAGGTCTTTCAATTTCAATGGTGCATTTAGACATAAGAGCAACGGCAGCTCCTAGGGTAGCAATATAAGGCATTAATACGGTTCCTACGGCACCTGCTGTTACAGGAGTATCTAGGATTAGATAGTCCCCTTTCTTTACTCGAATACGACTTATATTCCCTTTGCGTATAATTTCTTTTAACTTATCTACTACCTCTGTTCCTGCTACTGTAATTTGCTCTGTCCAAGGATTTCCTTTTTGTTTGTCTTCAATGAAAATAATTGCATCTAAAACATCTCCTCCGGTTCCTTCCAGTGCTTCCTTTGCTTGTTTATAACTTACCCCTGTCCTTTCCCTTATCATATCAATTTTTTCAAGAATATCATCCATTTTCCCATCTCCTTTAATTAGTGACCTTCGTTAATTCTTTTCTTATTTTCTATTATATTCAAAAAATCTAAAGAATGAAATGATTTTTCCAAACAAATGGAAGTATAAGTGTTCATGATCTTTATTAATTGCTTAATAATCCCCTTTGATATATCCAATTCTCTTAATTTAGATAATGGCTGATGTAGTAAAAAAAAGAGAATTTGTCTTCCTTCTTGATTTAAACCCATAGCATATGGGTCAAAATGAAAGCATTTGGGGCAAAGAATCCCCCCCATTCTAGCACTCATTTTTATTTTTTCATGTAATGGATTGCCACAGGATACACATGTGTCTAGATAGGGTGCATATCCTGATAAGGCCATTAATTTTATTTGAAAAGCTAAAGTAATTAGGCTGACATCCATATCCTTTGAATAAGCCATATGTTTTAATGTATGAGCTAATAATAAAAAAATTTTTTCTTCTTTTTCATTCTCCTGGGTAACAGCTGTCTCTTATACACATCTGACGCTGCCGACGATCTTACG
>USMD01000153.1 GCA_900555725.1 uncultured Garciella sp. | reverse complement strand
TTTCTGCCTGTCTCGTGGGCTCGGAGATGTGTATAAGAGACAGGTATAAGAAGTTTTTTTATGAGGAGCCGGGTGGTACTTTAACATTACTCTAGCCCCTTCTATTAAAAGTTCCTTCATTCTACCAGTATTAGGAACATGCACTTGATGAATTTCTCCATCTATTTCAATCTCTGCAATGAAACGATTGATCCTTTTTATAAACTTTCCCTCAAATTTATTATTTTTAAATAATTCCATAGTTCTTTTCCTTCGCCATTAAAATTTAAAAAAGCATAGAATCTATGCTTTTATTCTTCTTCCTCTTCTTTTATTAATTTTTCATATTCTTCCTGTACCATCTTAAATTCATTGTCATCTTCAATGGGAGCTAGTACATCCTCTTCATTTTCATCCCTATCAATGCGAAATATATAAGCAGCATCCTCTTCCCCTTCTACCGGAAATAATATTGCATAATTCTTTTTCTTTACAGTTAAAGTAGCAATTATTTCAAAAGCTTCCTTATTCCCATTTTCATCCATAAGCCAAATAATATTTTCATTTTCTTGATTTTCCATACTGATTCACCACCCTTTTCTTTGTATTTTATTATACTAAATTTTCCCTATCAATATACATAAGAGAAAAAATTCAAATTAAGATTTAAGTTGCAAATAACTTTGTAAAATATAAGTCGCTGCTAGCTTATCAATTACTTTTTTTCTTTTTTTTCTGCTTATATCAGCTTCTATAAGAGTACGCTCTGCTTCTACTGTTGTCAACCTTTCGTCCCAGTATACAATATCGGGTTTGATACGTTTTTTTAAAAAATTTCCAAAATCCTTTACCTTTTGCCCTTGGGGTCCTATAGTACCATTCATATTTTTAGGCATACCCACCACTACTAATTCAACATCATATTGATCTATAATCTCCTTCAATTGCTCCAAATCCTTATCCAAACTTTCTCTACGAATGGTAGTAACCCCCTGGGCAATAAAGCCCAATAAATCGCTTATCGCTACTCCTATAGTTTTATCTCCAACATCTAATCCAAGAACTCTACCCATTTTCAATCTCTCCTAGATTACTTTTATACAAAACTGGGGACAAAAAGCTCCACAATACCCGCATAATACACATTTATCTGGATTCACTACTGCCTTACCATCTATTACTTTTATAGCATTATGGGTACATTTTGCCTCACAATTCCCACATCCTTCACACCAAAAATCTACCAATAACTGTCTTGATTTATTCCTCAATTTCTCTTTGATTTTACTAGGAACTTCCTTCCCAGTAAAGACAGACACATTGTAAACAACCTCTTCTATAGACTGCATGCCTACTGCAATAGAATCTAAGCAATCTAAATTCAACACATAATCAAAACATTTTCCTACATTGTTTAGGAGATTTCCTCCTCCTAATGGTTTCATTCCATATATGCCTTTTTTCTTGCTCTTTGCATAACGGATGGCTTGTAGCATATCCTCTTTAGTCCCATCATCAATACCTACCCCATTCACATTAATAATAGGATGAATTACATCAATCTCCGGCATATCAGCTGCTGCCTTTACTGCAGCCACCCTATGGGTGGATATACCTACTGCCCTTAGATTTCCCAATCTTTTTTGTTTTAAATAGTATTCCATAGCTTCCCAATGACCTTTTATAGTATATATACTCTCCTGCTCATGTAACATAAATAGATCAATATAATTTCTCTTCAACTCATGTAAAGCTCTTTGAAAACTCTTTTGCGCTCCCTTTTTTTCATAGTCATAGGACTTTGTGGATATAATTAGCTCCTTGTCACTATATTCCATTGCCTTTTGAATATGAGAATAGGTATTATATAGATCAGCTGTATCAATGAAGTTTACTCCTTCTTCCATAGCTCTAGCAATAATCTTTCCTCCTTCCTCAGAAGATAGATTTGCTTGCAATGGTCCTACTGTCAATCCCCCAAAACATAGTTTAGAAACCTTCATATCCGTATTTCCTAATTGATTGTATTCCAATTAAAATCCCTCACCATCATTAAAGAACCTCACAACTTAAACAGTGTGAGGCTCTTGTATTAGTACATATAATAAACTAAAAGATAAATAAATCATACAAGTAGCAGCTGCAACAACTCCCGAATCATTTACAATAAATCCTACAATACTTGCTATAACAACTGCGGCCCAACCTATGGATAAACATGGATATTTATCAATTACTGTTTTTAATAATCCAGCAGGCCTGTTAAATATAATGGCAAATACAATAATACTTACTACCAATACTTTACTCCAAATAGTAATTCTAAACAACTTAAAATTCATGGAAATTTTTCTAACTATTATCATAATAAGTCCTACTATCCCATCTTCTTCAATAGAAGAAATGGCTCCAGCTAAATGACTATGACTTTCCAAAAAGAAGATATCCATAACTGCCATAATAGATACTACTGCAACCATGCCAGCACCTATAATGATAACTTGTTTCCAACCCAGTTTTATATTAAATAATTTGAAGAATACAAAGATTACTGCAGCAGTAGCCGTAATCGTTCCCCCAACATTAGCACCCCACTTTGGATATCCAACAATAATAACCAAAAAAATTAATAAACCAAGGATTACCTTTCTCGGAATATTAAATCTTTCTTTAATGCCGAGAAGTGATACTAATGCCGCACCTACCAATACTCCCATATACTCATTACCAAGCCCATAATATCGTGCTCCAATCACTGGATCATATCCAAATAAAGATGTGCTAACCAAAGGACTTCCCATTATAACATCTATTGCCAATCCTATAGTGGTAAGCAAGGTTATAAGAATAATAGGGATTATAGGATCCTTCACCTTATCTCCAATATAATTAACAATCCAACTCAATATAGTTGTAGCAATTATTATAACAATAATAT
>USMD01000152.1 GCA_900555725.1 uncultured Garciella sp. | reverse complement strand
TTTCAATATATAGAAAGTTGTGTATAAATAAAAGAAATTTCTTTTATTTATACACAACTTTCTTTTTAAGCATTGCTTACAATTATCATTTTCTCTTCTACGCCCCAATGACTTGATTTTTTTCTTTCGCCTTTTCTATCCTTACAGCGGTTACCTTTAATTCTGGTATTTGTGATAAGGGGTCTACCGCTGAACCTGTTAGATAGTTAACCTTTGCATCAGAAAAATGAAAGGGCATAAATAACGTATCTTCTTCGATATTATCTGTTGCCTTTACGTTTGTTATAATAGAACCTCTCCTTGAGATTACCTTGACTCTATCTCCATCATTTAACCCAAGTCTATGAACCGTTGCTGTATTCATCTCAATATAAGAGTGGGATGATTTATTATTTAATGCTTCTATCTTTCCTGTCATTGTCATACTATGATATTGATATAACACTCTTCCTGTGGTTAAAATAAATGGATATTTAGAAGTAGGTATCTCTGCACTAGAGATATTATCTACAGTAGCAAATAATGCCTTTCCACCTTCTCTGGAAAATTTGTCCTTATATAAGAATTTTGTTCCTGGGTGATCCTTAGTAGGACACGGCCATTGTACTCCCTTTTCCTCTATTTTATCGTAGGTGATTCCAGCATATTGGGGAGTGAGGCTAGCAATTTCCTCCATAATCTCTGAAGGATGATGATAGGTTTTTTCCATTCCCAACCGATTCATAAGTTCCATAATAATCACCCAATCCGGCTTAGACTCCCCAATCGGTTCAATGACCTTTCTTACTCTTTGAACCCTTCTTTCTGTATTGGTAAAAGTCCCATCTTTTTCTGCAAAGGATGCTGCTGGAAGGACCACATCTGCTACCTCCGCTGTTTCCGTTAGAAAAATATCCTGTACTACCAAAAATTCTACATTCCTTAAGGCCTTTTCTACATTTCTTAAATTGGGATCTGTTATCATAGGATTTTCTCCAATGATATATAAAAATTTAATACTACCATCTGCTCCCCCGTGAATAATTTCCTGTAGAGTACGTCCAGCTTTTGGTGGAAGATCCACTCCCCAAGCCTTTTCAAATTTTTTCCTAACTTCTTGATGGTATACCTTTTGATAGCCAGGAAAATCCGTTGGTAATCCTCCCATATCACAGGCTCCCTGTACATTGTTTTGACCCCGTAGGGGATTTAATCCTACATTTTCTTTTCCAATATTTCCACAGAGCAAAGCAAGATTAGAAAGTGCCATTACTGCCAAACTTCCTGAAACATGTTGGGTAATTCCCATGGCATAATAGATCCCTGCATTTTTTGCCTCTGCATACATTCTTGCAGCCTTTTTAATATCTTGGGCATCTACACCACAAGCCTGTGCCACCTTTCCTGGTGAAAAATCCTTTAAATGTTCCACTAATCCTTCAAAACCCTCAGTTTTTTCCTTCACATATTCTTTATCGTATAAATCATTTTTAATGATCTCGTTTGCCATACCATTTAAAAGGGCAATGTTGGTCCCTGGTTTGATCTGAAGATACACATCTGCACTTTTGGCTAAATCTATTTTTCTAGGGTCAGCAACAATAAGCTTTGCTCCCCTTTTTTTGGCTTGTTTCATTAAAGTTCCAATAACAGGATGGTTTTCAGTGGTATTGGAGCCAATAACAAAAATAAGATCATTGTTTAATACTTCTTCTATGCTATTGGTCATAGCACCACTTCCCAATGTAGTTGTAAGGCCTACAACTGTTGAAGAGTGTCAGAGCCGTGCACAATGATCAATATTATTAGTCCCCAGTAACCCTCTGAAAAATTTTTGAAATAAATAATTCTCTTCGTTGGTACATCTAGCCGAGGTCAAACCTCCAAACACATTTCCATCATACTTACTTTTAAATTGTTTCGCCTTATTCACAATGAAATCATAAGCTTCCTCCCATGTAGCTTCAACTAACTTTCCGTTTTTTCTAATCAGTGGAGTTTTTAGCCTATCTGGATGATTTATAAATTTGTATCCAAATTTTCCTTTTATACAAAGCAAACCATTGTTTGGAGCTATTTTTACTGGTTTTGAATCTACTACACGTCCATTTTCTGCAGTTAATTCCAATTGACAACCTACACCACAATATGTGCAAGTAGTTTTAATTTTGTTGGGTTCTGTTGGTTGGATAGTCATGATAACCCTCCCTCACTATTATTAACATATTGTATGTTGTATACTATTATTATGATAACATTTAAATTAAAATTTGCAATAGAAAACCACTTATGAAAATACAAAAAATAAAAAAATCCCGCTATCGTCACGGAATTAAGTTAATTGTTTAACTCTTTTTATGGCGTGCCTACAGGGATTCGAACCCCGGACCTACGGCTTAGAAGGCCGTTGCTCTATCCAGCTGAGCTACAGGCACATATATTAAATAAATGGTGCGGGAGAAGGGACTTGAACCCCCACGTCAATTGACACTAGATCCTAAGTCTAGCGCGTCTGCCAATTCCGCCACTCCCGCAAAATAAAATGGTGACCCATCAGGGACTCGAACCCTGGACACCCTGATTAAGAGTCAGGTGCTCTACCAACTGAGCTAATGAGTCACAAATGGTGGAGGGAGAAGGATTCGAACCTTCGAAGGCTGAGCCAACAGATTTACAGTCTGCCCCCTTTGGCCACTCGGGAATCCCTCCACAGAAAATGGAGCTGACGATAGGAATCGAACCTACAACCTGCTGATTACAAATCAGCTGCTCTACCGTTGAGCCACGTCAGCATATTTAATTGTAAGTTAAAATGGCGACCCGGAAGGGGTTCGAACCCTCGACCTCCAGCGTGACAGGCTGGCATTCTAACCAACTGAACTACCGGGCCTTAAAAAAGTGGTGACCCCTATGGGAATCGAACCCATGTTACCGCCGTGAAAGGGCGATGTCTTAACCGCTTGACCAAGGGGCCAAAAATGGCTCCTCAGGTTGGACTCGAACCAACAACCTACCGGTTAACAGCCGGT
>USMD01000151.1 GCA_900555725.1 uncultured Garciella sp. | reverse complement strand
TAAGAGACAGTTTTTCTTTTGGTCTACCACTGCAACAATATCCCTCAAATGTTGATACAAAACTTCTTGTAGCTGCTTAGGAGACAAGCTCACATCACTGATGGTCAATCTATCCATGCCATATTCATTTTTTATTTCTTTTAAATTGCCTGTTAAGACAATCTCTCCCTTGTTGATCAGGGCGATTTCTTCACAAAATTCCTCTACATAGTTCATTTGATGACTGGAGAAAATTAATAACTTATTATCTTCAATTAATTCCCGAATAATATTTTTTAGAATTTGTGAATTCACTGGGTCTAATCCACTAAAAGGTTCATCTAGTATAATAATATCTGGGTTACAAAGAAAAGTTTCTGCCAGCTGCACTTTTTGTTGATTTCCTTTGGATAGGGTCTCTAGCTTTTTATCTCTATACTCCAATACTCCTAACCTTTCCAACCAATATAAAGTGTTTTCTTTAGCAACTTTTGTAGATAAGCCTCTGAGTTTTCCTAGATAAACCAGTTGCTCAAAAACTTTCTTCTTAGGATACAATCCTCTTTCTTCGGGTAAATACCCTATCTGGTGATTCTTTGCATGAAATTTGTCTCCATCTAAAAGAATTTCCCCCCTATCGGCATTGAATAAGTTCATGAGAATTCGAATGGTCGTGGTTTTCCCTGCTCCGTTTCTTCCCAATAGTCCTAGGGCCTTCCCCTTTTCTACAGTAAAGGAAACCCCGTGCAAAACTTCTGTATCGGAAAAGCTTTTATAAATATCTCTTACTTCTAATTTCATAATTGCCCCCTTGTCTCTTGACTTTTTCTCAATATATCTTATCATATCACAAAATAGACCAAGAAGAGAGAAAATTTCTTCTCCTTGGTCTATCATTAAATAATGGGATCATATTGTTCACGACAGGGATTACAATAATAGGGGAGCGTGGTCCTATTTTAGGTAGATAAAAAAAATGGAGGATAGGTTTTCTTTCAAACCATCAGCTCGACAACATGCCTCGTAAACGAAAAAGCACCCAATGTATTGGATGCTTTTTCGTAAAATGATATTTCATTTTTACTATGCGTTTTTATTTTGCAATTTATCCATTTGCCTTTGTTTTCCAACCTTTGCAATACCCCAAGCATAAAGGATTGCACAAATTGCCCCTAAGATATAGGAAATTATATAACTATTTGCATCTATTCCAAATAACCCACCAATTCTAGATTCTAGACCGAAACCAATCTTTTCGTGGAAGATATAACTTGCTACTACCATGCAATAGAAAGTTCCTGGGATAAGGGAAATAAGATAATTTTTACTACACCCTCTTAGGTATACAGAAACCATTGCCAGGGCAAATACTGCAATCAATTGATTGGTAAATCCAAAGTATCTCCATAATAGATTAAATCCATTTGGACTTGATTTTGAAAAGACCAAGATTCCTGCTGCTATAACAAAGATTCCCGCGGAAATACCAAGTCTTTTCTTATAATCTGCTTGATCAATATCAAAAGTTTCTGCAATCATCAATCTTAAAGATCTAAAAGCTGTATCTCCAGAGGTAATAGGAAGAACAATAACCCCAAGGATTGCAAAGACAGCACCTATCGATCCTAAGAAATATCTAGAAATTTTACCAATCATTAAGGTCGCATCGGTATCTACAGGAGTCCCTGCATTAAATAGTACCATAGCGCCTCCAGCCCATATCATTGCAATAAATCCTTCCACTAACATCATATTAAAGAAAGTGGCCTTTCCTTCCTTTTCATGGGTAATTGTTCTACTAATTAAAGTAGATTGGGTAGAGTGAAATCCTGACATAATCCCGCAGGCTACAGTAATAAAGAATACTGGAAAGAAAGATAGATCACTTGGATGCTGTCCGAAGATATTGGTAGAGAAAGATAAGTTAGTTAAATTTGCTCCACCATCTAGCATAATTCCACCAAAAACACCAACGGCAGATAAGATTAATACTGCACCAAATATAGGATATATCCTACCAATAATCTTATCAATAGGAAATAAGGTCGCAATTAAATAATAAACAAAAATTGCAGCATATACTATCCAAAGTACAGGATTGTCAAAGCTAGGATCTTGTCCAATAATATCAGATACAATTAAGTCCCCTGGTGTGTAAATAAAAACTGTTCCTGTTAAAAGCAATAAAATCCATACCACTATATTATAGATTTTATGGGTTTTAGATCCTAAATATTTGCCAATCATTTTAGGCATTTGGGCTCCATCGTTTCTCATAGAAAGCATCCCAACAAAATAGTCATGCATAGAACCTGCTAAAACGCAGCCAAGGGGAATGGTGATAAAAGCCACTGGTCCAAATAAAATCCCCTGAATAGGTCCAAGAATAGGACCTGTTCCTGCAATGTTTAAAAGTTCGATTAAGCTATTCCTCCATTTTTTCATCCCTACATAATCGACCCCGTCAGCTTTTGTAATGGCTGGTGTAGGTCTATCATCAGGCCCGAAAACCTTTTCACAAAACTTTCCATAAAAATACCCACCAACGATCAAAATAATAAGTCCAATGATAAAAGTAGTCATATTCATCCTCCTTTTAAATAAATTTAAATAAATGAAATTATAAATTCTTTAAAATATCATAAATAAATATCTGGTTCATTTATTATTTTACAATTTATTGTTTTAAAATGATTAAATCTATGACGAAATGACAAAAAACAGATCTAAAATGTCTGTTTTTTTGATTGAATGGTATCATGAATTAAATTCCCAATATTTCTTTAAAGGATTTTACCTTATTTCTGCTGATTGGTACTTCTCTTTCAAACCCCTCTAATTTAGCAACGTAGGAACCATTAAACCAAGGGGAAATTTCCTTGATCTTATTCAAATTCACTAGATAGCTTCGATGAGTTCTAAAAAATCCCTTATCCTTAAGCCTATCTTCTAATTCTTGTAAAGAAGAATGAAAGCGAAAAGTCTCTTCTTTTGTCTTAATGTAGATATTTCTATCCTCTGTATAAATCACTATAATATCTGTCTCTTATACACATCTCCGAGACCACGAGACAGGCAGAA
>USMD01000150.1 GCA_900555725.1 uncultured Garciella sp. | reverse complement strand
GGATTCGAACCTTCGAAGGCTGAGCCAACAGATTTACAGTCTGCCCCCTTTGGCCGCTCGGGAATCCCTCCACAACATTACTTCTATATAATACAAAAAATTTGTCCCTATGTCAAATATTTTTTCATGTTCTAAATTTTTTAGACTATCCCATATTCTCAAGATCTAAGTAACCTTCTAATTTTCTTTTTACTCTTTGCAAGGCGTTATCAATAGATTTTACCTGTCTATTTAACTCAGCTGCAATCTCTTGATAAGATTTTCCTTGTAAATAAGATGTTAGCACTTTCCATTCTAGGTCACTAAGAATTTCTCCAATTTTTCCTTCCATCGCATTTAGTTCTTCTCTATTTATGATCAATTCCTCTGGATCTAGTATCTTAGAAGCCGAAAGAACATCCAAGAGGGTTCTATCAGATTCCTCATCATAAATGGGCTTATTTAATGAAACATAGGAATTCAGTGGAATATGCTTCTGCCTAGTTGCAGTTTTGATTGCAGTAATAATTTGTCTAGTAATACATAACTCTGCAAAGGCACGAAAGGAAGATAATTTATCCCCTCTAAAATCTCTAATCGCTTTATAAAGTCCTATCATCCCTTCCTGAATAATATCTTCTCTATCTGCTCCAATTAAAAAATAAGACCTTGCCTTAGCTCTGACAAAATTTTTATATTTATTGATTATGGTCTCTAAAGCAGCTAAGTTTCCTTCATTGGCTAGCATAACCAATTCTTCATCAGGAAAATAATCTTCCCCATTGTATTGCTGTTTTGCATTTAATTCCACAAGCATCGCCTCCAGCCTTATTCTTCCAGGCAAATCCTAACAATATTATACATAAATAGTGAAAAGCTCGTCAAGTTAGTCCTTTTTTTTTCTCCATTGCTCCAGTTGTTTTAAAATATGGGGCTCAATCCTATGGGACAGATCATAAGCTTTCACTTCACGACTTACAAATTTTTGCTTCATTTTTTTCTGGGAACATTTTACTTCTTCTTCCAATTCCCTTGCTGATATTCTTACTCCTCCATTGGACAAAATAGTGATCTGTTCTTCCCAATCTGAGGTTGCAACTTGAACAAAATTTAGTCTAGATAAATCATGAACGGTTTTTTCAATATAACTATCTGCGGTTTCATATTCCTTAGTAAACACTACTTTGATATTGTGGATTATTTTCTCTTTTTGGCGACTTCCCTTTACAAAATGGGCATCAAAAACCAGAATTACCTCGATTCCCTTATAGGCGCAGTAATCTGCTAATATCCCGATCAATCGATCTCGGGCTTCCTCCATGTTTTCGATAGCAATTTTTTTTAAGCTTGTCCAACTATTAATAATATTATATCCATCTACGATTAAATACGACTTCACCTTTCGCTCCCCTTATTTCATCAGATTTCGCTGTCTTCTCACCTCATACATTAATATAGCTCCTGCAACTGCAGCATTTAGGGAAGAAACCTGCCCTAACATGGGTATTTTTAACAAAAAGTCACATTTTTCCTTTGCCAGCCTTCCAATTCCTTTTCCTTCACTTCCAATTATAACTCCAATGGGTCCTTTTAAGTCTCCTTGATAGTAGTACTGTTCTCCTGCCGTTTCTGCCCCTGCAATCCACAATCCTTCTTTTTTTAAATATTCAATAGTCTGTACAATATTTGGAACCTTTGCAACAGGTACATATTCAATGGCTCCAGCGGAACTTTTTGCTACAACAGGAGTCAACCCCACAGATCTTCTTTTAGGAATAATCACTCCATGGGCCCCACTGGCATTAGCAGTCCTTAAAATAGAACCTAAATTATGAGGATCGGTAATTTCATCTAACAGAATAATAAAGGGATCTTCTCCCTTATCCCTAGCCACTTTTAAAATATCTTCTACTTGTACATATTGATGAGCAGAGGTCATAGCAATCACCCCTTGATGGGCATGGGAAAGGGATATTTCATCTAGTCTGCTACGCTCTACATATTGCACTACTAGTTTTTCTTCTTTTGCCAATCGTATAATTTCACCAATAGAACCAGATAATTCCCCTTTGGCAACAAGAATTTTCTCAATAGGCCTTTTAGATTTTAATGCTTCTCTTACGGGATTTCTTCCTTCAATTTGATGAGTGTAATCCATTTCAGCCTCGTTTTTTCTTCGGGGATTTCCCTTTAAATTTTTTTTCATAAATACTCTCCTTCGATTTTATTGCATTATTCTTAATTTAAATCAATCTATTGTGTTAGCTAAATTATTATGATTTAGAAAATTACTACTTTGGGGGATAGATGTTTCACGTTAGGCGACTTAGTGCCCCCTTTTTTACCTAGATTTTTTATCCTAAAAAAGGAGGACATTTGTTTAAGTAGCGCAGTGAAGACATCTATCTCTTAAAGTAATTAGCACAATAAGTGAATCATTTTCTATTGGGGAAGATTCCCATCTAGCTTATTTTGTATCAGTTCTATTGACTTTGCTATCATATCCATAAGTCTTTTTTCTTCTCCTATTAGATACAGATATCCTATCAATGCTTCAAAACCAGTTGCATAGCGATAATCTGAAACATCAGCATGTTTTGGTATTGTTTGGGACTTAGAATTTCTTCCTCTTTTTAAAATTGTCTGCTCTTCTTGAGTTAAATCATCCATTATATGATGTATAATGGATGATTGAGATTCTGCTTTTACAAACTGAATGGCACTTTTGTGCAATTGATTGACTAATGTTTTTTGAGTTGAAATTAAATACTTTCTGACATATACTTCATAGACTGCATCTCCAATATAGGCAAGCACCAATGGATTAAGTCTTTTAACCTCTTGTTTTTTTCTGGGAGATTTTAATAGATTAATGATTTTTTCTTCTGATATTTGGTATTCATCATGATCCATATTTATATTCTTTTCCATTTAATCCCTTGGGGAGTATCCTCAAGAAGGATCCCTTTCTCCTTTAATTCATCTCGGATCTTATCGGCTAAGGACCAATTTTTTTCTTTTCTTGCCTGTTGTCGTTTTTCAATCAATTCCTCTATCTCCCTGTCTAATCGTTCTTCTGTTTTTTGTAAAAGTCCTAGTACATTGCT
>USMD01000149.1 GCA_900555725.1 uncultured Garciella sp. | reverse complement strand
TAGCTGCCATTATACACAGTATAAGAACTCTAACTTGCTAAAGCAAGAAAGCTTTAGTATCTCCCACTTTTAAGCAGATGACCAAAATCTCCGATTTTGTGCTCAGTCGCTTAGTTCGTTCAGCGAGATATTTATTAAATCGTATTCTGTTTCTCAAAAAAGAAATAATCTTGCAACGTCCTACTTTCCCAGATAGAAGTGGGAGTCTTACGGCAGATAGTCATCGGATAAAAAATGGAGAAATTATCTTTAGATAAGATAAGGACCAAAAGGTCCCTATCTTTTTTCTTTTATTTTGTTTTCTCATAAAATTACTTGACACACCAGCTACTTTGTGTTACTATGTAGTAGTACTAAGTATTACTTAGTAGTTTGTAAGGAGGGTCTATGAAAGATTTAACGGAAATGCTTAAGGGAATTCTTGAAGGTATAGTGCTCCAAAAGATTCAAGCAGGAGAAACCTATGGTTATGAAATAACTAAGTACTTAAATGAGTTAGGTTTTGATGATATTGTGGAAGGAACGGTCTATACCATTCTTGTTCGAATAGAGAAAAAAGGACTTGTGGAGATTGAAAAGAAAAAATCTGAGCTTGGACCTGCAAGAAAATTCTATACACTAAATGCTAAGGGAGAACAAGAATTAAATGACTTCTGGAAACGATGGTCATTTTTGTCAGAAAAAATGAATGAAATAAAGGAGCAGAGAGATGTTTAAAAAAATGATTCAAGAAAAACGAGAATATCGTGCCTATCGAAAAAGAGTGAATGCATTACCTGAAGAATATAGAAAGGCAATGAAAGCAATTGAAAATTATATGTGGAACTTTGCTAAGGGATCGGGTATGTTGGGGCTTTTAACTAATATTTTAGAGATGTTCGAGAGTAGTGCCAGTGATGGATTAAGTGTACGAGATGTAGTAGGAAATGATTTAGCAGAATTTGCCGACTCATTCCTAGCTGAGTTTCCAGAAGAAACATGGATTGACAAATTAAGAAAGAAATTAAGAGATTCTATAAAATAAAGGACCGAGCCATGAATTCAACTGTTCTTGAAATCGAAAATGTAAAAAAGAGTTTTAAAGGGAATGAGGTTTTAACAGATGTCAATATCATTGTGAAGCAAGGTTCTATTTATGCCTTATTAGGGGCGAACGGAGCTGGGAAAAGTACTCTATTAAAAATCGTTACCGGGTTACTTAATGGTGATGGTGGAAAGGTGACAATTAATAATGTTAATGTTGCTGACAATCCTATGGCAGCACAAAAGCTTTTTAGTTTTAGTTCACAAAATACCACCGTTGACGGTGTACTGACTGGATATGAAAACCTTAAATTGATTGCAAAATTGCGACATGAACGCAATCCAAGAAAAGTTGCTGAAAGTTTGTTAGAAAAGTTTCATCTGACTGAAGCCAGAGATAAAGGTGTTTCAAATTACTCAGGAGGAATGCGACGCCGTCTTGACTTAGCAATGAGTTTAGTTGGGAATCCAGAAATCATTTTTCTAGACGAACCTACCACTGGATTGGACCCTAAAAGCAGGCAGGATCTTTGGGATACGATTAAAGAAATGAAGTCACAAGGGAAAACAATCTTTTTAACGACCCAATATTTAGAGGAAGCAGATTATTTAGCTGATCAGATAGGCTTTTTACGGGAAGGAAAAATTGTTGCCAGTGGAACCCCTGATGAAATGAAACGTATTGCTGGAGCAGATAAATTACTTCTTATATTTAATCGTAATCAAGACACCAAGATAGCTTTAAAACTCTTAGAATCATATTCTCCTGAAGAAAAAGATGATTGTGAGATTTCTATTGATTTAACAGATGATATCACAACTACTTTAAACGTATTGAATACTCTAACAACTGAAAAAATTGAACTCAAGACTTTCAAAATGATTAGCCCAACCCTTGATGATGTATTTATTACCCTTACGAAAGGAAGAAAATAATGAATATCATACAAAATTTTAGAGATACATTTGCACTTGCCAATAGAATTATGAAACACAATTTGCGAAGTATCGATACGCTTATTACCGTTATTGCTATGCCTGTTATGATGTTATTAGGTATGGTATATATATTTGGAGGAGCCATCCAAATTCCAGGAGTGTCTCAAGAGGATTATATTAATTATGTGCTTCCAGCAATCTTATTAATGACGATTGCCACCGGTTCAGCTTATACCTCATTGCGGATTAACTTAGACAAAACATCAGGGATGTTTGACAGATTTAAGTCAATGCCTATATCAAAATCATCTGTATTAGGTGGTCAGGTTATCGCTTCCGTTGTCTTTATGTTAGTTTCTATTATTGCAGTTTTGCTAGTAGGATTTCTAGCTGGATTCAGAAGTGAGGCAACATTTTCTGAGTGGCTTCTTGTAGGGTTTATGCTTATTCTTTTTTCTCTTACATTAACATGGCTTTCAGTACCTTTTGGGTTGGTTGCTGGAAGTATTGAAGGAGCTGGTTCCTTCTCTTATATCTTGTTGATGATGCTTTTTGTCAGTTCCGCATTTGTTCCTGTGGATGGAATGCCAAAGGTAGTCCGCCTCTTTGCAGAAAATCAACCCATGACACCAATTATTCAAACAATCAGAAACCTATTAAATTCACAAGCTGCTGGAAATGATTTATGGGTGTCTATTGGTTGGATGGTGCTAATCATCATGATTTCATATATATTTGGAATGAAAGCTTATAGAAGAGTATAAACACCAAATACCACTATTTAAAAAGTTTGAGTTTTCATTTTTCACAGATGTTTTTATAGGGAAAAATGAAAACTCAAAAAGATGATAGAATGATTTGTGAAATAGTAATTATTCTTTAACTTTTTTAATAAAGTAAAAATATAAGTTGTAACTCTTAAGCCTTCGCTTTGTTAAGTGATGGAACCGTATCACCAAAATATCTATATACCCCTTGATCATTAAGAGCGTTATATAGCACATGTTTTCTCTTAATTAAATCTGAATATGCCAAAACATTCTCTTTTTCTGGATAAAAAATATAAGGTTTATCATGCAGCATATTTTCATAAGCCTCTTCAATATCCCTGTCTCTTATACACATCTCCGAG
>USMD01000148.1 GCA_900555725.1 uncultured Garciella sp. | reverse complement strand
CTACACGCGTAAGATCGTCGGCAGCGTCAGATGTGTATAAGAGACAGGTCTTAATGTAGATATTTCTATCCTCTGTATAAATCACTATAATATCCTCTATATCAATGAGTCTTACTGTATCATCTTTAAGGATCGATAACTTATTAAAAAAAGTAGAACTTTTAAGTTCTTGCTTTGTTTGAATATGATGGTTTTCTATGATATCTTTTGCCTTTTTCGCTGCCTGAATCACTCTTTCCTCTTCATAGGGTTTTAGAATATAATCAATAGCATCTACATCAAAAGCTTCTATAGCATATTGATCATAGGCAGTAGTAAAAATAATCTTACATGGGATATCCAACTTACGGATCTCCTTACTCAATTGCATTCCGGTGATATCCGGCATCTCAATATCTAGGAATACTAGATCCGGCTGTACTTCCTGGATGAGAGCAAGTCCCTCCCTTCCACAATCCGCCTGACCAACAACATTGATATAGGGAATTTTAGATAGAAGAAAAGATAACTCCTTAATCGATAAATATTCATCATCTATGATTACAGCTTTTATACTCAATTGAAATCACTTCCCTTAGGAATATTGATTAAGATTTTAGTCCCTACATTCTCTTCACTGTCAATCTTTAATCCATACTCTTCTCCATAGATAGATTTTAATCTTTTATTTATATTTTTTATGGCAACTCCATGATTGGTCATTTTTTTAGAATCGGGATAAAAGCCAATCCCATTGTCTTCCACCCTTATAATATAGTTATTTTCATCTTCGTCTACAATTATAAAAATCGTTCCCTTGCCTTTTTTAGGATAGATACCATGCTTTACAGCGTTTTCTACTAAAGGTTGTAGTATAAGATGGGGAATTTTAAAATTACCACTATTAACCTGATAAATCACATTGAGCTTCTCTCCAAACCTTGCCTTCTCAATTTCTAGATAAGCCTGTACGTGTTTTAATTCACTATCTATATCTACCATATCATCCTTATCCCTAAAGTTTTCCCTTAGATAATTACTTAGATTGATGAGGAGTTTTCTAGCTACTTCCGAATCAATTCGAATCATAGATACTATGGTATTCAAAGCATTAAATAAAAAATGGGGATTAATTTGTGCCTGTAGGGCCTTTAATTCTGCCTTTTCCAAAAGTCTAGCATTGTAATCTACTTCTGCAAGCTCTATTTGGGTGGAAAAAAGATTGGCAAGACCCTCTGCCAACTTTAAATCTGTGTTTCGAATAGCGTTTTTTTCGATCTTATAAATTTTTAATACACCTATCACCTTGGATTTTTTTAGTAGGGGGACAATCACAGCAGAATTCAGTTTACAAGTCTTATTGGAACAGCCTATTTCCTCTCGACTAGATAAAATCATGGATTTTTTTGTCCTCAATACTGTTTGAGTAGCAGAGGTTTTTATGATTTCCCCTGGTAAGTGATGATCAGAACCAACACCAACATGGGCTAAAATTTCCGTACCCTTGGTCATTGATACGGCATCTACTTTAACCATAGAATGTATAATATTACAAGTAGCCAACGCTGTTTTCCTATTGATCCCATGTCTTAAATAGGGGAGTGTCTTTTCGGTAATTTTTAGTGCTAATTCTGATTGAATGGCTCCTTCCCTTTCCTGTTCTTTATAAATATTTTCTATTAACACTAAAAACACTGCTACTCCTAAAGAGTTCATTAATGTCATAGGAATCGCTATAATACGTACTAAATAAACCGCTGCACTATATGGTTTTGCAACAATCGCTATAATAATCATTTGTAGAATTTCTGCTAATAGGGTGACGAAAAACCCTAAGAGCCATTTTCTTTTAAATTTCCCCCGGTAACGATAGACAATACTGCCAATGATGCTTTCAACAATAGTGGATATCATACATGCAAGGGAGGTAAAGCCTCCAATATCAATAGACCACCTATGAAGTCCAGCAATAATGCCTGCACTTATACCTACAAAGGGTCCTCCTAATAAACCTGCTACCATAACACCTACCACCCTAGAATTAGCAATAGCCCCCTCTATTGGAAATCCATAATAAGTTCCAAAAATCCCAAAGAGACTAAAAATGATGGCTAAAAATACTTTATTGCTAAAAGTATTTTCCCGGTTTAAAACAATATTTCTAAAGGAAGTCGTTCTGGATAAAACAAAGGTAATCAGAAACATCAAAGATATATTATTGATTAAACTGATTGTAACTTGAAAATCATTCATGGCATACCCACCCCATATTTCATCTAGAACCATTCTAACAAAAAAGAAAGGGAAAGGGAAATTTCATGTTTAGGTATCTATCTAGACTACTTTGCATAAGCTAAAATATATAATTTTTAGAATATAAAGCTCTCCAAACTATAATCATTGAACTAATACAACAAATTAAAGTATCAGAAAAACGTCAAATACCCGCATATGAAGGACTTCTCTATTTTTATTTATACTATCCTAAAGGTAGAAAAAATTTACAGATATTTTTTAAATATCCTGTGTTTGTTGCAACTAAAAATAAAAAATACTTAAAAACTATTCATAATAGAAGTTAGTTCCTAAGCATTTTTATTTATCTTTTTATAAATTTTCCCCATTAGATTTTATTAATTCTTTATACCAATAGAAAGAATCTTTCTTAAATCTTTTTAAGCTTCCTTTTCCATCATCGTTCATATCTACATATATAAATCCATATCTTTTGGACATTTCTGATGTAGAATCACTTACTAGATCAATAGGGCCCCAAGTAGTATATCCCATTAAATCCACTCCATCTTTAATTGCTTCTCTCATTTGGACTATATGTTTTCTCAAATAGTCAATTCTATAGTCATCGTGAATTTTATTATCTTCTTCTAATTTGTCATATGCTCCTAGTCCATTTTCAACTATAAATATTGGAATTCGGTATCTATCATATAAATCATTTAATGCCCATCTTAATCCTATTGGATCAATTTGCCATCCCCAATCACTTGTTTCTAAATATGGATTTTTCACTCCTGTAAATGTACTATCTGGCAATCTTTTACGTTTAGGATTGGCACTTTCTGTTATAGATTTATAATAGCTTATTGAAATAAAATCTACTGGATAAAGTTTTAGAATCTCATCATCTCCAACCTCTTTTTGGATAGAAATATTATTTCTGTCTCTTATACACATCTGACGCTGCCGACGATCTTACGCG
>USMD01000147.1 GCA_900555725.1 uncultured Garciella sp. | reverse complement strand
TAAGAACATAGCCCATCTACTGCTTTGAATAACATATGACAATAAGTTCCAATGCCATAAACGATTCATCTGATACGTCAAATGGAGCTTTAATCCCCCATTTACTTGCAGGTCTAAATCCAAATCGAGGATAATATTTTTCGTGTCCAAGAACAATTACTGATTTGAAACCCATTTCTTTTGAAATCTTTAAACTTTGATGGATTAATTTACTGCCTATACCTTTATTCTGATATTCTGGTAAAACTGAAACAGGGGCTAAGGCCTCTGAAGTTCTTCATCGTTCCTATGCGTAAAGCTGCAGTTGTTCTGTTTTGATGGCATATGATCTACCTCCTAATCTTCATTGATTGGCTTTCCAGCCTCAATCAGCACTTTACTTTTTAACATGAACAGGCTCTGAACTACCATCAAGAGGCCTGTTGCAATTAGTAACCATTCTATTTTAATAAAATCAGCTATCGGTCCAAATACCAACATTCCCAAGGGCATCATACTGCTTGCAATCATACTCATAACACCAAATACTCTGCCCAAGAAAGCCTCCTCGACCTTCTGCTGTAATAAGACCGTAGCCGGCGTATTGAAAACCGGTATCACTAGTCCAATTAAAGCCATAAACACTAGATATACCCAAAAAACCGGGGTCAATCCAAGCCCTAAAATAACGACTCCGTTGACTAGAATGGATAGTATCATGGTATAAACCCTATTTTTAAAACCGCTCCAATAAACCATGACGATTCCACCCATCATCATCCCAATAGAAAAGGCAACTTCAATTGCAGTTAGCCGCCATACATCATTGCCGAAGCTACGTGTAACCTGTAGCGGCGATAAAAAGGAAGCGGGTGCGATTAAGATAAAGAAGAAAGCATTAAACAGAAAGAATGTCCTAAGATAGCCGTGATTTTTGATATATTTGGCACCTTCAAGCATATCTCCGAAATAGCTCATGGTCTGTTTTTCTAAAGCCTTTGCATGAACAGGCACATTAATAAGAAAAAGTAGAATCGAAACCGCTATAGCAGCTGTAATTACATCTATGAAAAATATTGTTTCGATAGTAGCCATAGATAGAGCAGTGCTCCACTTAGCATCGGGGCCACAAGCGTAACCATCGATTGGATGGTACTGTTTGTTGCATTCACTTTGATCAGCTTTTTCTCTGGTACAAACTGTGGAATAAAAGCCCCTATAGCCGGTGTCTGGATACCTGAACCCAATGCTCTTATGGCAGATGCTGCAAAGATCAGCCACACCGAATCGTATCCCATAAAAAACAATATAGCTAAAATAAGCGTCGATATCGCTATCAAGGAATCTGATAAAATAATAAGTATCTTTCTATTATAGCGATCAGCCCATACCCCCGCAAAAGGAGAAAGAAAGAAGGTCGGCAGAAAACCGCAAATAATTGATATAGTCATCATTACACCAGATTGTGTTTTTAATGTAATATACCATGTAATAGCATATTGAACTAGCATCGACCCAAAAAGAGATATGGTCTGGCTGCCCAAAAAAAGTATTATGTTCTTTTTCCAATTTTTCTTTGTATCCATAATTATTTCCTCCAATATTATTTAAAAACTTAATGGCAATGCGCACCGGAAAACAAAGATGTATCCCTCGGTTCTTAATATTTATCCATTACAAATCCATTCAACAGGAGTCAATCTCATCCTTCCCATAAATTACATTTTTTTACTGACGGTTTCTCCGTTTTTAGGCAATAAAAAATACAGACTAAATTTCCAAATAGGAGCTTTAGTCTGCTTATCAACGCAAAAAGACATAGGAGAAAACATATAACCCTAAATGGTTACACCTTACTCGTATCCATGTCCCAATTCGCAAAATAAGCGCAACAAAAAGCCCACCATTGTAGATATTTCTACTACTTTTTTTATTGCTAGCTTATCTTAAACGCATTGAGGCAGTCATAGTTTCGGTTCCTCCTTTATTTACAGTACCCTATATTTTACCATAAAAGAGTGATGAGATCAATGTTGAAAATTTAAAAGGATAGCGTTAATTTACTGTACATATGCAGGAACATATCAAAATGAATAGTTTATTTTGATAACTTTTAGAGATGAAAGCTTATTTTATGACCTTGCAAAAATACATGTTCCTACCTTGATTCTTCATGGCATTCATGATAGAATTTGTCCCTTTCCATTGGCTGTAGCACAAAAACAAGGAATAAGAAATTCCAAGCTTATACCTTTTGAGTATAGTGGTCACGGTTTGTTTTGGGAAGAACGAAATAAATTTAACAGGGAATTAACACAATTTATCAGTTAATAAAATACCTTCGTTATAAAAATGTTCCTGCAAAATCGAAAACAGATAGCTTTGTCATGTCCATTTTTTGAAATGGCTTTGACAGGACAGTGGAATATACATCTTTTATATGTATTATTTTTATAAAATCAACTTGTCCAGTATGAAATATTTCGCCTCATTATAAATTACTATTTCTATTGTCATCCCAGTTAACTATCATATTTGAATCTCTCATTCTGGTTTTTTTGCCATTATAGGCAATCAGACAAGCTTTGGCAAATGACTCCCAATTTTCTTTTTTAAATTTCAAAACTTCATCAAAACTCAAATAGAGAATATAACATTCAATATTTACAAATATCCATTTACCTGAAATGTTTGTTAATCGTTCTTCCGGTATTATATATTTTAAATCGTATATATTGCTTTTGGGATAAATTATTTGAATCCATGGCCTCCTTCCATCTGGAAAAAGGAAAATTCTATAGTTCATTATATTCATAGATATCTTTCTACTTTTTAAGAGTTTAAATTTACAAGAGTTCCTTATATTTTCAGGTATATTTTTTTTAATTAGATCATAAATTTTAAAAATTTTCTGTTCAAAATTTGTCATATTAAATTTATTGATCATTAAATTCAATGCTTCATACTCTGGAATATTATGAAGAATTTTATCACTTATATTTAAATGATTTTTATCTTTCCCTTTACCGTAATTTTTGTCGCTCGCAGTTTGATTTTTTCTTCTATATGGATGACTTTTCTTCTCCTCTATAATTTTTCTATCTATTTTAACAACTTGCCTTTTTATTTTTCTTATATCATCCATCTGATCTTTGTTTTCCTCAAAAATATTGATCTTACTTTTTACTAAATCTATTTCCTGTCTCTTATACACATCTGACGCTGCCGACGATCTTACGCG
>USMD01000146.1 GCA_900555725.1 uncultured Garciella sp. | reverse complement strand
GGTTTCATTACAGTGTGCATAAACACTCCGATAAATTCCATTAATCCATAATTTACTAAAAATGCTAGAAAAATAGAACCTATAGGTACTATAGTTGTTACTGGGATAACAACCTTATTATAAACAAAAGGAATAACGTCTGGGTCCAGTAGAGCTGCAGGACCTACATTGAAAATAGCCATAAAAATAAATACAATTCCTAATAATTTCAAAAAAGAAAATGCTGTAGTTGCCCTATCCTTCTTCCAAGATTTGTTTATAAAGGGTAAAATTCCTCCTATTATAACTACTGTCCCAGTATATACTGGGCCAAAGCTTGGTATAGCTTTAATGTAGTTTACAATATGATCAATAGGGATTGAACTTTTCCCTCCTACTTTAATTGGTACAAAAAACATAAAGATTCCTAGTAAAGCATAAAGGATAAATTTAAATGATTTTATGCCACTTGATACTTCTTTTTTACTCATTGTATATTAACCTCCTCTTTAAACAACCGAACCTCCGCTTGCGGAACCGAATGAGCGGTGATGTGAGAGAAAGGGGGTTAGTCACCCCCTCCTACTTTATTATTTTATATTATAAAATTTTTTTGGATATACTTTCCCATATGGCTCCAAGTGATTTGAATTAAAGTTGTTTGAATAGGAATTAAAATAATCTCTTTTACAACTCGGGGACCTATGATAGCAATAAAAGCATTGCCTGTTATCATAGAAACCCATAAAGTATTAAGTCCTAAATTGACTATAATAGAAATAGCTATACAAGCTAATAAAATATTCTTCCAAGACTTCGACCTATTATATAAAAAGGTCCCATAAATAAATCCTCCTACAAAAGCAGTTAAAGTAAAGCCTGGGAAAAATGCTCCTTGGGGGAAAATGATCATGCCTAATATATCTGCTAATGCAGCTACAATTCCTCCGATAGAAGGGCCAAAAAACATAGCAGAAAGGGCAATGGGAATAAATCCAAAGCCTATTCTTACAATAGGAGTTTGAATAGCAAAAAATCGTGTCAATACTAGATTCAAAGCAATCAGCAGTGCTACAAAAACTAAGTTACGTGTTTTGTTCATCTATAAGTCTCCTCTCATTATTCAACGACAAGCATTGTCATATAAAGAGGTTTTTTAAACAGCGAAATTTGGCAAAGGCATAGCAAACTAAAACTTTTTGTCTGATTACAACTTTCGTCCAATTAACACTTAATATGCCTAGATCTACTCTATCATTTCACAGAAATGGGTATTTATTAAATGATCTTAAAACAATCCCACAATTTTCCCCTTCTCATCAATATCCATTTTTTCTGCAGAGGGTATTTTGGGAAGTCCTGGCATAGTCATAATATTTCCTGTATATACCACAATAAATCCTGCCCCCGCTGAAATTTTTACATCCGTTACGGTGATTTTAAATCCTTTCGGTCGTCCTAATTTACTTGGATCATCTGATAGGGAGTATTGGGTTTTTGCCATACAGATAGGAAGGGCATCTAAGTGATTTTCTTCTAATTCTTTGATGGCTTTTTGAGCTTTGGAGGTATATTCTGTCCCATCTCCGCCATATATTTCCCTTACAATGGTTTCAATCTTTTCCTTAATCGCTTGTTTTTCATCATAAAGGACTTTAAATTGAAAGGGGATCTCTTCTACCATTTTTACAACTTTTTTCGCTAACTCTATTCCTCCTTTACTTCCTTTTTCCCAAACTTCACAGGGAGCAACTTCTACTCCTACTTCACTACATTTTTCCTCTACAATTCTGATTTCTTCTCGGGTATCTGAAAGGAAGATATTAATGGCCACTATTACAGGTACTTTATACCTTTGGATGTTTTCGATTTGTTTTCCCAGATTTTCTAGTCCTTTTTCTAGGCTTTCTAAATCTTCTTTGTCCAAAGAATTCTTTGGGCATCCTCCGTGCATTTTTAAGGCTCTTATGGTGGCTACTAATACTACCCCATTGGGCCTTAGATCCCCATAACGGCATTTAATATCAAAGAACTTTTCTGCTCCTAAATCTGCCCCAAATCCTGCCTCGGTTACTACATAATCGGAAAGCTTTAAGGCGTATTTTGTAGCCATAATACTATTGCAACCGTGGGCGATATTGGCAAAAGGTCCTCCATGAATAAAGGCTGGAGTGTTTTCTAAGGTTTGAACTAGGTTTGGTTTTATAGCATCCTTTAAAAGTAGAGTCATAGCTCCTTCTGCTTTTAATTGTTTCGCTCTTACTGGTTTACCATGTATATCATAGCCTATGACAATGTCTCCAATTCTTCTTTTTAAATCCTTTAGGTCAGTAGCTAAGCATAAGATTGCCATAATTTCAGAGGCTACTGTGATTTGAAAGCTATCTTCTCTTGGAAATCCGTTGGCTTTTCCCCCTAAGCCTACTACAATACTTCTTAGAGCTCTATCATTCATATCTACTGCTCTTTTCCATAGAATTCTTCTTACATCAATTTCAAGAGAATTTCCCTGATGAATATGATTGTCTATGACAGCGGATAATAGGTTGTTGGCAGCGGTGATGGCGTGCATATCTCCCGTAAAGTGAAGGTTAATTTCTTCCATAGGAACTACCTGGGCATAGCCACCTCCAGCGGCCCCCCCTTTGATACCAAAGACTGGTCCTAAGGAAGGTTCCCTTAAGCAAATACAGGATTTTTTCCCGATTTGCTCTAGAGCATCTCCTAGTCCAACGGCTGTGGTGGATTTTCCTTCCCCTGCAGAAGTAGGACTAATGGCGGTCACTAAAATCAATTTTCCATCGGGATGATTTTTTACCCTTTCCCATACTTGTGAAGTAATCTTAGCTTTGTATTTTCCATAAAGCTCTAGATCTTCTTCTTCTAGCCCTAGTTGTTTTGCAATTTCTCCAATAGGCTTCATTTTCGCTTCCTGTGCAATTTCAATATCTGTTTTCATTAGGATCCCCCTTTATAAATATTTTATATAAACAGATTTAGTATCTTGGTTCTATTAGCTCAACGAGTCTTTATCGATCATTGCTATTCCTTTAACATTTCCACAAAATTCTCCTCCATCATTTGTAGTCTTAAAGTGTTGAGAGATTTTTCTATGATCATATTTCCTACAGGATTTACCTTGATAAATGATAGTTTCATGGTTATCCCTCCAAACAAACTTTTATGCTATAACTAAATTCACATTATTCGAAATACCAACTGTCTCTTATACACATCTGACGCTGCCGACGAT
>USMD01000145.1 GCA_900555725.1 uncultured Garciella sp. | reverse complement strand
AAAGTATTTCAATAGGAAGAAATATATTTCCCCTGGATATGGTCTTAAGATTCTTCAAGACATTGCTGATAAATATGAAGGGTATTTAGAATATGGTATTCATGGTGATCAATTTATATTAAGGATGTGTTTATTGCTTGATAGGGTAGATGAGGATGATTGGTGCTAGCTTCTCATCCTCTCTTATATTACTTTAGTTATTCAATTCTTCTTTTAATTTTTCTACTTCCGATTCAGAAAAACCTGTACATTTCGCTACTAAAGCTATTTCTACACCTTCCTTTAATAAGTTCTTAGCAACTTTTTGTACCCCCTCTTGTCTTCCTTTTTGCATTCCTCTTCGCATTCCCTTCTCTTCTCTCTTTTGCAATATACTCATGGTAATAGCCCCCTTCCCATCTAGTTTTTTTATTTCTTCTTTTAACCGCTCTTCAGTAATATCATGATTGGTTTGCTCGATATATTTTAAGTATATTTCTCCATAGTAAGTGAGTGTTTCTATAGATTCTTCTTTTTTTACTTCTTCGAATCCTGCACATGCTATTTTATTTACCAATTCATATCTATCTTTACTAACTTCTTTCCATCCTTCATAGGCTACTGCTACTTTCATTTCAAGCTTCTTTCCTGATTCAGGACGATCTTTTCCTTGGATATTTACATATACTCCATCTGCTTCTTCAAAAAGAAGGGAGTTTCTTCGCCGTCGGTAATAACTTCAGAGCATTGTTCGCCATGCTGTCAAGGATGGCGTGCGCTACTAATCCATTGGCAAAGAGCTTTTTGTAATATACACAATTACCTAAAACTACACTTTAAGGTTCATTTCAAGTCTTTATTTTATTCTTAATTTTTTCATAGCTCACTTTACACTACCTAATATTTCAACACGTACCAAACACGTGTCAAGTATAATTTAGCTCCTTTGTGTCCTTTTCTCATATAATAAAACGAATAATACCACTATATAAACGCCCATTGCTAGAGGAGATGGATTCTAAAAGAAATAACTATTTTTTCTATAAATCTATCTTTAGGTATCAATCCAAATTATTTTGTATAAACTAAAGTATATACAAAACTTTTGAAGGGTGATATAATGGATAATAAGAAAATTAAAAATAAAAAAGAGGTGATTTCTATGACGATTCATGTGAAACGTTGGGGAAACAGTTTAGGATTACGAATACCCAAACAAGTAGTAAAAAAATATGGTATTGTAGATGGTTCTCAGTTTGAACTTAAAACAGAAGAAGATAAAATTATACTAAAACCCATAGAGAAAGTTCCAACATTAGAAGAATTAATGGCACAAATCACAGAGGAAAATCAGCATAATGAAATTGATTTTGGGAAGCCAGAAGGAAAGGAAATTTGGTAATGGAAAAAATAATCCCGAGAAAGGGAGATTTAGTTTATATCAACTTTAACCCACAATCAGGACATGAGCAAGCAGGACATAGACCGGCTATTGTGTTGTCTCCTAGACTTTTTAATAATGGAATCTTCGCAATCTTATGTCCCATAACAACCAAAGAAAAAGGTTATCCATTTGAGGTGAAAATTCCGGAGGGTCTGAAAATTCAAGGAGTTATCTTAACAGATCAAATAAGAAGTTTAGACTGGCGTTCCAGAGGTCTAAAAATTGTGGACCATGTGCCAGAAATCATAACAGTAAAATGTATAAGACTAATCCATAGGTTTTTAAATCTTGAGGAGGAATAGGATGATTCAATAATTTTATCTATTTTTCCTATTGATCCTTAAAGGGATCTCCCAATCTTTCCTTTCTT
Organism: uncultured Garciella sp.; assembly: GCA_900555725.1. Lineage (GTDB taxonomy): Bacteria > Bacillota > Clostridia > Eubacteriales > Garciellaceae > Garciella. Next base: position 1,467 of record USMD01000145.1, on the reverse strand, counting down.
TCTACATCCTTATATCGAACAAGTAAGTTTACAATGTAATTACTTAAAGACCTATTGTCTTCCTTAGCATATTGTTCTAGTTCTTCCTTTAACTCAATAGGAAGATTTACTAATATCCTAGTTTTTTCTTTTCCCATAGTCATAGTGATTACACTCCTTTCATCAACTATACCATATTGATATCACTTATATCAATATATATTTTCCTATCAAGAATGTCAACACTTCTGACGATATATATGTAAATTTACTTGTGCTAGTATAAATCTGGAATCTCAACATCCTCTTCCCCTTTTATTTCGTGAAAAATAATGCTAATGCTAAACTAAAAGTGTACCAGATTTAAGCTCTTGCTAAATAAAAAATGTACCACCCAATCAACTTTTTCTCGTATAATGATTTTGGACAAAAAATTATATACGGGAAGTTTATGAGGTGATTGGGTTAGTAGATGGAGATGATATAAGCATATCAATAAACCATCCATTTAAATATGGAACAGTAATTCCAAGAATACTTTGAAATACTGCAACTGATGTAATTAATAAAGTAAATATTTTTCTTTCAAAGAATATTTTTAATACATGTTTAAACATAAATTTTACTCAAATCTACTTTTTAATATATTATTCATACCAATAGACATCATTATTCCTGGTAATATAGCAACAAAAATGTATCTATTTCTACTCATAGGATTCAGAGGATAAAATGTAATTCCTGCTATTGATAAATAAACATATGCGGTTGACCTTTTAGGAAGCAATAGACCATGTAATAGTTCATGCAGAGGTTATCAAATCCCCTTTGTTGTCTAGCTATTTTTAAACCTCCATGGATATTATCATTTACAATGGTATAACCTGCCACCATCTCTACATTACATTTATTACATTTATTCATACTCTCCACTCCTCTAAGAAGAATATTTTTCTTTTATTTATTTCTGCCTTTAACAATTATCATAGAAAGCCAATTTACAGAAAAAGCTTCACACTCTCATGTTAAAGCTTTTCGGCTTTTAAATTGCTAGCTTGGATCATTAAAGATTATTATTCTTCCACTCGCTCATCTATTTTTCCATCTTTTATAGTTATCAATTTGTCAGCAGTCTTTGCAATATCATCATTGTGGGTTATCATAACAAGTGTTTGTTTATACTCTCTAACACACCATTCAAGCATATTCATAACTTCATTTGTAGTCTTACTATCTAGATTACCAGTAGGTTCATCTGCAAATATTACTGATGGTCTATTGGCTAACGCCCTAGCGATAGCAACCCTCTGTTGCTGACCTCCTGATAATTCATTGGGATATTTCTCTATTTGTTTCTCAAGTCCTAATTTATTGATTAATCCCATAACATAATCTTTATCTTCTTTCTTTGCATCAAGTGACACTGGAAGTACTATGTTATCATATACATTGATAACTGGAATTCTGTCTCTTATACACATCTGACGC
>USMD01000144.1 GCA_900555725.1 uncultured Garciella sp. | reverse complement strand
GCTCGGAGATGTGTATAAGAGACAGATCCCTATCTCATGGAGATGGTATAGGAGTGAAACGAAATATTCAAATACTTTTGGAGTATGATGGTAGTAACTATCATGGATGGCAAAGGCAAGAAAATGCTTTAACAGTACAAGAAAAGGTAGAAGAGGCTATTGAACAAATTACAAAGGAAGATATAAGACTTATTGGTTCTAGTCGTACTGATAGTGGAGTACATGCTCGGGGACAAAGTGCCAATTTTTATACCGGAAGCAAGATTCCTATAGAAAAGATTCCCTATGCATTAAATAGCAAATTACCTATAGATATACGAATCTATCAAGCAATCGAGAGACCGATGGGTTTTCACAGTTGCTATGATGCCATAGGGAAAAAGTATACTTATCATATACAAAACAGTGCTTTTCACTCAGCTTTAGAATACAATAGAGCCTGGCATATTCCCCAGAAATTAAGTATAGAAAACATGAGAAAAGCAAATGAATTTTTAATAGGTACCCACGATTTTTCTGCCTTTAGGGCATCTGGTAGCTTGATAAAAACGTCCATACGTACCATTACTTCTTCAAAGCTTATTAGAAAAGATAAAAAAATCATATTAGAAATCCAGGGAAATGGATTCTTATATCATATGGTGAGGATTATCATGGGAACGTTAGTAGAAGTAGGAATGGGAAAAATCTCCTATGAAGAAATTATGGATATTATAAAGTCCAAAGATAGAAGTAGGGCAGGAATTACTGCCCCAGCCCATGGATTATATTTGGAAAAAGTATTTTATGAATCTATGGGAAATCATTGACACGTCTGGCTGATTGTATTACAATAAAAAATGGTATAGAATTTGATTGGTTAGCCCCGGATCAAAAACTATGAAGGGTAGAAATAGTGAAATTGAAATTTTCTATTTGTTAAACAAGGAGGGAAATAAGAATGAAAACATACATGGCAAAAGCCAATGAGATAGAGAGAAAATGGTATATAGTAGATGCAGATGGCAAAACATTAGGTAGACTGGCAAGCGAAGTAGCAAAGATTATAAGAGGAAAACATAAACCAATCTACACTCCACATGTAGATACAGGAGACCATGTAGTCATTATTAATGCAGAAAAGATTCAGTTAACAGGTAAAAAATTAGATCAAAAAATGTATCGAACACACTCTCTATATCCAGGAGGACTAAAGGAGGTTCCCTATAGAGAGTTTTTGGCAAAGAAACCAGAAAAAGTAGTATATGAGGCAGTCAGAGGAATGCTCCCTCACAATCGTTTGGGACGTCAAATGATTAAGAAACTACGAGTATATAGAAGAGCAGAACATCCCCATGAAGCACAAAAACCAGAAGTTTTAGAAATAAACCAATAATGGTTGAAGGGAGGAAATACATTGGCTATTGTACAATATTTAGGAACTGGTAGAAGAAAAAAATCAATTGCAAGAGTAAGATTATTACCAGGAGAAGGTAAATTTATCGTCAATGGTAGAGACTTAGATGAATTTTTTGGACTAGAAACACTAAAGGTAATTGCAAAGCAACCATTGGTGTTAACAAATACAGAAGGTAGATTCGATGTTTATGTAAATGTGCATGGTGGTGGATTTACAGGACAAGCAGGAGCCATTCGTCATGGAATTGCTAGAGCTTTATTACAAGCAGATCCAGAACTAAGAAAGCCCTTAAAGAAAGCAGGTTTTCTAACAAGGGATCCAAGAATGAAGGAAAGAAAGAAATATGGTTTAAAGAAAGCAAGAAGAGCTCCCCAATTTTCTAAAAGATAGGATCCGTCAACATACACAAAAGTATGTTTACAATTACAAAGTTTGTTCACGAAAGAAACCGAGCGTCAGGCTGGGAAACCAGGCTGGCGTTTTTTATTTGTGTAAAATAAGATCCTCCCGCCAGAAAGAATCCACTAAAAAAAGTAACTATATTCCCCCGCAGGGCAGTAAAATCAATATATATAAAAATATAAATAAATACCTCTCCTATGCATATCGCACTACATCTCATAGTAGCTACATTTTCAAGATAAACAAAAGCGTGAGGCTACTTCACGCTTTTGTTTTACACATTAACCTTTTACCATAGATTTCCCCAAGTCATAGGCTTTTTGACAGTCACCTGGAAAAACTTTTTCCCTACGTTCTTTTCGTTCTGTTTCATTAAACCTCGCCATATGATATTTGCTATAATCATTTACCTGTAGAGTTTCAGTTGATACAATGGTTTGCTCGTACCCAAAATGACTGAACATCATTTTATATTTTTCAAACAAGGCATTATATCCGATTTTGTCAAGCATACTCTCCGAAACATTCATTGTATAAATAAATGCCGATTTTTTTATGTTTTCATCATAATAAGTTTGAGAATAATCATCATAAGAGAGATATTGGAATAGAAATCGTTCCAAAAAACCTTTTGTCATGGCAGTCACATCACTAAAATATATTGGTGAACCAATAATCAGACCATCGCAGCTATCTATTGTTTCAAGTACTGGTTTAAGCTCATCGTTTACAGTACATCGCCCCAGACTTTTGCCGCTTTTGACTTTACAGGCCATGCAGCTAATACAGCCTTTATAGTCTAAGTCATAAAGATTGACAAGTTCCGTCTGTGCGCCTTCACTTTGTGCTCCTTCCAGCGCTTTGTTCAATAGGATATGCGTATTCCAGTTTTTGCGAGGACTTCCGTTTACAGCTATAATTTTCATTGAATAACCACCTTTACGAGAGATTTTGTATTTGTGTTGTATAAAGATATAATTTAATAAATTTCCTCTTGTGGGATTCCTTCAAACGAGTTATAAAATACAGTGTGGTCGATCTCAAAAAGGATGTTGTACTAGGGATGAAGTACCGTGCCAGATGCGGAGTACCCCAAGGGCAACAAAATTTTCTGACAGAATACCTTTCATCTTTTAACAGTTTTAAAAATCCATAATCAAACCCACCTTTCATATTTTCCTCTATCAGTAAAACAGATTGCTTTTCTGTACGGCTTATTATATAATACAAGAAACAAAATAACAAGTACGTACATTTTTGGATAGAGTTAATTTACTGTAGGGAAAAAGAGAATAGAATTCATCCTGAAAAATTAAGCTGTGATATCTATTTCAAACTAAATACTTAGAATTAAGTGCATTAAATATTGTTATTAAAATTCAACAGCAGTCCTGTTACTACGATAAATGATACAACAAAATAAACAGCTCTGCAATGGCCGTTTTATATAATATATCCTATGGATCTTTTTATTGCTATATAGATTCTTTTTATGCTGTCTCTTAT
>USMD01000143.1 GCA_900555725.1 uncultured Garciella sp. | reverse complement strand
AGATTTCTGCCTGTCTCGTGGGCTCGGAGATGTGTATAAGAGACAGGTTTAGAGAGCCGCGATTTTAAAGGATATTTTATGTACTTTCAGTATATAATGATATCTCTTGAAATCACGGCTTTTTGTATTTAATAGGAGGAATTGCTATGATGGATATTGTCATTATTGGAGCTGGAGTAATAGGTAGTAGCATTGCCAGAGAGTTATCCAAATATCATTTAAGGATTTGTGTATTAGAAAAAGAGTCAGATGTAGCTGTTGGTACATCAAAGGCCAATAGTGGGATCGTCCATGCTGGGCATGATGCGAAACCAAATACCCTAAAGGGAAAGTTAAACGCTAAAGGAAACTCTATGTTTGATCAACTATCTGAGGAATTAGATTTTCCCTTTCGGAGAAATGGTTCTTTGGTTTTATGCTTTGATGAAGATCAGAAAGATAAGCTATATGAATTAAAGAAACAAGGAGAAAAAAATGGAGTGCCTAAACTTGAGATTATTCCTAGAGAAGAGGTATTAAGATTAGAGCCAAATGTTAGCCCAAAGGTAGTAGCAGCCCTATATGCTCCAACCGGTGGAATTGTATGTCCCTATGAGATGACCATAGCTTATGCAGAAAATGCAAATTCCAATGGAGTTCATTTCTATTTCAACACTGAGGTAAAAAAGATAGAGAAAACAGAAAATGGCTTTCTAATAAAAACCAGTCAAGGAGATTTTCAAAGTAGATTGATCATTAATGCAGCGGGGGTATTTGCAGATACCATCAACAATATGATCAGTGAAAACAAAATAGAGATTATACCACGAAAAGGGGAGTACTGCCTATTTGATAAAGCAGTAGGGGACCTTGCCCAAAGAACTCTCTTTCAATTGCCTACTAAGATGGGAAAGGGAGTACTAGTCACCCCAACAGTAGATGGAAATCTTCTTTTGGGACCTACTGCCGAAGATATAGAGGATAAATCAGATGTTAGTACCACTGCGGTAGGATTAGACTTTGTTTTAGAAAAAGCTAGATTCACTTTAAGAAATGTTCCTATGAGACAAGTTATTACTTCCTTTGCAGGACTTAGAGCTCATAGCACAGAAGAAGATTTTATTATTGGAGAAGTAGAGGATGTACCTGGGTTTATCAATGTTGCTGGAATAGAATCTCCAGGGCTTTCCAGTGCACCAGCTATTGCAGAATTAGTAGAAAATATAGTAGTAGAGAAGTTAGCACCTAACAAAAATGAAAACTTTAATCCTATTCGAAAGGGAATACCAAAGTTTAGAGAAATGACCAATAAAGAGAGAAAGGCTCTTATTCAAAAAGATCACTCTTATGGAAAGATTGTATGTAGATGCGAAACAGTTACTGAAGGAGAAATTCGAAATGCTATAAATAGGCCCCTTGGGGCAAGGGATTTAGATGGGATTAAAAGAAGAACCAGAGCAGGAATGGGACGATGTCAATCGGGATTTTGTTTGCCTAAATTAATGAGAATCTTAGCAGAGGAGTTAGATTTATCAGAAACAGAAGTTACCAAATTTGGCAATCATTCTAACTTAATTATCGGTAGAAATAAAGAGATCTAACAAAGGCATATACATTAATACACCTATTGGGTTTGGAGGTTTGAAAAATGATAGAACATGAATTAGTCATCATCGGAGGAGGACCTGCTGGTCTTGCAGCGGCCATAGGAGCTAGACAGGAAGGAGTAGAAGATATTTTAATACTAGAAAGAGACCATTGCCTTGGAGGAATATTAAACCAATGCATTCACAATGGTTTTGGACTTCATACCTTTCAAGAAGAATTAACAGGGCCAGAATATGCATCAAGATTTATTAAGCAAGTACAGGATAAAAAAATACACTATAAATTAGATACCATGGTTTTAGATATCACGAAGGATAAAATTATTACAGCACTAAATGAAGAAGACGGAATTTTAGAGATTAAGACAAAGGCGATTATTTTAGCTATGGGTTGTAGAGAGCGACCCAGGGGAGCTATTAATATTCCAGGAGATAGGTGTGCTGGGATCTATTCAGCGGGAACGGCCCAAAAACTTGTGAATATGGATGGATATATGCCAGGAAAAGAGGTAGTAATCTTAGGTTCCGGAGATATTGGACTCATTATGGCAAGAAGGATGACCTTAGAGGGTGCCAACGTAAAGGCTGTGGTAGAACTTATGCCCTATTCCGGGGGATTGAAAAGAAATATTGTTCAATGTTTGGATGATTTTAATATTCCTCTACTCCTTTCGCATACAGTTACCAATATTAAAGGAAAGGATAGATTAAAAGGGGTTACCATTTCAAAGGTAGATGAAAATAAGAACCCTATTAAAGGAACAGAACAATATATTCCTTGTGATACTCTATTATTGTCTGTAGGACTGGTTCCCGAAAATGAATTATCTAAAAAAGCAGAAATAAAATTATCTCCGGTTACAGGGGGACCCATTGTAAAAGAAAGTCTTGAAACAAATGTAGAAGGAATTTTTGCCTGTGGAAATGTACTACACGTTCATGACCTTGTGGATTTTGTTACTGCGGAAAGTATGCAAGCTGGAAAAAATGCTGCAAGATATCTAAGAGGAAAGAATTTCCAAGAAGAAGGAATAGAACTAGTTGCTACTAACGGTGTTCGATATACAGTTCCCCAATCTATCAATAAAGAAAATATAGAGGATGTCGTAGAAGTAAGATTTCGAGTAGGAGATGTTTTTAGAAATAGCTATATCTCAGTTTATTTTGATGATGTAAGAGAAAAACATTTGAAGAAAAGAATTCTTACACCGGGAGAAATGGAAACAGTAGCACTAAAAAAAGAATTATTTGATAAGTATCCTAATTGTAGAAAAATTACTTTTATGATAGAAGGAGAGTAATGGTTATGAAGGAAAAAAGAGAACTAACTTGTATAGGATGTCCCATAGGTTGTGCTTTATTTGTAGACATAGAAAATGGTAAAGTAATAGAAGTAAAGGGAAACACCTGTATGAAAGGAAAAAACTATGCCCAAAAAGAATGCACAAATCCTACTAGAATTGTGACTTCTTCAGTGAAGGTGAAAAATGGAGAATTAGGGGTGGTTTCTGTAAAAACCCAAGAGGATATTCCAAAGGGGAAAATCATGGATTGTATTAGAGAATTAAAGGATGTAGAGGTGGAAGCTCCGATACATGAAAGGGATATTATTATTAAAAATGTTGCAGGTACAAATGTAAATGTAATAGCCACTAAAAATATCGAATATGCTGTATAAACAATTCATAGAATGAATAGATGAACATATTATGCAGTATTCTAGTAAATATCATATTAGTATCTGTAAATTGCTTGATAGCTGTCTCTTATAC
>USMD01000142.1 GCA_900555725.1 uncultured Garciella sp. | reverse complement strand
GCAGCGTCAGATGTGTATAAGAGACAGATCTACATTCAAAAACTATAAAATAATTGACTTACTTAAGTATACAATTAGCGACTTTTTACTCTGTTCAAGTAAATTTTAGATTTTCTGCAATAAAAAAAGCCATCCCTTTAGAATGACTTTTTTATCTTTATTCTTCTTTCACTCTCATAATTGTCTTTATAATCTCATTCACAACCAGTGGTATCAGGGCAAATCCTATTACAATACTCCAATCTCTGAGAGAAAGCATTTGTACCCCAAAGGCATTTGCTAAAAATGGTATAGAGATTACAATGTCTTGCAAAAAAATTCCTATCAATATTGATCCTATTAGATATCTATTGGAGAATACTCCTATTTGGAAAATAGACTTGGTTTCGTTTCTCATGGACAATGAATAGAATAGCTGGGATGCAGCTAATACAACAAAAGCCATGGTTCTAGCATATCTCAAAACCTTTTCAGGAATATCCCCAGAACCTAATTGATATCCAAATTCGGATAGTCCAAAGTAAAATGCCAAAAGGGTAAATATACCGATTAATGCTCCTCCAAGAACCGCTCTAAATCCAGCCCCATGGGCGAAGAAACTTTCCTTTGGATCCCTTGGCTTATGTTTCATAACATCATGATCTCCTGGATCCATTCCAAGAGCCAAAGCTGGCAATGAATCAGTAATTAAATTAATCCATAAAATTTGTGTTGGAATCAGAGGTACTGGCCATGCAAATAACACCGATAAAAATATGGAAATTACTTCCCCAAGGTTACAGGATAGGAGGAAGGTTACTGCCTTTTTAATATTATTATAAATATTTCTTCCCTCTTCCACTGCGGTAACGATAGTAGAGAAGTTGTCATCGGTTAAGATCATATCACTGGCACCTTTGGATACATCTGTTCCAGTGATTCCCATTGCAACACCGATATCGGCATTTTTTAGGGAAGGGGCATCATTTACTCCATCTCCGGTCATGGATACAATGTTTCCATGGGATCTAAAGGCCTTTACAATCTTTACCTTATGTTCGGGGGAAACCCTAGCAAATACCCTATAGTTATTAATCTTATTAGCAAACTCTTCATTGGACATTTGATCAATTTCTGCCCCGGTAATACTTTGTCCTATAGATTCTGCAATGTCCAGGTCTTTGGCAATGGCAAAGGCTGTGTTTTTATGGTCTCCTGTAATCATAACTGGAGTAATTCCTGCTCTTTTTGCTTCTAAAATAGAGTCTTTTACCTCTAATCTTGGTGGGTCTATCATTCCAACCACACCTAATACAATTAAATCACTTTCCATTTCTTCAGGTTCTATGATATGATCTGTATCCTTAAAAGCTGCCCCTAGAACCCGTAGAGCATTATCTGACATTTCCTCAGAAACTTTTAAGTATTCTTTTTTTAATTCTTGGGTTAAATATACAATCTTTCCATTTACTAAGGCTTTTGTAGATATTTTTAGAATATTATCAATGGCTCCCTTAGTATGAACTCGATATCCATTCCCTTCTTCATTTAAAGTAGACATTAATTTTCTATCGGAGTCGAAAGGCTTTTCCCCAACTCTCTTATGTTTTGCATTTAAATCTTCTTTTGTCATATCATATTTGTGACCTAAGGCAACGAGAGCTACTTCTGTTGGATCCCCTGTACCCTCTCCAGTTTTTACATCATAGGTAGCATCGGAACACAATACAAAAGTTTTGATTAATTCTTTTTCATCTTCCTTGGCTTGTAATCCAGAACCCTCTGTAGGCACATCCTTTAGGTTTCCTTGAACATAATGTTTTACAACAGTCATTTTATTTTGGGTAAGGGTACCGGTTTTATCAGAACATATGATATTTACCGAACCTAAAGTCTCAACGGCAGGAAGTTTTCTTATAATGGCATTTTTCTTAGACATTCTAGTAACACCCATTGCCAATACAATGGCTACAATAGCAGCAAGTCCTTCTGGAATAGCTGCAACCGCTAAACTAATTGCCGTTAAAAACATTTCAAATAAATCTCTTCCTTGAATAAGAGCAATGCCAAATATCACTACACAAATACCGATTGCTAAAAATCCTAGTACCCTTCCCAGTTCATCTAATCTTTTTTGAAGTGGGGTCATTTCATCAACATCTTCTCCAAGGGCTTCAGCAATTTTACCCATTTCGGTATCCATGGCTGTAGAAACTACAACCCCTTCCCCTCTACCATAGGTAACTAATGTAGACATAAATGCCATATTAGACCTGTCACCGATGGAGGTTTTAGGATTTTCATGAAGATCTTGAGCATTCTTATCACTCGGTACTGACTCCCCGGTAAGGGCGGATTCCTCTATTTGAAGATTTACACTTTCCAATAGCCTAATATCCGCTGGTACGAATCTTCCGGCATCTAAAATAACGATGTCCCCTGGTACTAACTCTTCAGAATTTACTTCCATTATTTCTCCATTACGTCTTACTAAGGATTTTGGTGTTGTCATTTTCTGCAAGGCTTCAATTGCTTTTTCTGCTTTAGATTCTTGTACAACACCTATTACAGCATTTAATATTATTACAAACAGAATAATAAATGCATCTACATATTCCCCAATTACTAAAGTAATCAATGCTGATGCCAAAAGAACGTAAATCAGCATGTCTTGCAATTGTTCCAAAAATAATTTCAATGTGCTCTTTTTGGGTTTACTTTTTAACTTATTTTGTCCATATTTTTCTAATCTTGTCTTAGTCTCTTCCTTACTAAGGCCGGTTTCAGGATTTACATCAAATTCCTTTAATACTTCTTTTGGAGATTTTGAAAACCACATTTTTCAACACCCCTTTATTTCTTTTTAAAAGCAGATTTTTTTTCGTTCCTATTAACAAAATTTATAATCATGAACACTTATCTTATAATATACCCTATTTTACATTTGCATAGCCCCTTTACCATAATATAATTTTTTATTTATATAATAAAAAGACTTTTAATATAACCGTAAAAAGGTTATATTAAAAGTCTCGTTTCCCACCAAGTGAGATATATAGCCAAGTTAAACAAAAGTTTAACCAGTAATGTTGACTATATATAAAAAACTACTCCCTTTTAATAAAAATATTTTATCATAAATTATTATCCTGATCAACTATTATTTTTCTATCATATCACCAGATGGATGCATAAAATTTTATGTACAGATCCATCAGAAAGGAAAGCAAAGATTTATCCGATGACTACCTGCCGTAAGACTCCCGCTTCTATCAAAGTGGGAGATACGAAAGCTTTCTTGCTTTAGCAAGTTAGAGTCCTTATAATGTGTATAACGGCAGCTATGTCCCTGGATAACGATTTCTAAGCTTCAGCTGGAGTAAAAA
>USMD01000141.1 GCA_900555725.1 uncultured Garciella sp. | reverse complement strand
CACGCGTAAGATCGTCGGCAGCGTCAGATGTGTATAAGAGACAGGAATATTAGTAGGTATTTTAATAGGAGCTTCTTTGGTTAGTATATTAGTGAGTTATCGATTGGATGAATCCTATGAAAGAATTGTAAACCTTGAAAATGATATTGAGGATAAAAATGCTAAACTACAAAAGCTGGAAGAATCTATAAATACTATGAATCTAGTTCTTGAAGATATAGAGGTTTTTTTAGAGTTTAGAGAAGAGAAAGATGAGATAGATGAACTAGAGAAACTAGAAATTAAAGAGACTATCGAAGAAAAGTACGGCACACTATTAGGGAAAGAAGTAAAAAATATTGATGCAGATATTCTTTCAGAGGTAGTGGATCAAAGAATCTTTAAAATAGGAGATAAGGAATACAAGCTAAAGGGAACCAAACTGGTTTTATCAGAGGTACTAAAGATCTGGGTAGAAGTGAAATTAATAGAGAAGTAAAAAGTGAGAAAAGGATACAGATATACTAGCACAATAGATTAAATTAAGGTAATACTACATCGTGAAAAAGAGATAACCAAAGTATAAGGTTACCTCTTTTTGTTTTTAAATTTATTCTCCTTTACAAAGAATATCTATATCTTCTCCGTTTAAGGTTTCTTTGGCAATCAGTGCTTTTGCTATGCTATGGAGCAAGTTTATATTGTTATCCAATAAATTTTTTACTTCTTCATATAAATCTTTCATATAATTTCTACATTTTTCTAGTACAACAGGATCTGTATTTATATTTGCAGCGTCGTTATTAAACAAACCTACCTCAGCATCCATACCAAATTTTATGACATATTCTTTTATTTGTTGAGAAGCCCTTTCGATATCATTGGAAGCACCTGTTGTAATATTTTCTAATCCAAAAATCAACTCTTCTGCAGCTCTTCCTGCTAGAAGTACTTTAATATCATTTAAAATATGTTGCTTTGTCCTATAAAGTCGATCTTTAGGAATACTAATATTAAAACCTCCATAGCCTCTTGTACTAGGGATAATAGTTACTTTACTAATATTATTTTCCGGTAGCAAAAGCTTGGTGGCTAAGGCATGACCACTTTCATGATATGCAGTAATGGATATATCTTCTTGGCTGATAGAACTTCTATCTTTTTTCTCATTTCCTGCAATGACATGATAAAATGCCTGATCCAAATGTTTTTGATGGATTTGCATATGATTTTGGTTTGCTGCTAAAATAGCTGCTTCATTGGCTAAGTTTTCTAACATGGCACCGCTAAAATACACGGTTTCCCTAGCTAACTTATTTAAGTCCACTTCTTTACCCACTGGCTTATTTTTTAAATGTAAGTTTAAAATCCTACGACGGGCATTGACATCTGGTAGACCCACTTCGATTAAACGGTCAAATCTACCAGGGCGGAGAAGAGCCTCATCCAATATGTTCAATCGATTGGTAGCAGCTATCACTACAATACCTTGAGTACTATTAAATCCTGACATTTCGGCTAATAGGGCATTTAAAGTTTGATCTCTTTCGTCGTTACCTTGATCTAGTCCTGGACTTCTTCTTTTCCCAATCGCATCAATCTCATCGATAAAAATAACCGCTTTTTGAGATTTTTTTGCCTTTTTAAATAGTTGACGGATTCTGCTAGCACCAACTCCTACATACATTTGTACAAAATCTGAACCAGATACAGCATAAAAGGGAACACCAGATTCTCCGGCGATTGCTTTAGCGATTAAGGTTTTTCCAGTTCCAGGAGGTCCGTAGAGAAGAACTCCCCTTGGCATTTTAGCTCCCAGTTTTGCATACTTATCTGGATTCTTTATAAAATCAATAATATCCTTAACCATATCTTTTGCTTCCTCATTCCCTGCAATATTATCAAAGGAGCAAATGGGTTTATCCTGTCCTTTTTGTTCATTTACATTGACTAATTGTATTTTGTCCTTGGCAATTCCCTTTTTGAAAGAAAAGGCACCTAATCCTACAATACTTACCATGAATAGGACCTGCACAATAAGATTTTGATTCATCTTACTAGATTTTACTTCAGCTCCTTTTAATAAAAAATATTCTTTCATGGACTCACTTTGGGGATTGGGCACTTGATATAAGGAATGACTTTTCAGCTTCACTTCTAAAAATTCATCGTTTTTAATGACGACTTCTTTCACTTTTCCCTTTTCTAGCTGAGCAACAAAGGTAGGATAGCTCATATCTTTAGGTTTAGGCTGAAAGTGAATATATCCTACAATAAAAGTGATGAATATTAAAATGATAGGAACTGCTATATAAAAATAGCCTTTCTTCATGATGATCCCCCTTACGATATTTGTCTGACTAAAAAACCTACATTACTATCTTAATACATTATGTAAACCAAAGTCAATGACAAAGAAGTGGAAGAAGATAGGTAAAATATTAGGTAAGTATGTAAGAAAGGATGGGAAAAGATTATTTCCTGGGTAATATTGTCGAGATAAACAAATCAGTTTTCGACAAAAGGAGGCCTTTTTACATTAGACACTTGGGATAATTTTGTAAGATAATAACATTCTTCCCTAAACATATGATCCAACATGAGGAAAACTAAAGTACCTAAAACACGATTATCAGAAACCATTGTCTCTAATTCCTGTAAGAAATGCATGAATAATAACATTTTCAATTCTACTTGACAATTCAAACGATTTAAAGCTGGAAAATCTTGAAGATTGGTTCTAAGATATCCTGTCATTTCCATTGCTGTCTGATGTAAATCATCGAAGTTCTTGGTAAATTCTTCACTTTTTCTAATGAGTTTCTTTTCTATCTCATCCAGAGAATTAGCAATGGTACCCACATGCCCGAGAGCATCTAGAAGCCATAATTTATGATAGTGGAGAGGATGGTAATAGGGAAATTGTCCTTCCATCAAGCATTGAATAATCCTTAAATATTCTTCCAACTCATTTACCATATGATTAATAAAAGTAGGAGTTAAGTGAAGGACAATTTTTTCCTTAAGATGCTGTTCAGTGAGATTGAGTTTAAATTTTCTAAGTTGCTTAGCATAATAATAAGCACTTTTGTTTAGTTGCATAAGCTCTGCATTTGATATGGGGTTTCTCGCTTGATACAATAGTTGATCAAAGATGTTGATAAAAAATTGAGCTTGCTGAACTTCTTGAGCTTCATTTGGAGATAAAGCATCGTGTATAAAACGGGAATGATCTCCAAATACTTGTAACCAGAATTGATGTTCATAGAAAGCGGTATTTCTATAATCAGAATACAAAGTGACCACCTTTTGACTTTAAAATTCTATTGAAAAAATTTTTTTCAGTATATATATATATGATGGCAAGAGGCGTTTGGATAGTGAAATACCTATAAAGAAATTG
>USMD01000140.1 GCA_900555725.1 uncultured Garciella sp. | reverse complement strand
GTCAGATGTGTATAAGAGACAGCCATTATATAAAGCATCTGTATTAAACTGCATATCTAGGCTATGTAATCCTGGAGTTAAATCAGCTCCTAGTCCAACGTAAGCAGTTTTCAATTTCCCTTCTGTAGAATAATAATGAAAGTCTTCCCCTCCAGGGGTTAATAATTCATCCATAGAAGATCCAAGGACCTTTTCAATTGCTTTTTTTGTTACTTTAATGAGCTCATCGTCATATTCTGCAGCAGGGACCGATCCTCCTTCCACAATCTCAGCTCTAGCTCCAATTGTTTCGGCTCCCTTAATAATAGCTCTTTTGGTCTTTTCTAAAAGTCCCTTCATTTCTTCATTGGTTTGGGCTCTAAGGTCAACGGTCATTTCACAACGGTCTGGAATAATATTCGTTGCGGTACCACCAGATATGAATTTCGTAACTTTCACAGAATGGGATACAGCAGGATTCATATGAATTGCATTGATGGCATTGACAATATTTACTCCCGCTTCTATGGAATTTATTGCAAGGTGTGGTCTTGCTCCATGACCTGCTTCACCATGTATGGTTGCATACAGCACAGCAGATGCTGCATGTCGTAATGCTGGGATTGCCTGACCTAATTTTGCCTCTTGAATTGGTCTTAAATGCATTCCATACAATTCATCGATATCATCCATGTACCCACTATCTAACATCAACTTTGCGCCATTTAAGGTTTCCTCTGCCGGCTGAAGAATCAATTTAAGGGTACCTTTCTTAATTCCTTGCTCCGCTGCAATTAAAGCAGCTGAAATTGCCATTGTCATATTTGCATCATGACCACAGGCGTGTTTCATGACCTTTTCTCCATCTATATCAAATTCTAGTCCGTCAATATCTGTACGAATTCCCATAACGGGACCTTCTTCTTCTCCCTTAATAATTCCAATAAGCCCAGTTTCCCCCACTTGGATCAATTCATCAAACTTATTGCTCTTAGACAATAGCTCCTTAATAAAAGCAGAAGTTTTATATTCCTGCATGCCCTTCTCTGGTATTTCATGAAGCTTTTGAAATAATCGAAGAATAGTATCCCTTCTTTTATCCACTTCTTCTAGTAATGAAACCATAAATTTCCCCTCCTATTGAAATTCAATTTATATTTTTATATAAAGAAACACATAATAAGCATACTAATCAATGCATTTACGATACTAATTAAAAATAAAATACCATATTGGTTCTCTTTCACTCCAACAACTCCCAGCAACCTTCCTGCATACTGAAGCTGAGAACCCATTAAAAATATTGCTGGGCTAAGGATGGCAATTTGTGCTCCATTTAGAATGCCTTCTGAAAACAAACTAACGGCCACTCCAACTCCTCCGCCCATAGACATCCAACTAGCTAATAATACTGTAATTGCCTCTCCTGGTAATCCGAAAATTGCCATTACTGGGCTTAATAAATTTCCAAGAATATTTAATAAACCTGTAATATTGAGCATTTTAATAAGAACATAAGCCATAAGTACATTTGGAATAATACTATTAACTCCTATATTGTAGCCCTTTTTAGCACCTTCTACAAAAGTTACTGTTGGTGGTACCTTTTTTTGTTGATTTTCTGTAATATTCATAGATTTTGATTCACTCATTGTATTTTCCTCCTTTACTCTGCTTGTGCTTTTTTCTTATTTACTTTTCTTAGTAAATAAAGTCTCATCAAATTTGCACCAAAAAATTTCAGGACTATCATGATGAAAAAGGGAATAAGCATAGACACAGTTACAGCTGTACTTCCATCTGCCTTTGTCAATGTAAATAAAGCCGCCCCTGTAGTAAAGTAATTAGTTATAATTGCATCTGATGAAAATTGGAAGGCACAGAAAACGGAGGCTTGATCCTCTGTAATATCCCCATTATCCAACAATACCTTGGTCATACTAGCCCCAGCATCTGTACTTTGGAAAGATGTGATCAAAGCCAATCCTGCCTTTCCAGGAATCCCCAAAAGAGGACGAAGAATAGGACTTAATAACTTTTCTGCTGCTTTCATAGCACCAAATTGCTCTGCTATACTTACAGCTCCAATGGCAAACATAACACTAGGCACTAAACTCAAGGCAAAAAGGAAACCACCTTTGGCCCCATCTCCTCCAGATCCTTGAAAATTCGCACCAGTTTCTACAATATCTCCAAACTTACCGGAAAGTACTCCAAAGTCAAAAAACTGAAACCAATTATCAAACTTTCCAAGTATTCCCGAAAAAAATAGGAGGATTAAAATAAGCGAAATATATGCACCAGCTCCTAACTTTTTATCTTTTAATTGATTTTGTTGGTTCATATTTACATCTCCTTCCTTTTATTAAACTTCATTTACCTAAATGCCAACTAGAACAACAAATGCTAAAGCTGCTAATACAATAGCCATAAAAATAAGGCAAAGTGGCAAATAGTATACAATGGAAAAGCTCTCTGTTATATCTATGTATACAGAGAGCTTTTATTCCATAAAATTTTTATTAAAAATCTATATCCTATTTTTAATTTCTTTAGTGGAGATTTCATCAAGGTTTGGTATATTTTTATTTTAACATCTTTTTATTAAAAACTATCAGTATGAATTTTATGATAAGGTAATTTTTCTTCGTTATGAGGTCTTCTTTCTTGGGCTGGATATCCCACTGCTATCATACATTCTACACGATATTTTTCTGGTATAGATAAAACTTCTTTCAAATAGTCCTCTGTGCTTCCTCCTTCTGGTGTCTGTCGATCTCTCACTTGTATCCAGCAAGAACCTAGTCCGAGGGAGTGAGCCTGTAAATGTAAAATGGCAGCAATAATAGAGGCATCCTCTATCCACACATCAGAGACTTCAGGATCTGCAACTACTATAATCCCAAAGGCAGCATTTTCTATAAAGGCTGAAATTTTTCCCCTACATTGACTTACCTGGTGTAATTTTTCCTTATTCTTAAGTACTATCAATTCCCAAGGTTTTTTATTTTTAGAGGAAGGAGCCATTAATGCACCCTTTAATAATTCTTGTGTTTTTTCCTCTTCTACTTCCTTGTCTTGAAACTTTCGAATACTTCTTCTAGTTCTCAGCAAATCTAACATCTTATGTACCTCTCCTTCTTATAAATTATTTTAACACTCAACCTTTCAATATAAATTATTTTCTACATTCATTTTTTAATCATTCTTATTAATATGATATTTTATCACACCTTTACTTTCCTTCATAAGTCTTTTTTACTGTTTGAAACTCATTCAAATCTATAAGAACTTGTATCTTATATTTTTAATAATTCCCTAAAAAACCTTTTTTAATCTTAGGATTTCCTTAGAATCTTTCCTCTTTTTTCAATATTTTTTGGGCTTTCTTGTATCCTCTTCAATACAATCTAAGCATTCTAAAAATTTTTAGGCTCATCCTATTCCCCATTCCTCTTGAAAGACCTTTATTTTTGATCTCATATCAATATTATTCTTTTATATCAAAGTTAGTAATATATTTTAGAATAATTACCTATACTAAATTTAACCGTTGTGCTAATTAATTTAAGAGATA
>USMD01000139.1 GCA_900555725.1 uncultured Garciella sp. | reverse complement strand
CGTCGGCAGCGTCAGATGTGTATAAGAGACAGGAGTAAGTCATGGAACCATTATTAATAAAATAAAAGCATATGACATCAATAGAAAAGAATGGTTAAATTAATAACCAATGGTTAAAAAATTAACCAATATCTTATTATAAACGGTCAACTTATTGACCAAAATAGGCTTAATTTCTCATATTTGCATATGGCATGATATTTGCAATATTAAGACATATAAAATATATTAGGGGGTATTATCATGGAAAATGTAAATATGAGATTTAATTCAAAAGCTTTACATGGAGGAAAATTTCACGACAAGGTAATTGGATCACATGCAACACCTATTTTTCAAACATCTACTTTTATTTTTAATGATGCTGATCAAGGTGCTAGGAGATTTGCAGGCGAGGAATCTGGATATGTATATTCAAGATTAGGAAATCCTAATTCAACAGAATTAGAAGAAACCATAGCATTATTGGAAGGTGCTGAAGCTGGAATGGCAACTGCTTCTGGAATGGCAGCTGTTTCTACACCATTATTAACCTTATTGAAAAAAGGAGATCATATTGTAGCTTCTGATACTTTATATGGATGCACTTTTGGATTTATTACAGAAATGTTGCCAAAGTACGGGATAGATGTTACTCTTGTAGATGGGGTAGATTTAGAACAAATGGAAAATGCTATGAAAGAGAATACAAAGGTTGTATATTTAGAAACGCCTGCAAACCCAACATTAAAAGTGATTGATATTAGAGAAGTATCGAAAATTGCCCATAAATTTGGTGCAAAAGTTATTGTCGATAATACTTTTATGACCCCGTATTTGCAAAGACCTATTGAGTTAGGGGCAGATATTGTAGTTCACAGCGCTACAAAATATTTGGGAGGTCATGGAGATTTAATTGCTGGACTGGTAGTTGGACCTAGAGATATTATTAGCGAGATGAAAATTCCTTATTTAAAAGATTTAGGTGGAATATTGTCACCTTTTGATGCTTGGTTATTGGTTCGGGGAATAAAAACTTTAGGAGTGCGTATGGACAAGCATTGTGAAAATGCTCAAAAAGTAGCTGAATATCTAGAAGATCATCCATTGGTTGATACAGTATATTATCCTGGTTTATCTTCTAGCCCATATCATGAATTAGCTAAGAAGCAAATGGATGGTTTCGGCGGTATGATTTCTTTCGAATTAAAGGGAGGGGTTGAAGAAGGTAAGACACTTATGAATAGCATTAAAATGATTTCTTTAGCAGTGAGCCTTGGTTGTGTTGATTCTCTAATTCAACATCCAGCTTCTATGACTCATTCTCCAGTTCCAAAGGAGGAAAGATTAGCAGCAGGAATCACTGATGGTTTAGTGAGATTATCGGTTGGCATTGAAGATGTGGAAGATATCATTGCAGATTTAGACCAAGCACTAGAAGTTGTAGCAAACATGAAAAATAAAAATTAACTAAAGTTAAGAATCTCCTGGGGAATACCAATACTTGGTATTCCTAAATTAAAATAAAAAATGATTAAAAGGAGTGAAAATATTGGAAAAGAAAAAAAAACCATTAGCATTATTACCACTATTGATATTTTTAGGATTATTTCTAGGAGCAGGGATTTATTATAATGCTATTGGTACAGAAATGGCCTTTTATCAATTACCAGCTCCTATTGCAGCATTTGCTGGTATAATAGTGGCTTTTTTCATTGGAAAAGAAACAATTGATGATAAAATGAATATTTTTATTAAAGGAGTAGGAAATTCAGATATTATTACTATGGTAATGATCTATCTTTTGGCCGGAGGTTTTTCAGCCGTGGCTGGAGCTATGGGAGCAGTGGATTCTACTGTTAATTTTGGCCTTTCTGTTATTCCCAAGAGTTTAATTTTACCTGGAATTTTTGTGATTTCTGCATTTATTGCTACTGCTATGGGAACATCGGTGGGTACTATTGCAGCGGTAGTGCCTATTGCTGTAGGCATTGCAAATAAAATAGATTTATCCCTTGCCATAGCTGCAGGTGCTGTTGTTGGGGGAGCGTTATTCGGGGATAATTTATCAATGATTTCAGATACAACCATTGCTGCTACTAGAACTCAAGGAGCACAAATGAAAGATAAATTTATAATGAATTTTAAACTAGCTATACCAGCTGTGGTGATCACTGTTATAATTCTGTTTATCAATGGAACAAGTGGAATTATTCCTACAAATCTGAAATATGATTTTATTAAAATCATTCCTTATTTAGCAGTTTTAATATTAGCACTAATTGGCATGAATGTATTTATTGTATTAACAATAGGAATATTATCTGCTGGCATTATTGGGATAGTAGGAGAGAGTTTTACAGTACTGGAATTTGCTCAGACAGTTTATCAAGGGTTTGGTTCTATGCAGGAAATATCTATTCTTTCTCTTTTAATAGGAGGATTAGCAGCGATGATGGCTGAACAAGGAGGCATTCATTATCTATTAAGTTTTATCAATAAATTTATTAAATCTAAAAAGGGAGCAGAGCTTGGCATAGGAACATTAGTTTCTATAGCTGATATTTGTACAGCCAATAATACAGTAGCAATTGTAGTTGCTGGGCCAATGGCTAAGGATATTTCCCAGGAGCACGGTATAGATCCTAAAAGAGCAGCAAGTTTATTAGATATATTTTCTTGTGTATTTCAAGGGATAATACCCTATGGAGCCCAATTATTGAATGCTGGAAGTATTGCAGGGATTTCACCTATAGAGATTATGCCCTATTTATATTATCCATATCTATTGGGAATTGTTGTATTGATAGCTATTTGGTTTGAAATTCCAAAAGAAGAACGTCAAGATAAAAAAATTAATATTCAAAATGAATTATAAAAAACTATAAATTAATCTGTTATGCTAGTTAAATTATTATGATTTAGAGATTTTGCGTTAAAAAATTTTAGAGTAGGTGCTTGTTCATATATAAGGATTTGGAGGTAAGAGTTAGAAATATCATGAATTCCGATTTTTACTGGAAATTATACGGAGAAAATTTGCAAAATAAAAGCATCCTTTCTATAATTGTTTTACGTAAAATCAATATCAATGTGTGTTTTATGTCCCCTCAGACTACGGTTTGGGGGATTTTTGTTAAGGAGGTTATACCTTACCTTTGACAAAATTAATTAATTGGTAAATCATGGTTCTTTTAAAAACTGTTGCATTGAATAGTGTAATTTAGGGAAACTTTTAAGGAGAGAACATATCAAAGACTAATATAGATGGAGAAGTAGGTCTAAAATTATTTATTAGAATATAAAATAAATCCAAAGCTTTAAATATAATTCTTCCTAAGAAAAGGACGGAAGAATTATATGAAAATTCCCAGCAGCCACAAATAAGCTGTGGTGCTGGGTTCCCTTTTATTGGGTTTAAAACATATTTGCTGTTGTCTTAGAGATCATATTTCTTGCCCTATTTAATGGTCTTTTAGAATTTTTAGAACGTTTATACATAGAATAAGTTGCAATTGCGCCAATGCCGATAGTACCACCAATTAACATGGTATTTTTCATATTATTGGTCATATTTATCACTCCTTTACAAGGTGACTTCCTTTTTATTTTATGTATTTAGCTATTAAATCTGTCTCTTATACACATCTGACGCTGCCGACGATCTTACGCGTG
>USMD01000138.1 GCA_900555725.1 uncultured Garciella sp. | reverse complement strand
TAATTCTCCAGGGTGAACTCTATTCCTTTTTTCCCTACAGTAAATTAACGCTATCTTAATGTTGAAAAATGCTTAACAAAGGGAAAAGTTAGTGTTATAATATTGTGTGAATAAGTGGTTAAAAATGGATCAAGATCCATCTATTACTTAGTTTATTAGGCCAGTTGAAGGGATGTGACAAAATGGAATTTGAAGAAGAAATAGATTTAAGGGATGTATTCAATATACTCAAGAAACAATGGCGGATGATTGCATTGATTACTTTAATTGCAGTCGTTGTTAGTGCAGTGGCCAGCTTTTTTATTTTAGACCCCGTCTATGAAGCAACTTCTACCATACTAGTAGGGCGAAACCAAAACAACTATTCGACAGATTTGAATGCAGATGTAACTTTATCTAAACAATTAGTCAATACCTATGGAGAGATCATGAAAACCAATGCTATCTTAGATCCAGTCATCCATAATCTAGACTTAGACCTCACCACCGATGAATTATCCGAAAAAATCACAGTGACTCCAGTGGGAGAAACTGAACTAATCGAAGTCACAGCACAGGATCGATATCCTATGAGAGCTGCTGACATTTCCAATGAAATCTGCAAAGTCTTTTCTAATAAAATCCAAGATATTATGAAAGTGGATAACGTAAGTATCATTGAAGAAGCAATTCCATCTACGAATCCCGTGAAACCTAATAAAATGTTAAATATCGCCATTGGCGCTGTATTAGGATTGATGATAGGGATCTTTGTAGTATTTTTAAAAGAATACCTAGACAATACCATCAAAACTCCAGAGGATGTACAAAAATATTTAGAACTACCTGTGTTAGGTTCCATACCTATGCAAGAATAAACATTGGAGGATACAAATGAAATCAAATAACCTATTTACCATATCCAATCCAAAATCCCTTCAATCAGAGGGCTATCGGATGCTTCGAACCAACTTACAATTTGCCAGTGCAGGAAAAGAT
This sequence comes from uncultured Garciella sp., assembly GCA_900555725.1. Taxonomy (GTDB): domain Bacteria; phylum Bacillota; class Clostridia; order Eubacteriales; family Garciellaceae; genus Garciella. The sequence continues at coordinate 2,768 of USMD01000138.1, read as the reverse complement.
TTAAAAACCATTGTAGTGACTAGTTCTGTTTCTGGGGAGGGAAAAAGTACCACCTCTATAAACTTAGCAACTACCTTAGCCCAAGCCGATAACAAAGTACTACTAGTGGATTGTGATTTAAGGAAATCAAGTTTACATAAATATTTACATATATCCAATAGTAAAGGATTAAGCAGTTTATTAGCCGGAATGGATCCATTAGAGGAAGTACTCCAAAGCACACAAGTAGAAAGACTCCAGGTCATTACCGCGGGGCCTATGCCTCCCAATCCAGCAGAATTACTTGGTTCCGTAAGCATGGAAAGCTTTATGAAAACCATCCGGGATAAATATGATTTTGTCATCTTGGATTGTCCCCCTGTGGTAGCCGTAACTGATGGGGCAGTCCTTGCAGCTCAAGCAGATGGAACTATTTTAGTAGTAGCCTCGGGAGAGATTCCTATAGAGGTAGCCCAAGATGCCAAAGGAAATCTACAAAAAGTAGGAGCGAATATTCTAGGAGTAGTCCTAAATAAGACTAAGATTAAACAAGAAAATTATTATTACTATGAATATAACAATGGAGAAAAAAACGAATCTTCTAAGGGAAAAAGGAAGGCAAGAAAGAGAAAAAGGAGTATGGCATGATGTGGGACTTTCATAGTCACATCCTACCCTTTCTAGACGATGGGGCAGAGGATATAGAAGAGGCCATCGCTATGGCAAAAATTGCAGTACAAGAGGGCATTGATACTATAGTGGCAACCCCCCATTACATAGCCGTAGAACAGGAATTATCCAAAGAAATTGTTATAAAATCTATAGAGAAAATTACAAATATCTTAAGGGAAGGAAAGATCCCTCTAAAAATTCTTCCTGGTATGGAAGTCTTTGGAGAGTGGAAAATTCTTGAAAAAATAGACCAAGGGAAAGTCCTAAGCCTAAACCATACGAGATATATACTCATAGAATTGCCTATGCACCATATACCAGAGGATACAGAGGATTTATTCTATGAATTACGGTTAAGGGGATTTACCCCAATCCTCGCCCATCCAGAAAGGTATGTAGAGATCCAAGAAGATCCTAATCTTTTAATAGATTGGATTCAAGGGGGAGTCCTTACTCAAGTCAATGCTACTAGCCTTACAGGAGTTTTAGGACAAGCTGCTCAAGAGACAGCTCGAATCCTTGTAAATCATCATATGGTCCATATTCTAGGAACTGATGCCCATACCTCTAGACGTAGATCCCCTAGAATGAAAGAAGCCATAAAGCATATCAATCAATTGGTAGATTCAGCTGAGGCACACCTTATTTTAGAGGAGTACCCTAGAAAGATTCTAGCCGATGAGACCATTCAACCGATACAGCCGCCAATAGAGGTGAAGAAAAAGAAGAAAAGTTTATTTTCCTTTTTTATTAGGTAGGAAAGTACTATTTTCAAGTTTTTTACTCATTGGTGTAAATAAATTACATAAAAGGAAGTCATAATGTAAGTTATGGGGAGACAATGAAGTATATTCTGTATTTGGGCACTTGGGATATATGGAGTCAGTAGTGCAACCGGTCTCTTTTAAATAGAAATTATAATAATTATAATTTATTCATAGTTTAAGGAGGTGTTAATTTGAATCCGGAAGAAGGTGCATTGCATAAGGATAATTTAAGTTCCGCTAATGCAGAAATAAGTGTTACTTCAGAAGATACTTCTTCCTACGACAGTAGTAGATTAGAAAAAAATCAGAACAAAGAAATTGCAATGACACAGGATCTCACAATATCTATAAAGGAACTGGAATTACATAAATATTATTATCTAATAAAAAGAATCGCTGATATTATACTTTCTTTTTTCACACTTAGCATTCTTTCTCCATTATTATTCGTTACAGCAATAGCTATTAAAGTGGAATCTCCAGGTAAGGTGATTTTTTCTCAACTTAGAACAGGAAAGGATAATAAGCTATTTAGAATGTACAAGTTTCGGAGTATGTATGAAAATGCAGAAAAAAAACGTAATGATTTGTTAGATCGAAATGAAATGGATGGCCCTGTGTTTAAAATCACAGATGATCCAAGAATTACAAAAGTTGGAAAGTTTATAAGAAAATATAGCATCGATGAATTACCTCAATTAATTAATATTATTAAAGGGGATATGAGTATTGTAGGGCCAAGACCCTTAGTAACTTATGAAACTGAAGAATTTAATGACTATCAAAATATGCGACACTTGGTCAAACCAGGATTAACCTGCTATTGGCAGATTAGTGGGCGAAATGATATTTCTTTTGAAGAATGGATCGATTTGGATTTAAAATACATACACGAAATGAGTTTGTGGACAGATATAAAGATAATTTTTAAGACTTTTAAAGTTGTGCTATTAGGTAAGGGGGCATATTAGCTTTTAAATGATATATATGATCATATATTTATGTTAGCGATAGAACTAATTTATTCATAAGTAATTGTAGCTTACAGGAGGATAGCATGAAAAAGAAAATAATGCACATTGTACAATCTACTGGTGGCGTAGAACGATATATATTTATGCTTTTAAAATATATGGATGATAATTTATATGAGCAAATTTTAGTATGTTCACAAGACTATAAGAAAGATAATTATATCAAATTAGTAGATTACTTTGAACTTGTAGAGATGCATAGAGAAATAAATTTGAAAAAAGATATGTATGCTATTATAAAAATTCGAAAGCTTATTAAAAAGTATAAACCCTGTCTCTTATACACATCTGACGCTGCCGACGATCTTACGCGTGT
>USMD01000137.1 GCA_900555725.1 uncultured Garciella sp. | reverse complement strand
GTCAGATGTGTATAAGAGACAGCCATATTATTTTGTAAGATCTTCCAAATCTCTGGAAATCTCTTTTTTAACGGAATGGGTTTTTGATTCTTATCTACAAAAGCATGTTGGGTTTCTCCCTCTGCTAATAATTCTTCATCCTCTTTTCGCAGTATTTCATAATGAAAAGTTAAGCGAACTCCCTTTAATTCCTTTAAATAGGTACGGATAATCACAGGATCATCATATAATGCGGATTTCTTATATTTACAATTTACCCCTATGACAGGAAGTAAGATATTCTTCTCCTCTAGGGTCTTATAGTCTTGCCCTATTTGGCGAAACCAATCGGTTCTGCCTATTTCAAACCAAATAATATAATTGGTATGATATACAATCCCCATTTGATCGGTTTCTGCATAGCGTACCCTTATGATGGTATCAGATATTTTCATACTTTTCCTTCTCTCTTTTTCTTTTAGGATTTATCTATGATTATCATTTTAATAGGTCTATCTTTAAAAATCAAGGTAAATACTATATAATAAAAATAATTGAATACTAAAGGTAGGTGAGTTTTATGAATGAAAAAATATTGGTGGTAGATGATGAGCAATCTATTACAGATCTGATTAAATTAGATTTAGAATTTGAAGGATATCAAGTAGAAACCGCATATGACGGTAGGGAAGCCTTGGAAAAAGTAGAAAGTTTCCAACCAGACGTAATCATTCTTGATATTATGTTACCCCATATTACCGGTTACGAGGTTTGCAAAAAGGTAAATGAAAAGTACAATATACCCGTCATTCTTTTGACCGCAAAAACCGATATTGTGGACAAGGTCTTAGGACTAGAATTAGGTGCTGATGACTACATGACAAAACCCTTTGACAATCGTGAATTACTTGCTAGGGTCAAGGCTTTAATTCGTCGTGCTTCCCAAAGTCAAGAGGATGATAGCAATGAAGTAATTGAAAATGGAGATTTAAAAATCATCCCCAGTGAAAGAAAGGTATTATTAAAAGATAGGGAAATCCATTTAACTCCTAAAGAATACGATTTACTATATTTATTAGCCCAACATCTAGAACAGGTTTTCCCTAGGGAAAATTTATTGGAAAAAATTTGGGGGTATGATTATTTTGGAGATACCCGTACTGTGGATATGCATGTTCAACGAATTCGAAAAAAAATCGGAGATCATTCCTCAAATCCTAAATATTTACAAACAGTTTTCGGTGTGGGCTATAAAATGAGGAGAGTATAATGAAATGAAATTCACCATTCGCTACAAGATAATTTTATCCAATATCATAATCATTGTACTTGCACTAGCCATTATAGCAACCATTGTAATTCAAGGTATGCTATATTACAATATCCAATATAGTGAAAGTAGATTAGTTAAAAATAGCGACAATGCGAATCTTTTTATTCAACAATATATTTTAACCCAAAAAGAAAATAGTCTTAATTCTAAACTAGGAATTTTTAAGGAAAACAGTGTCTATTTAGCAGAAGAACTTTCCAAACAAAACAATATTAGAGTTCAACTATTTGATCAATCAAAACAATTACTTGCTGACTCCACTACACTAGATATGGAATCCCCTGCTGAAAGAAGAGAAGAAAAAAGAGAAGAAATAGATATCGCCGTTTCTCGAGGAGAAAAAGCTTATGTTGTAAAGGAACTAGATGAAGGAAGATATATCTACTTTGCCTCTCCTATCATTATGGATAATCAACAATTGGGAATATTATCCTATATTTATTCCTTAGAAGATGTAGATGAATTGATCAATAAAAGTATTATTCTTTTTCTTATTGCAGGAATTCTAGGCTTAATTGCCATGTATTTTATTAGCGTATATCTAACCAAACGGATACTAAATCCTGTATATGAATTAATAGATTCTTCTGAAGAAATTGCCAATGGAAATTTTCAACATCAGATTGCCTACGTTTCCCACGATGAAATCGGGGACTTGACCCGTAGTTTTAATAAAATGGTCATTAATATTAGGGAGAAAATCAATGAAATTAGATCCGAACAAAAGAAATTACAGTCGGTACTCTCTTCTATACAAGATGGGGTCATTGCCGTAGATAATGACAAAAATTTAGTAGCTTTAAACGAACCAGCAATAGATATTTTCCATATGAAACAAGGGGATAATATAGACTCTATTTTTTCCTATCAATTTATGGAAGAACTCTATCATGAAATAAAAAATGAACGACAAGAGATCACAAAAGAGGTTTCTATGGGCAATCGCTATCTGTTGATTTATACAAATGTCATTCATCATACCCATTCCAATCCCATTGGATATATCTTTGTCATTCGGGATATTACACAAATTCGTCAATTAGAAGAAAAGCAAAGACAATTTATTAGCAGTGTATCCCATGAACTACGTACTCCTCTTACCAGTATTATTGGCTACAGCGATATGTTGGAACGTAGAGGGATAGAAAATTTCGAGTTGGTAAAAAAGAGTGTAAGTTTGATTAAAAAAGAGGGAAATCGTCTACTACGTCTTGTCAACGATTTATTGGATCTTTCTAGACTGGAAAATATGGAATTTGATTTAATAAAAAGTCAGGTAGATCTTCTTCAATTATTAGATGATGTAGTAAACCAAATGAGAATAAAAGGGAAAAAATACAATAATGAAATTCATTTTAATTTTTCTCCTCTTCCTAAAATTAATGGTGATTATGATCGTTTAAAACAAATATTTATTAATATTATTGATAATGCTATAAAATATTCTAACCCTGGCAATATTATTCAAGTTTATACTGGTCAAAAAGAAAACTATGTGGAAGTCTCCATTCGTGATTTTGGTTCTGGTATGTCAAAAGAAGAATTAGATAAAATTTTTGAACCTTTCTATCGAGTAGACAAGGTCCGATCAAGAACCTTAGGAGGAAGTGGATTAGGATTAGCTATCGTAAAGGAACTGGTAGAAAAACATGGCGGTACCATCGAAGTAGAAAGTGAGATAGATGAAGGAACTCTTGTAACTATAAAACTGCCTATAGAGTAATGTTACAAATCTTTAACACTATGTTTATGTTTCGCTACATTCTATTTGTTATAATATAGTGGGAGGAGAAAAAAATGTCTAAGATTATAAAAATTTTTATCATAGTAACAAATTTAACCTTATTTACCCTAGGATGTACTTCTCTTTTTATGAATGAAAAAATACCAAAAACCACTAAAGAAGCACCAAAAGTCCTTGAAAAGAGTCCCAATACTTCTACGGAACAAAAAAGTAGCACAAGCGCTGATAAAATAAAGGATTTTAAAACTTTAACCCAAGGGGTCATTTCAGACATCTCCTCTTCTGGAAATACAATTGCCCTAATATCCCAGAATAGTGCAGAGGATGAATTGCCATCCTGGGAAGAGAAAAAAAATAATCTATCTTTATATAATCTAAAAGATGATGAAATACAACCTATTCTTTCCACGAAGGCAAACATCAAATCAGGCAAGTTTGATACCGAAGAAAGGGGATTGTATTATTTAGAAAATGAGGATGAATCAGATTTTCAATTATACTGGATTAATAATACCGGTAGTAAAAAAGTAAGAATTTCCCCTTCTGAGCATTTTATAAGTTCTAATTTTTATTTAATGCCTAATGATGATGTCTATTATGGCACCAAAGATGGAAAGATTGTTCGAGCAAACAAAGATCATCTAAATTATATTATTTCTACCCTAAACTTAGGTCCTAGTTATAATATACAACCTGTCTCTTATACACATCTCCGAGCCCACGAGACCGGCAGAAA
>USMD01000136.1 GCA_900555725.1 uncultured Garciella sp. | reverse complement strand
GATGTGTATAAGAGACAGGTTTGTTGATAATAATATCGGAAAGAGCATGTTATCCTTAATTATCAATATGATAATTAATTATCATATTGATAGAAAAATAAGAGTATTTGATTAAAAAAATCCATAGATCATTGGGGATAGAAAAAATGGTGGTTACAAAATTGTGGAATTTCAGGCTTTTTATACAAAGAAATTATATTCGCTATAGTTACTTAAACAATTGGAACGAATATTGCTATATATAAAGATAAACGAAGAAGGGTTTAATGGTTGAAATCGTTTTCTAGAAGTATCAAAAGGAGATGATATAATGTATCAAATCAATATGCGATTAAGAGAAAAGGGACTATTGTAAGATTGATTACAAAAATATTGCTCTCTAAGGGAGGTAGAAACAGTTTAATACAAATAAGAGGAGGAAAAACATGGATAATAGTACTGCTGAAAAAAACAATTTCAATAGTAAATTGAACTATCAAGTAACTGACATACCTGGACCTTCGGTATCCATTTTATTAGGATTTCAAAATATTCTTACTTCCATTGGAGGTATCGTAGCGGTGCCTTTAATTATAGCTGGAATGGCAGGCTTTAAAGTGGCTGATACAGCTTATTTAGTAAGTGCAGCACTATTGGCTTCTGGTGTTGTTTCAATCATTGCATCCAAGGGAATAGGGCCTAAGTTCTTTCGCATTGGTGCTGGACTGCCTGCTATTATGGGAACAGATTTTGGATTTGTTGTGCCAGCCAATGCAGTGATCAATACTATGGGGGGAGGTATAGCAGGATATTTTGGAGCCAGTATACTTGGTTCTTTGATTGAATTGGTAATGAGCTTTTTTATCAAACCTCTCATGAGATTTTTCCCACAGGTAGTTACGGGAACGGTTATTTCTTTAATTGGAATGACTCTAATGCCTGTAGCCTTCGACTGGGTTGCTGGGGGAGTAGGTTCACCTGATTATGGAAGTCCTACAAATATTGCCATTGCATTTATTGTTTTTCTCATAGTTGTATTGTTAAATAGGTATGGGAAGGGAATTATCAGTAGTGCTTCTGTACTGATAGGTATGGTGATCGGATATATTATTTGTATTCCCCTTGAAATGGTTGACTTTTCTCAAGTGCAAGAGGCAGCATGGATAGAGTTACCTAGGATATTTAAATACGGAGTTAATTTCAATCCCAAATTTGTGATCCCATTTATAGCTGGTTATTTAGTAACAGTAATTGAAACAGTAGGGGTCATGCAAGTATTAGGTGAGGTTACACAAATGAAATTATCAGATGAAGATATTGCAAATGGAGTTCGAGCAGATGGATTTGGATCCTTCCTGTCCCCATTTTTGGGATCAGGTCCAGTCGCTACCTTTAGTCAAAATGCAGGGCTTATTCCACTTACAAAATGTGCTTCTAGACGAGTAGCAATCATTGCGGGAGTTATGCTAATTTTGATTAGTTTATTTCCAAAAGTTTCAACTTTAATCTCTATTATGCCATCCCCTGTACTAGGTGGGGCTGGAATACTGATGTTTGGCACAGTTGCAATTTCTGGAATACAATCTTTAGCAAGTGTGGAATTTTCCAATAGAAATCTATTAATTATGGCATCCTCAATGGCTATAGGTCTTGGTGTAACATTTAGACCAGATATTGTAGCACAATTACCAGGTATTTTAGGTGCACTATTTTCTTCTGGAATTTCTGCAGGAACTATAGTTGCCTTAATTCTCAATATAATATTAAAAGAAGAAAGGGAAGGTAGTATTTATAGGTGAGAAAGAAGTTGGAAAAGTAATATCAATATTAAGTCATTGTTCTATGAAATATCTATGACTTCTTTTAATTTAATCAGTATCGGTTTTGCAACACATCCTTTTTTAATGGCAAAATACAAAAGGAGGATTTATTATGAATAGGGCCATAGAAATAGCAAAAGGGGATAAAAAGGCTAAATTAGTACTAAAAAATGCCAATATCGTAAATGTATTTACCAATGAAATTCTTCCAGGTGATGTGGCAATCGATCATGGAGAGATAGTAGGTATTGGGAAATATTCTGGGGATCAGGAGATAGATTTAGGAGGAAAATATCTATCTCCTGGTTTTATAGATACCCACGTACATATAGAATCGTCAAAAGTGACTCCTGGGCAATTTGCAAGGGCTGTATTGCCTAAGGGAGTTACTACAATTATAGCTGATCCTCACGAGATAGCTAATGTAAAAGGGATAGAAGGAATTCGATATATCATTGAGGAAAGTGAAAATTTACCCCTGGAAGTATATATGATGTTACCTAGTTGTGTTCCCTGTACACCCTTTGAAAATTCTGGTGCCATTCTTGAGGCCGAAGATTTAGAGAAACTAATAGATGAGAAAAGGGTTCTAGGTTTAGGAGAAATGATGGATTATACTGGAGTTATTGACAGAAATGAAAAAGCAATTAAAAAACTTAGTATGGCCCAGAAAAAGGGAAAAATCATTGATGGACACGGGCCCCTATTATCTGGAAAAGAATTAAATGCTTATGTAGTTGCTGGAGTTAAAACAGAGCATGAATGTTCCACAGTGGAAGAAATGGTAGAAAGACTTAGATTAGGCATGTACATTCATATTAGAGAGGGATCAGCAGCCAAAAACTTAAAAGAATTAATGAAAGCTGTCAATAAGGATAATTTAAGGAGAATCCTATTCTGTACCGATGATAAGGAGTCTAGCGAGTTATTAAAAAATGGAAGTATCGATCATAATATCCGTTTGGCCATAAGGGCAGGGGTAGATCCTATTGATTGTATTAAAATCGCATCCCTAAATGCAGCTGAAGCCTATGGATTGAAAAAGTTAGGGGCAATAGCTCCGGGATATCAGGCTGATTTGGTAGTAATAGAAGATTTGGAAAAGCTTCATATACAAGGGGTGTATAAAAAGGGAAAACTTGTAGCCCAAGATGGTAAAGCTTTATTTTCTATTTCTCTCATGGTCAATAGTAATATGAAAAATACCGTAAATATAGGAAAAATTACAAAAGAGGACTTAAAGATTCCATTAAAGAATAAAAGAGTCAATATGATAAAAATTTTACCCCATAGCCTAATTACAGAAAAGGTGATAAGAGATCTCGATAATAATATAGTAGGAGAAAAGGGGGAGCTTATCCAGGGAAGAGATATACAAAAAGTAGCCGTTATTGAAAGACACAAAGGAACGGGAAATATTGGATTGGCATTGGTGGAAGGCTTTGGCTTAAAAAAAGGAGCAATTGCCTCTACTGTTGCTCATGATTCCCACAATTTAATTGTGATTGGAGATCGTGATGAGGATATGTTATTAGCTATAGAAGAATTAAAAAAGGTGGGTGGGGGAATTACTATAATATCGAAAGGAAAAATATTAGAAACATTGCCCCTTAGTGTAGGTGGTCTTATGTCCCAGGAGCCTTTGGAAAAGGTAGATGAGAAACTAGATAAAATGCTTAAAATTGCCCATGGTATACTAAAAATAAGAGAAGATATACAACCTTTTATGACTTTATCTTTTATGGCTCTGCCAGTGATTCCAAGTTTAAAAATAACAGATCAGGGACTATTTGATGTAGAAAAATTTGAATTTATAGATTTATCAATTTGATAATTAGCCTAAAGTTTCTTTAAAGAGATAGAACGAAAAATGCTGAAACAGATAACTTATGTATTTTATTATCAATATGATAACTTTTATTAATATGATAATGATAAAGTAGGAAAATTTTATCGATAATAAATAAATAATGGGGATCTTATTTTTAAATAAAGGAA
>USMD01000135.1 GCA_900555725.1 uncultured Garciella sp. | reverse complement strand
AGATCGTCGGCAGCGTCAGATGTGTATAAGAGACAGGTGTAAATCTTACTAAGGTCACAAATGTATAATGTTATTTGTTTTTACTATAATTGGTATTTTGTAGCATAATCATTTATTTAGGAAGGGAGAATGAAAATGAAAAATAAGTTGACTCAACTACAACAATATGTAGAAAAATTAGTACAGGAAGGGGTCTGTATTGCATTTTCTGGAGGGGTAGACAGTAGCTTAATTCTAAAAATAGCTACAGAAGCAGGAAAAAAATTAAACAAGGATGTTTATGCCATTACCTTTGAATCGCAATTGCATCCAGTATCTGATGTAACGATATCCAAAAGAGTGGCCCAAGAAATGGGAGCAACCCATAAGATTGTCCAAATCAATGAGTTTGAAAATAAAGAAATCTTAAAAAATCCAGTCAATCGATGTTATTTATGTAAAAAATCTTTATTTTCCAATCTACAAAAGTTTGCCCAGAAACTTGGTTGTAAATATGTAATAGATGGAACCAACGCGGACGATTTAAATGTCTATCGACCAGGGGTACGAGCTTTAAAGGAATTGGGAATTGTAAGTCCTTTAGCACAACTAGGCATTACCAAAACAGAGGTACGAAAAATGGCAGCAAAATTAGGGATTTCTGTATCCTCTAGACCTTCTGCTCCTTGTATGGCCACAAGACTTCCCTATAATACAGAAATTGATTTTAAATTATTAGAAAAAATAGAAAAGGGAGAAGAGTTTATCAAAAGTTTAGGTTTTGAGATCGTACGCCTTAGGGTTCATGGAGATGTGCTTCGAATAGAAGTACCAAAGGAGGATTTAGGAAATCTATTAGAAAAAAGTGGAGAAATTATAAATTACTTAAAGAATTTAGGATTTATTTATATTACCATGGATTTAGAAGGATTCCGTTCTGGAAGCATGGATATTCCGATTTTAGAAGAAAAAGAAAAGAGGTATTAAGTCATAGTTTCATGAAATATCTATCCTATGAATCAAAGAGTAGAAGGTGATGATTCTGTTGCCTAAAATTATGAAATTATCATTTTGAGTAGGTAGGGAAAAACTATATAAATAATATAAAATGAAGGTGAGTAAATGGAGATCCATGAACTATTAAAGCAAGTAAGAAGCGGGGAAATGGATATTGCCACTGCAGAAGAAAAGTTAAAGAAACTTCCCTATGAAGATTTGGGTTTTGCCAAATTAGATCACCATAGAAAACTAAGATCTGGCTTTGGAGAAGTAGTCTATTGCAGCGGAAAAAGTACAGAACATTTAATCAAAATTTTTCAAAGTTTTAATGAAAAAGGAGTAGATATTCTAGGAACTCGAGCCAGTAAAGAACAATTTGAAGCAGTAAAGGCAATTGTAGAAGAGGCAGAGTATGATAAATTATCTAGAATTATTAAAGTAGTAAGGACACAAAATAAAAAAATTGGAAATATTGCCGTTTGTACCGGTGGGACTTCAGATATTCCAGTAGCCGAAGAAGCCGCTCAAACCGCAGAATTCTTTGGAAGCAAAGCAAGCCGTATCTATGATGTAGGGGTAGCGGGTATCCATAGACTATTTTCTAAGATAGAGGAAATCAATAGGGCAAATGTCATTATAGCGGTTGCAGGGATGGAAGGAGCTTTGGCTGGAGTGATTGCAGGGTTAGTGGACAAACCAGTCATTGCAGTGCCTACTTCTGTAGGCTACGGTACTAATTTTAAAGGAGTTTCTGCCCTCCTTACCATGCTGAATTCCTGTGCAGAAGGGATTGCAGTGGTCAATATTGACAATGGCTTTGGAGCAGCCTATATGGCAACACAAATCAATCGATTGGCGGTGAAAGGAAATGAGTGATAAAATTTTATATTTAGAATGTTATTCAGGAATTAGTGGAGATATGACGGTGTCAGCCCTATTGGACTTGGGAGTCGATCAAGAAGTTTTAAAGAAGGCTTTAGAAAGTTTAAATGTAGAAGGGTATAAAATTGAAATAGGAAGAAGACAAAAGTGCGGAATCGATGCTTGCTTTTTTGATGTAATCTTAGAAGGAGAAGAGCACCATCATGAGCATACCCACGACCATCATGACCATAGTCATGAGCATACTCATGATCATCATGAACATCACCATGTTCATAGAAATATCAAGGACATCTATGAAATTATAAACCATTCCCAGATTACAGATCGTGCAAAAACTTTATCCAAGAAAATCTTTGAGGTGGTAGCCAAGGCAGAAGCCAAAGCCCATAATCTACCTATAGAGGAAGTACATTTTCACGAAGTAGGAGCTGTGGATTCTATTGTAGATATTGTGGCTACAGCAGTATGTATTGATAATCTAGGGATTACAGAGGTTGTGGTTTCTGAGTTATACGAAGGACGGGGACATGTTCATTGTCAACATGGGATATTGCCAGTACCAGTACCGGCTGTTGTAAATATCGCTATAGAACATGCTTTAAACATGAAAATCACCGATGTACAAGGAGAATTGGTCACCCCTACAGGAGCTGCCATTGCTGCTGTCCTCAAAACGAAAGATTTTTTACCTGCTAGCTATAAAATAAAGAATATAGGAATTGGTTCTGGGAAAAAGGAACTTCCTAAGGCAAATATTTTAAGGGCTTACATAATAGAAGAAAATCATGATAAAAAAAAACTTTATTGATGGATGATATCCCGAGGGACTCCAATAAGGATAGCATTTGGCTTTTGGAGAGCAATATCGATGATACCACAGGGGAAGCATTAGGTTTTACCATGGAAAGATTATTGGAACAGGGTGCCAATGATGCCTTTTTTATTCCGATTTTTATGAAAAAAAATAGACCTGCCTATCAGTTAAGTGTCCTATGTACAGAGGAGAAGGTAAAAAATATGGAATCCATTATTTTTCAAAATACCACCACCATTGGCATTCGAAAAGTTAAAATGAGTCGCACTATCTTAGAAAGGGAAAAAAGAATAATAGATACCCCCTACGGTCCAGTACAAGTAAAGATATGTAAATTTCAAGATCAAGAATATGTCTATCCAGAATATGAGGATGTCAAGAAAATATGCAATAAAACAGGATTAGATTTTCAAAGGATTTATGGTGAGATAAAGAAGAAAATAAGTAAGCTATAGATTAAAATGAAATGTGTCTAACCAGGTTTAAAATAAAAATGGATAAAGAAGCTAGAGAGTTTTTAGAAAACATGATGGGGCAAATTAATTCAAGGTTTGAAAGTATGGAAACTGAGTTAAAAAGTTTTAGACAAGAAACAAATAATCGTTTTGATAATCTGGAATCTGGGCAAAAAGAAATAAAAACTTTAGTTGAATAACTTGACCCTAAAAATGCAAGTAGACATTTAGAATTAAAAAAATCTATTAATGAATTAAGGAAAGATTTAGCGAATGAGATAAAAAATATGGAAAGAATGTAGCATAGTTGTGTTTAGATAGTTAGACTGTTTGAATATGCCTTTAGGTATGTCGTGCATGGCAATAACTAAGTGGTGAAAGTTCACTGCGGAGACTGGTAGTTGCCAACCATTAGCCAAGAGCAAGGGTGCCATGCTGGTTAATCCGTATATTTTATTTCTGAATAGATTTTACACCTCACAATCGGAATAATTCAAGATTATTCCTTTTTTTATAACTTGCTTCAGCTCATAATAGAAAACCTACATGTTATAATATAATAAATATAAGAAAACAAATAAGAAACCTTGAAATTGACTGAGGGGGTAGAGGGATATGGAGGAAAAAATATTTAATTTAATTAAAAATGAAAACAAGTACAAACCTTATTCTGATAAAGAAATAGCAGAAAAGCTAAATATTTCTAGAGAAAATGTTACAGCTATTCGTCATAAGTTAAAAATCCCTAATTCACGAAAAAGATTGAACAGTGTGATATTTGTTGATGCCAAAATAATTATAAAGGAGAATAAAGATATATCCCATAGAAAATTAACAGAGTTATTG
>USMD01000134.1 GCA_900555725.1 uncultured Garciella sp. | reverse complement strand
AGATGTGTATGAGATACAGATAGAATAGGGTATAATAAATAGTGTCACGTTAAAATACAGAAAGAAAATGGGGCAGAGAAAAATGAGTAAGAATCAAAGAAGTGAAAGATTAGGCACAGAGAATATAGCCACATTGCTTTATCAATTATCCCTACCGTCTACCTTTGCTATGTTGGTCAATTCTCTTTATAACATCGTAGATACTATTTTTGTAGGATTTATTAGTGAAGGGGCAATTGCAGCTTTGTCTATTGTATTTCCCATTCAAAATATCTTAGGAGCTGTAGCTATTGGAACTGGAGTAGGGGCATCTTCATACATTTCTAGAAGTTTAGGAGCTAGTAATAGAGAAGAGGCCCGTAAAACCATTAGTCAAGCACTGTTTTTATTTATTGTTCTATCGGCAATTATACTCCCTCTAACTTTATTATACTTAGATCCTATTTTAATAGCTTTTGGTGCTACTTCAGCCATTTTGCCTATTGCAAGGGAATATGCCAATATTGTGATTCTTGGTAGCTTCACTACCTTTTTTAATATGATTTTTAACAATATCATTCGGGGGGAGGGCAATGCCAAAGTACCTATGAATGCTATGGTGATCGGCGCCATGGGAAATATTATATTAGATCCTATTTTTATTTTTGAATTTCATATGGGGGTAAGAGGAGCAGCCATTGCAACCATCCTTGGAAATATCTTCTCCAACATTTATTTAATTCGCTTTTTAAGATCTGATGGGATGGAAATAAAGATGAAAAAAGAATATATTCGACCTAATTTTAGAATCATGAAAGAAATCTATAGTGTGGGTATTACCAATATATTAATGAATAGTGCCAATAGTGTAGTAGTAGGTTTTATGAACAATCAGTTGGCTCCTTTTGGAGACAAGGCAATTGCAGCATTAGGAATTATGTTAAAAATAAATACTTTGGTGTTTATGCCTTGCTTTGGGCTTAACCAGGGATTATTGCCTATTATTGGTTATAATTATGGTGCAGAAAAAAAGATAAGGGTATCGGAAGCTATTTGGACAGGGACCAAATATGCTACTATTTTTATGATATTTGGTTGGATATTGTTTACCTTTTTCCCGGAACCTCTTGCCTATATTTTTACAAGGAATCAGGAACTAGTTGATCTTGCTGTAGACGCTTTTCGATATAATGCGATTGCCTTTCCTCTCATAGGTTCTCAAATCATCCTTTCTGGATTTTTTCAAGGAGTGGGCAGGGCATTACCAGCATTGTTAAGCTCCCTTTTAAGGCAATTGGGATTTTTAATACCAGCAGCCTATCTATTACCAAGGTACTTTGGAGTCATTGGAGTATGGTTAGCCTATCCTGTATCAGATATTCTTTCTATTATCCTTACTTATATTTTCGCTATTTATATTTTTAGGGCCCTAGACATTCCCATTGATTATAAAAAATTTAAAAAGGGCTCAAGGGGGGAAAATCAAAATAAGCGGTAGAGAAGGAATTTTCAAAAGGTGTTGACATAGAATAACATTTGGCATATAATATATTAAAAAATAATATTTTTGAAATTTGATGCGTGAAAATAGTAGATATCCAGTCTAAGTAATAGCGAGTCGAAAAGGGTGAAAGTTCGATACTTTAGAGGATATTGAATGGGTTCATAAAAAGCAGGGTGAAATCAAAAGTAGCCTGTGCCGTAGGTCTTACGTTACAAAGACAGGATATCGAGTTTCACACTCTGTATCTAATAGAGGGAAGTAGATAGATACTTAATTTAGGTGGCAACGCGGAAGATAACCTTTCGTCCTTATAAAAAGGGACGGAAGGTTTTTTATATGCGCTAAATTACAGGAATAAGAAAGGAAGAAAAGTACAATGAAAGAAAATAAAAAAAGAATTTTTAGTGGAATACAACCATCAGGATATTTTACATTGGGAAATTATTTAGGAGCCTTAAAAAACTGGGTGGATCTTCAAAAAGATTATAATTGTATCTTTTGTATAGTAGATCTTCATGCCCTTACTGTAAGACAAGAGCCAAAGGATCTTAGAAAAAGGACTTACGACTCCTTTGTACAACTTTTGGCTTGTGGAATAGATCCAGAAAATGCTTTACTCTTTGTACAATCTTATGTGTCCGCCCATACGGAATTGACATGGATTCTAGATTGTTATACCTATATGGGAGAATTAAATCGGATGACCCAATTTAAGGATAAGGCTGTGAAGCATTCTGACAATATTAACGCAGGATTGTTTACGTACCCTTCTTTAATGGCAGCAGATATTTTATTATATCAAACAGATTTAGTACCAGTAGGAGAGGATCAAAAGCAGCACATTGAGTTAACTAGGGATCTAGCGAACCGATTTAACAATACCTATAGTCCTACTTTTGCAGTGCCAGAAGGATATTATCCAAAGACTGGTGCTAGGGTTATGAGTTTACAAGAACCTGAGAAGAAAATGTCTAAATCCGATAAAAATGAAAATGGATTTATTATGCTTTTAGAAGAACCTTCTATGATTATGAAAAAAATAAAAAGATCTGTAACCGATTCTGACAACGAAGTCCGTTATGATCGTGAAAATAAAGCAGGAATCAGTAATTTAATGGAGATATATTCTAGTATTATAGGAAAATCTACAAAAGAGATTGAAAAAGAATTTAGGGGAATTGGATATGGAGACTTTAAAATTGCAGTAGGAGAGGCAATTATAAAGGAATTAGAGCCTATTCAAAAAAGATTTAAGGAACTTTCTGAGGATAAAGCATATATAGAAAATTTAATGAAAGAAGGAGCTCAAGAGGCTCAAATATTAGCCAATAAAACTTTAAGAAAGGTAAAGAAAAAAATAGGGCTCTATCAGGTGAAGTAGTTGGCTTTAAAATGGAAGGAGGTGAAGTCATGGAAGAAATTTCAGATTGGTGGTGGCATGATCCACAAAGATATAAAAAATTAAATCTATTGGGAGGAATTATTATGAAAAGAGATGTAAAAAAATTAACCTTTAGTGCAATCTTATTATCCATTGGCTTCATCCTTCATCAAATTGCTCCAGCAGGAGTAGGAGGAGTTACCTTTGATTTTATGGTAGCAGTTTTGCTGGTGATTCTAGCAATCAACCGAGATTTTAAAATATCCATAGTGGCTGGAATTGTAGCGGGAATTATCACCGCCCTAACTACAAAGTTTCCTGGAGGACAAATCCCTAATATTATTGATAAAATAGTAACCGTATCCGTGATATATCCATTGATTCGATTGGGAAAAAATTTACCCCAGAGCATCTATATGGGTCTGGTAGGATTTATAGGAACTGTAGTTAGCGGAAGTATTTTTCTAAGCAGTGCGGCTTTCTTAGCAGGACTTCCAGCGTCCTTTCAAATATTATTTCTTACGGTAGTTTTACCTACAGGCATTGGAAATACCTTTATTACTTCATTACTCTTTAAGATAGCTCTATCGGCTATGGAAAAAGTCAATCCCTCCTATGCCAAAGAGCTAAAGGAACAAAAATAGGGTCTCTACCGCTTCCTCCTTTTATGTCTTTTTCTTTGAGTTTGTGCATATAATGAAAGAGAGGTCGAAGGAGGAAGAAAATGTTAAGAAGAAAGCCATTTTTTAAATATGGTTTCCTTATTGGGATGTTTATGCTAATCTTACAGCAAATACTTTTCAATCTATTTGGCATGACCTTTCTGGTTATACTCTATATGGGCATATTTCTATTACCAATTCTTATTCATAAGGGAAAATTATCCTTAGGAATCTTTGTGGGGTATATTTCAAGCTTAATGATTTTTATTCTTTTGGTGTATGGGGCCTATAATATTATGGTGCATATTGTCAAATAATATCTATAGGACTAATATTATTGTACAAGAAAACTTAAAATTTCTTAAAGGGAGCGGGGAATTCTGCTTTTTTTTTATTTGAGTAAAAATTAGCGTATTAAGAACTTTTAAAGTAGTGTATCTGTCTCTTATACACATCTGACGCTGCCGA
>USMD01000133.1 GCA_900555725.1 uncultured Garciella sp. | reverse complement strand
CGCGTAAGATCGTCGGCAGCGTCAGATGTGTATAAGAGACAGGAATAGGCCAGATATAAATCAATAAAGTTAGAAATGGAATATAATAACTAAGTACCCCTAAAAGAGCTGTAATGGCCGCTATAATTGCTCCTTCTGTCAATGCTCCAGTACTAATTTTATTGTTCAAAGGAAAACACCTCTATCGATTATTTTTTATATAATGATTTAAGTCGGATAAATCCCCAAACCATTTTTCCACTTCATGTTCTTCAAGAATGCCAAGCTTTAATTTGCTTTCCAGCTTTCTGTCAATATCATTATACTGAACTCCCAGCCTTCTTCCTATTAAATATACTACCATAATAATATTTGATAGTACGTCCAATATAGCCTCTCGACTAGCCTTAGCTCCTTTAAAGCACAACTCAAACAAACTAGATACCCCTGCTAATAACTCACACTTACACCATTCAATCATACGTATATTTTTGGTAATACTTACGTCCTTATTTTGTTGGAGCATATACTCACCTCCATATTATTACTATCATTATATCAGATAACTCATTTTTCATGAAAAAAAATATAAAAAAGCAGCAAAGCTGCTTTTTTATATTGGTATTATTCTGCTGTAAAGGGTAAAAGGGCAATAGCTCTTGCTCTTTTAATGGCAACTGTCAATTGTCTTTGATGTTTCGCACAATTTCCTGTAACCCTTCTAGGTAAAATCTTGCCTCTTTCAGTAATATATTTACTTAGCTTTCTAACATCTTTATAATCTATGTGATCTACTTTATCTTGACAGAAGTTACAAACTTTCTTCTTGGGTCTTCTATAACCTTTAGCCACTCTTTTCGCCTCCTTCTTTAGAATGGAAGATCTTCCTCATCTCCATCTATAGGATATAAGTCATCTAGCGGTACGTCATTTGTATCAGAATCATTATTTCCAGGATCATTGGAAGAATAATCTCCGTAAGAATCCCTGTTTCTAGAGTTTTTGGAATCCAAAAATTGAACTTCATCTGCTACTACTTCTGTTACATATCTTTTTTGTCCATCTGCTCCATCATAGCTTCGAGTCTGTATTCTACCGACAATAGAAACCAAGCTACCTTTGCCAATATAATTGGCACAATTTTCTGCTTGTCTTCTCCAAACAACGATATTGATAAAATCAGCATCTCTTTCACCATTTCTATTTTTAAAGGTTCTATTTACTGCGAGAGTAAAATTAGCTACTGGAGTTCCATTTCCTAAATATCTTAACTCAGGATCCCTTGTTAATCTTCCTACTAGACAGACCTTATTTAACATAGCTAGACCTCCTAATTATTCATCTTCTTTTACAATAATGTGACGAATAATATCCTCTGTTATTTTGTAAACTCGTTCTAATTCTCCAGGAATAGATGGTTCAGCTGTAAAGTTCAAAAGTACATAGTATCCTTCTCTATATCCTTTTACTTCATAGGCTAATTTTCTCTTTCCCCATTCATCTACATTTTCTACAGAACCATCTTTTTCAATTACACCTTTCATTCTTTCAATTAAGGATTGAATGGTTTCTTCATCTGCTTCTGGATTGATCACAAAAATTGTTTCATATTTACTCATAACTTCACCTCCCATCTGGACTAACGGCCCCACCTCTTGGCAGAGCATGGATCTACAGAATAATATTATATCATATAATTGCTTTTAAAAAAAGTTTTATTTTTCAGTTTCCTCTACTTCTCGCGAAATCAACTTTTTTACCCGCTTTTCAAATTTAACCCTAGGCATCATTACTATTCGCCCACAGCCTAAACACTTTATTTTAAAATCCATACCTACTCGAATCACTTCCCACTGATCACTACCACAGGGATGAGGTTTTTTCGTTTGAACAACATCCTTCAGATAATATTTTCTTGGCATAACATTACCTCCCATTTGATTCTACATTTTGTTGATAAACTACCCTTTTGAGATATGGGATCTCTATCCCTTCCTGATCAAAGGTCTCCTTGATTCTTTGACGAAGCTGCCTTTCTACTCCCCATTGTTCCATATTTTTAGTCTGTGCTGTAATACAGATATTGATAGAAGAATCTCCTAATTCTTCTACCCCTAACACATAGGGACCTTCTACTATCTTATCATTTTCTTTGGCCATTTTACTGCACAACTTTTCTAAAACTTGAATAGCCCTTTGAATATCTTCTTCATAAGCAATACTCACTTCCACCTTTGCCTGCATATTCCCTCGGGAATGATTGGTAACCGTAGAGATCTCTCTATTAGGGATGATATGCAAGTCTCCATTAAAATCCCGTATTTGAGTGGTTCTAAGCCCCATATTTTCTACAATACCACTTAGATTTTTTAGGGTAACATAGTCCCCCACTGAAAATTGATCATCTAAAAAAATAAAAAATCCTGTTACAAAATCCTCTACCAAACTTTGGGCTCCAAAGGCGATTGCCAAGGATCCTACCCCAGCTACTGCCAGTAGGGAGGTAACATCTACAAAACTACCAACAATAGTTATAATTCCTATAAAATAAACGACATACCTGTAGACACTTTTTAAAATAGTAGATAAGGTATGAGCTCTCCTCTCTTCAATAGAAAATCTATTGGCAGTCTTTTTTTGAAAAAAACCATTGATGAAACGATTTCCTATTTTAACGGCTACTTTCATTAAAATTAAAACAATTACAATGAGAACAATCTTCCCAAGGACTATTCCAAAAAGCTCAGAAGGGTCGATGTCAAATCTATCTAATATGCCTTTTAATCTTTCCATTTCTTCCCCCTACTCGTCTATTTTTTCTATGAACTTTTTTCCTTCTTCAAATTTTACCCTAAAAATCCCATGATAAGACATATTTTTTTCCTTTAATTGCTCTTTTAAAAAAGGGATATCTTTTTCATTTACCCGGAGGGAGAGGCCACAACTAGCAGTGATCTCCCTTGGAGTGGGTATGATCATAACCTCTTTTTGAGCATTTTTTAAAACCTGCTCTATAGATATGGCATGATGGGTAGAATCAAATGCTATAATATAAAAAATTTCCTTCATGATACCCTTCCTTTTTATAAAACAATACTTTTAGATGCTTCATTTAATGCTTCTACTATGGTATACATATTGGAAATGCTACCTACCTGTAATTCCTCCTTTAATCCATAATAATCTAAACAAGTACCACAGGATAATATTTCTATCCCTAATTCTTCTAATTTTTTTATATTCTCCAAAGAAGCGGAACCAGTACAATTTAACTTCACTCCATTGTTGACAAAAATAAGCTTGCTGGGTCTTGGCTCTACCTCTATAAGGGTATATAAATAGCTTTTCATTAGAATTTCTCCTAATTCATCGGATCCTGTACCTATTTTATCATTTCCGATTAAAATTACAAATTCGCCATTTCCACTTTCCTGAACAGGTTGTACTTTTTCCTGGGCTTGTTCTCCCCGTCTTTTTGTAATAGTAAGGTAAAATTCCCCGTCCTTTTCCTCTATTTCTACTTTTGCATTTATTTTTTTTGCGAGTTTTCGTACATTCTCCTTTGCTACTTCATTATCCACAATGGTTACTACTGTACCTTCTGTCATCTCATCTAAAACTTTTTTGGTATTGATTACAGGTTGTGGGCAATTTAATCCCCTACAATCTATTTTCTTTTCCATAACACTTCCTCCTTTTTATACATAGATTTCACTCGTTGTACTAGCTGAATATAAATTTACATTATGAAAGGCGTCTAGAAATATTAGCAAACTAAAATTCATCAGTACAACAAATTAGATTTACTACTACTATACCATAATTTAAGCCAATTCTTAATTCTATAAATTTTTTCTATCATTCTTTTCCTTCTATAGATTCTAAAAATAGTAAGTTCCCACATTATACCACAAATGAAAATAGATCTCTTGGGAAATAATTACTATAGGAGGTAGATGAATCATGTCACTTTTTACAAATAAAAAAACAATTAGTCCAAAATCAAATTCCTATAGTATCAATAGTAATAATCCTAAAGCTTCATTATTATTTTATCTGTCTCTTATACACATCTGACGCT
>USMD01000132.1 GCA_900555725.1 uncultured Garciella sp. | reverse complement strand
CGTCGGCAGCGTCAGATGTGTATAAGAGACAGATTATATTGACTATAGGAGTACAGCTTAATATATGGAGAATTATTGGAGTATCTGGTATGAGGGGACAGGATATTGCCAATAAAGTTTTACCGGGATTAGGATATGTTATTGCTGCTTTGGTAGCCCTAGGAGGATTGGCCTTTAATATGGGAAACGTTGGCGGTGTGGCCTTAGGATTAGAAGTAATCTTTGGTATAGATATTAAAATAGGAACTTTGTTAGGAGGATTTATAGGAATTTTAATTTTCATGTCCAAAAATGCGCAAGCTATCGTTGACAAATTAACCAATGTTTTAGGAATTATTATGATTATTTTAGCAGCCATTGTTGCTGTTGTTAGCCAACCACCTGTTGGAGAAACGATTGCGAAAACTTTTAATCCTGATAATGTAAGTAAACTTATATTTCCCATTATTACCTTAGTAGGGGGAACGGTGGGAGGATATATTACTTTTTCTGGGGGACATCGTTTGATTGACGCTGGTATTACAGGAGAAGAAAATTTAGGACAAGTCAATAAGAGCGCTGGAATGGGTATAGCAGTGGCTTCCATAATGAGAGTGTTATTCTTTATGACAGTATTGGGGGTTGTTTCTAAAGGAATTTTCTTAGATCAGAGTAATCCAGCAGCTGATGCATTTTTACATGCCGCCGGACCTATTGGATATAAGTTTTTCGGAGTAGTATTATTCTGTGCAGCTATTAGTTCTGTTATTGGAGCTGCTTATACATCTGTATCTTTTTTAAAGACCTTAAATAAAATCATTGATAAATACGAAAATTATTTTGTTATGGGATTTATTGCTGTATCTACCTTAATTATGGCCTTTATAGGACAGCCGGCAACCCTACTAATTTTGGCTGGTTCATTAAATGGATTGATTCTTCCTATTACTTTAGGAACCATTTTGTTAGCTTCCCGAAAAAGGGACATCGTAGGGGACTATAAGCATCCAATGTGGCTAATTGTAGTTGGAGTCATTATCGTTATATTAACTGCCTATTCAGGATTTAGTTCTTTACAGCAAATTACAACATTATTTCAATAATCTATTGTGCTAGATAAGTTGTTATGATTTAGATACATTTATATTTCGAGGGATAGATTTCTCTACTGCGCTACTCCACAAATGCCCTCTTTTTTACTATAATAAAATTGAGGTAAAAAAAGGGGCACTTAGTTGTTGCTTCGTGAAACATCTATCCCTTAAATAAACTAGTACAATAGGTTAAAATATGAAGGGGAAAGGCTTATATATCACTATGGGATGAAATATTTTAAATAGGGAGGTGCCTTTATATGTATAAAGAAACAAAGTATCTACAAGCAGGAGATCAGGCGCTGAATATGGAGTTTGGAAATGAGATTTCCCAAGAGATTAATAGAAAAATTAGGGCTATGACCTTAGCAATTGAAAGAGAAAAAATAGAGGGCATTGTTGAAGTGGTACCTACTTATCGCTCTTTGATGATCCATTATGACCCTTTGGAAATTGAATATAAAAAATTAGTAGGGACATTAAAAAAATTAGAATCTAATTTAGCAAACATCGGTCTACCTGCTCCTGAAGTAATTGAAATTCCAACATTATACGGTGGAGAGTATGGGCCAGATATTGAAAATGTAGCCAAGCACAATCAACTTTCTGTTAAAGAAGTGATCAAGATCCATACTTCTAAAGAATATTTGATTTATATGCTAGGGTTTACTCCAGGATTTTCTTATTTAGGAGGCATGGATAAAAAAATTGCTACCCCGAGACTTCAGTCTCCTAGAACTAAAATACCCGGTGGTTCAGTGGGAATCGCTGGAGAGCAAACTGGTATTTATCCAATAGACAGCCCAGGAGGCTGGCAGTTAATAGGAAGAACTCCCTTAAATTTATTTGATCCTAAAGATAAGGATCCTATTTTATTAAAAGCTGGGAATTATGTAGCTTTTAAACCTATAGATGAAGAGGAATACAAAAAAATCGAAGAAGAAATAGAAAATGGAGCTTACCGTTGTTATCGCTATCCTAAAAAAGATTGGGAGGATCACCATGGGGAAAATTAAGATCAGCAATCCAGGACTACTGACCACTGTACAGGACTTGGGAAGATATGGATATCAACAATTTGGAGTTTCTGTCTCAGGGACTATGGATTATGTGGCAACCAGGCTAGCCAATATTTTGGTAGGTAATAGTGAAAATGAAAGCTTACTAGAAATTACTATGATGGGACCAGAAATAGAGTTTTTAGATTCTGCAGTAATCGCCATTACCGGGGGAGATCTCCAACCAGTATTAAACGATCAATCTATAAAAATGAATAAGAGCATACTGGTAAATTCAGGAGATCATCTAACATTCCGAGGAATTAAAAATGGTTGTAGAAGTTATATTGCCTTTGCAGGAGGAATTGATGTGCCTGTTGTTATGGGCAGTAAATCCACTTTTCTTAGGGCAAAGGTAGGGGGCTATAAAGGAAGGGCCCTAAAGCCTGGAGATATCCTTGATATAGACAGCCCAAACACTTCCTTAGAAAATTTAGCGGGAAGGGAAATTTTAGAAGATCTTTATGGGTATGGAAGCAATCCCATAGAAGTAAGGGTCATACTAGGACCACAAGATCAGGCCTTTACTCAAAAAGGAATGGAAACATTTTTTACTAGTGAATATACTGTTACCAATAAATTTGACAGAATGGGATATACCTTGGAGGGGGAAAAGATTGAACATAAAGAAGGGGCGGATATTATTTCTGATGGAATTGCAATGGGAGCGATACAAGTACCTAACCAAGGGACTCCTATTATCATGATGGCAGATAGGCAAACAACTGGAGGATACACCAAAATAGGCAATGTGATTACCGTGGATTTGCCCAAGATAGCCCAGGCAAAACCAGGAGATAAAATCCTCTTTAGAAAGTCTAGCTTAGAAGAAGCCCATCAGCTGATAAAAGAACAAGAAAATAAGATTGAAAGATGGAATGAGCAACTTGCTGCTCCTAAAAAAGAAGGAACTCGTATTAGAAATTTTCATTTGAAAATCAATGGAAATATTTATGATGTGAAGGTAGAAGAATTGAAGAATGAATATTAAAAAATAAAGGGCTATTGAAAAACCTATATTTATGAAATTTAAAGAAGTCATAGATGTTTCATATTAGGCGACTTAATGCACCTTTTCTATCCTTAAGTAAGTTCCTCTAGGGGACAGTGATAGAGCTGGATAGGAAAACAATCTGCTTCTAAGTTGTTGCTTCCTTTTTTATTCACTGCTTTAAAAGAGGGACTTTGTAGAATAGAGAATGAAAGCATCTATGACGATATATAAAGGACTAATTTTATCTTACATTTTCTACAAATTCTGTCTTACATTTAGGACAGCTAATGGTTACTTTTCCCGTACCCTTAGGAACCCGCAAGGTTTGTCTGCATCCAGGGCATTTGTAATAGCGATAAGTTTTCTTTCCTTTTAGATAATGATATTTGCTTCTAAACCAACTTTGAATAGGATTCCAAAATTTTAGAAATTTAGCATTTTCAGCATAACGTTTTCCGTGATTTTTAGAAAACATTCTAAAGATGGCATAAATCACACAAAGCAAGGAAAGACCATAAAACACCCAAATGTGGGTCATTTGATAAATAAAAATAAAAATAAAATAGAGAACCATAAGGCCGATGGTCAATTGATCTCCACCATGTCTTCCATACATAAATTTTTGCAACCAATTCATCCTAACATACTCCTTTTTATAAAATGATTGAACCATTTTTACATGGCCTATTTCTTCTAAGATTTGTTTTATCTTTTTTATATCATTTATAACAATTTAAAAATCCTCTATGAAAGAATTTTAAAATAAACTATCTTTAATATAAGGATAATATACAACAATAAAACGATTGAAGTCAATAGATAGAAGGATAAAATTCACTGCTCTCTATGACAGATATGCCTATCTGTAAAGTATAAGTGTGATATACTACTGTCTCTTATACACATCTCCGAGCCCACGAGACAGGCAGAAATCTC
>USMD01000131.1 GCA_900555725.1 uncultured Garciella sp. | reverse complement strand
CCTGTCTCGTGGGCTCGGAGATGTGTATAAGAGACAGGCTCTATAGTACTTATCTTTATATTCTACCGGAAATTCAAAAAAAAGGAATTCAAGTAGAGACCATTCCTGGAATTCCTGCTTTTTGTGCAGTGGCCAGTAGTTCCAATACTCCTTTGGCTATGGGGGAGGAAACCCTCACCATCTATCCCTTAAGGAAAAATGGAGATTATGTGGATAAACTCATAGACAGTTTTGACAATTTGGTTATTATGAAACCCTCTGGACAGGCTCAACAATTGGCAGAGACATTAGAAAAAAGAGGACTAGAGGAAAATTTTGTATTGGTATCTAAATGTGGCACTGACGAAGAAGAAATTGTTGAAGACATTCACAGGGTAAAGAAGGGGATTCCCTATCTTTCCACCATGATTATAAAAGGGAGGAAACTTCATGAATAAGGTATATTTTATTGGAGCAGGTCCTGGGGATCCAGATTTAATTACTGTCAAAGGCAGAAAAATATTAGAAAAGGCAGATGTGATCCTCTATGCTGGTTCTTTAGTGAATAAGGAAATTATTGATTGTAGAAAGAAGAATAGCGAACTTTATAATAGTGCCCATATGGATTTAGAGGAAATTCTTTCTTTAATTTCCTATAAAGTAAGGGAAGGAAAATTAGTAGCCAGGGTGCATACGGGAGATCCCAGTATCTATGGAGCTATTCGAGAGCAGATTGATCCCTTAGAGGAAATGGGAATTGTCTGTGAAGTAATACCAGGGGTTAGTTCTTTTGTCGCTTCGGCAGCAGCTATGAATAAGGAGTTTACTCTCCCTAATAGATCTCAAACAGTTATTTGTACTAGATTAGAAGGAAGGACCCCTGTTCCCCAAAGGGAAAGCTTAGAGTCACTGGCATCCCATAGGGCCTCTATGGCTATCTTTTTATCGGTCCATAAGATAGAGGAAGTGGTGAAAAAACTACTTGTCCATTATGAAGAGCAAACCCCTGTAGCAGTAGTTCAAAAAGCGACCTGGAAAGACCAAAAAATCGTAATGGGTACCTTAAAAAATATTTCGAAAAAGGTAAAGGAAGCGGGTATTACCAAAACTGCTCAAATATTAGTAGGGGATTTTTTAGGAGATGTTTATGAATTCTCTAAGTTATACGATAAAAACTTTTCCCATGGCTATCGGAGAGCAAAATAATGGAGCTAGCGATTGTTACCCTAACAAAAGGGGCCTATAGGACTGCAAAGAGGGTTAAGGAGTGTATGGATGTTTCTGTAGAGATCTATACCAAGGATTCTTTTTTAGGATCATGGAAGGATTTTGTAGGAGAACTTTTTCAAAAATATTCCTATTTGTTATTTATTATGGCCACAGGAATTGTGGTGAGAGTCATTGCCCCCTATCTTAAAAATAAAACAGTAGACCCAGGGATTATGGTAATGGATGAACAAGGAAGATTTGTCATCAGTCTTTTATCGGGGCATTTAGGAGGTGCCAATGCTTACACAGAGAAGATTGCGAAAAGCATAAAGGCGATCCCGGTGATTACTACTGCATCAGATGTATTGGGACTCATTTCTGTGGATCTATTGGCTAAGAATTTAAATTGTAAGATGGAAAGTCTACAAAAGGCAAAGGAGATCACAGCGGATATTGTCAATGGAAAAAAGGTGGGAATTTTAGCGGATATCCCTGTGGACATTTCAGAAAGCAAAAATTTCCAAGTAATAAAGCCAGGAGAAATTCAGGATTATGACTCCGTTATTTATGTTACCAATCAAATCCTATCCAACCCCTTTCCCAGGTCTATTCAATTAATCCCCCAAAATATTGTAGTGGGAATCGGGTGTAGAAGAGGGATAGAGTCTAAAAGAATCATTCAAGAATTTTAT
Organism: uncultured Garciella sp.; assembly: GCA_900555725.1. Classification (GTDB taxonomy): domain Bacteria; phylum Bacillota; class Clostridia; order Eubacteriales; family Garciellaceae; genus Garciella. The sequence goes on along the minus strand of USMD01000131.1, from coordinate 2,331 downwards.
AGAACCTTTCAGGATTTAGGGCTTCATATAGATAGCCTAAAAGCACTTAGTTCTATAGATCTCAAAAAGGATGAAATGGGGATCTTAGAAACTGGAAAGTATTTTCAAGTGCCAGTGGAATTTGTAGACAAAGAGAATATATTAAAAATTCAAGATTACTTTGAGCAGTCAGAATTTGTAAAAAAGTCCATAGGAATAGGGGCAGTAGCAGAACCTTGTGGGTACCTTATTTCCCATGGGGGAGAATGTCTTATGAGGAAAAGAAAATATAGTGGAATCACCTTATCAATATGGAGGGAGAAGTAAGATGAATCAGGAAGGAATTGTATATGTAATAGGAATTGGTCCAGGAGATTTAGAGCATATGACCCAGGCAGCTAAAAATGCCTTAGAGGATGCAGAAATTATTGTAGGATATAAAACCTATATTTCCTTAATTAAAGATATAGTTGGTGAAAAGAAATTAATGGAGTCTCCCATGAAGGGAGAAATGGATCGATGCAAAAAGGCCTTAGAATTAGCAGTAAAGGGAGAAAGAGTTGCGATTGTTAGCAGTGGAGATGCTGGGGTATATGGAATGGCTGGCATCATCTATGAAATTGCCCAAAAGGAAGCAATGAATATCAAAATAGAGATTATTCCTGGGATTACAGCAGCTTCTGCAGCTGCAGCAGTTTTAGGAGCTCCCCTTATGCATGATTTTGCAATCATTAGTTTAAGTGATTTACTAACCGATTGGAAATTAATACAAAAAAGAATAGAGTTAGCTGCTCAGGGAGATTTTGTCCTATGTTTATACAATCCAAAAAGTAAGAAACGGGTGAAACATATAAAAATTGCCCGGGAAATCATCTTGAAGTTTCGATCTTCCAAAACACCTGTGGGTATTGTAAAAAATGCTAAAAGGGAGAAGGAAGAGGCCTTTATTACTAATCTAGAAGAAATGTTAAACTATCCAATTGATATGTTTACTGTAGTAGTCATTGGAAATTCTAATACAAAAGTTCTCAATGGGAAAATGGTCACCCCTAGGGGGTATAAACTTTGATATTATTACTAGGTGGGACAAAGGATAGTAGAGAAATTGCCGAAAGACTTTTACAAGAGGGATATCCAGTAGTAGGAACGGTGACCACTCTCTATGGAAGAAAATTATTGGAACAGATTGAGAAAATCAAAGTTTATTGTAGCAAATTAAATGAATCTAGCTTTTATGCTCTTATTGATAGGGAAAAAATCACAATGATTTTAGATGCAACCCATCCCTATGCCACCGAAATATCCAAACTAGCTATGGAGATTTCTAAAATTAGAAAAATTCCTTATGTGCGTTTTGAAAGGGAATCTATCCAATATAAAAATGTAAAAGAAGTAAAGAATGCAAAGGAGGCAGCAGCATTTTTAAAAAATACCCAGGGCAATATTATGCTGACTACAGGGAGTAAAAATTTAGAATCTTTTGTAGAGAAGATTGAAAGAAAGAGGTTATATGCTAGAGTACTTCCTATTCCAGAGGTGATTGAAAAATGTAGCAAATTGGGAATGGATGCTGGACACATTATAGGAATGCAAGGTCCCTTTCAAAAGCAATTCAATCAAGCTCTGTATAGGCAATATAATATTCAGTATATGGTAACCAAAGAAAGCGGAGAGGTAGGGGGAACTTTAGAAAAAATACAAGGAGCTTTAGAATTAGGAATTAAGGTTTTAATGATTCAAAGGCCACCTATGGATTATCAAAGGGTGTTTCATACTATTGCTGAAACAATAAATGTAATTATAGAGGAGGAAAAACACAGTGGAAAAGGGATTGTTGATTGTAGGACATGGTAGTAGATCTTTAGATGCCCAAAGGACTTTTGAAAAAATAGTGGATATGGTGAGAAAAAGGGTTTCTTACAAAGTGGTAGAAGGGGCAAGTATGGAACTTTCTAAACCTAATATACCTACAGCTGTAGAAAAAATGGCGGAAAGGGGAATAGAGGAAATTTTAATTGTCCCTTATTTTCTCTATGAGGGAATGCATATTAAAGAGGATATTCCTGAGATTATTGATGGACTATCTAAAAAATATAAAAATATGATCTTTCGAATGGGACAACCTATTGGAACAGATCCTTTATTGTTAGATCTTATTGTAAAAAGAGCAGAGGAAATAGAATAAAAAGGAGATTAAATGATTTATTATAAAATAATCTTAATCTTTAAGGGAATTGCATCATTGATTTTTTCAAACGCAATCATCTATAGCTAGAATGTAATAGGATAGTCATATGCAGTATATGGTCTGTCTCTTATACACATCTGACGCTGCCGACGATCTTACGCGTG
>USMD01000130.1 GCA_900555725.1 uncultured Garciella sp. | reverse complement strand
AAACTCATTTTAAATATAGAAAAACCACAGGATATTTATCTTATGGTAAATACCTTAAAACCCTATATGAATGAAAAAAATCAATATATTATGAATCTATTTGAAAAATGGAAAGATTTCATCCAAGACTTACGGGGTATTTCAAGCTTTCAAGCTCATTCTATGAACAATAATTGGTCTATCAATCAATCCAAAGATCCGACAAACCTGTTATCTGATTTAAAGCCTTTTATTCACGAAGATTATTACCTTCGATTATACCAAATCTTTAATGATATAAATAAAATAAATGAAAGCATAATTAATCTACAAAAAGCCTTTAAAGCATTAAATAATATGAACGACGATGAACAAAAAATAAATATCTTAATCGATGCTTTTCAACCATTTATGAATGAAGAACAAAGAAAAACAGTCAACCAATTAAAAAGTATGTCAGAAACAATAGATATTGTAAACGCTCTTATGGAATCTACCGAAACAAATATCAACTCTTCTCGAAATGAACAAGAAAGCAAAAAATCCTCTAATGTTATGAACATACTAGATCTTTTGAAATCACCCCCTGCTGATAATAACAAAATAGATGAAAAGTCTTCCAATTCATTAAAGATATACTCCTCTGAACAGAAAGAAATAAATAAACAAAAAGTGAAAGAAGTGCAATATGAAAAAATACCTGAAGAATACCGTAAAAAACTAGAAATGTTACGAAACTTGAGAAAATAGAAAAATAAAAATAGTGAAGTCAAACATTTAAATTTGAGGGGATGTTTGACTCACTATCTATAATCTATAACTATTCTTTATCTAGGAAAAATTCGATTTCTCATATTTTAATATTCTCTCTATAGTTTCGGCTCTTTTTTCATTAATCCGATCAAAGTCCATATTTTCAATATAAAAGTTTTCTAATTGATCATGGGTTAATTTTGCCTTGTTGATATAATAAATAGCTTTTTCTAATAATTGCTGATACATTTTTTTATCAAACTCTAATGCTGCTTGGTATTTCTTTAAAATATCTTCATTTATTAATTCATCTAGATCAATCTTATGGGTGCACTGGTCTGCAAATTTGTCATTGGTGGTAAAGGCTAGGTTTAACTCTGAAATAACAATATCCTCAATCATTTCAGGGGCAAAGGGAGTATGATAGATTTCTACATCATATCCAAGTACTATGGATTTCTTGACAACTTCTTTTAATAGTTCAGACCATCCTGTTCCCCAATTACCCTTTATATAATAGATAGTTTCCATAGGCCCAACCACGGTCTCTAAATAATCCACCACTCCCTCAGGGGTAATGGAACTACCAAATAAATGTCTTTCCTTCCCTACCTTTCTCTGGAAGGATTTATTTTGGAATACTTCATTTAGTAGACTTTCCTGTACTTGATAATACTTATGTAAATCCATTCCTTCCTGATAAATTACAGTAATATCTTCAATAATTGCATCCAAAGCCTTTAAGTACTTATAGGTACGGGCAAAGGTTTTCCCCGTTTCCTTATTCACAGCTATGATTTCTTCTTTATGTTGCTCCATATTTTCTTGTTTCCAATATTCCCCTAGGTTTAAAATTTCATCTACAGCTCCAGGATTTTTCGGATCTACCATATGGGGAGCTGTACCATCAATAATGGCTACTTTTAAATCTGGTATTACAACGCCGTCTAAGGCACCGTTTGCAGAAGAACAATAATGTTCCTCTATAGAGTAACCTTTTTCTACCATTTTCCTGCCTATTTCCTTCATGAAGGAAGACTTTCCAACACCTGGGCCACCCTTTAATATAAAAAATCTGTTGGCATCCTCTTCTATAATATAATGAAAGTAAGAATAAAAACCTTTTGTTGTATTTCCTCCAGGAAATACTTTTTTTACCATTTGTTTTTTTGTCATCATTTACCCTCCAAATTACACTGCTTAAACTAATATTTGCTGATTATTTTATGCAAAAAAGAATATTTTAATGCCCCTTATCGGCTATGTTCCCTTAGAAATTCAATAATGATCTTTGTTCCTTTTCCATTTTCGTTTGTGTTATTTTTAAACCTCTTTTTATCTTCTCCTAAGAAACAAAGAAAAACCCCCTAAGAAGAAGGTTTTCCTTGATATCTATTTAAGATTATTTTTCATTCTTTGATACTCCTCTTCATGCATAAACTTTTTCTTACTTGAAAACAACCTTAGACCAAGAAACTATGCTTTATTGATATCGTCTTTAGGTTTATTACTTTTTCGATTTAAGTCACAGCAATCCATTCTTCCATTTCCAAAGTTTTGTTTATTCGCCTTTTCGATATTTTTTATGAAATTTTCGAACCATTTTTTCATTCTTGTTCCTCCTCAATGATTTTTTAATTGTTTAAAATTTTATTCACAGTAAGGACACTTTCTCCAATTGATATCAATCATCCTTCCACAATTTTAACTACATCAGTCTATGGTTCTATTTTATCTAATCATTATGAAGAAGTTGTGAAGATTAAGAAATTCTAAATTGAATACAAGCTTTTATAATAATCACTATTTTCTCTTCTTTATTACCAGTTTCCACTGGCTCCTCCTCCACCTGAAGAGCCTCCTCCACCTTTATTATTATCATTTCCTCGAAATCCACCCCTTGTCACCATGCGAAGAATGGCATAAGTAAGCATTCCTCCGAAAAAGGTAAAATCTATCACTAGAAATAGAAGAATTCCTAAGATTATTAATCCCTTTTTTATGAGTTCTGACCAATTTGATTTCTCATCTGTAGGCATTTCTTGCCCACTTTGAGAATTGTCTAAAGATTGTTGCTCATATTCTTGCCCCACTAATGAGACAATTTCATTAAAACCTTCAAGGATTCCTTCATTATACTTTCCTTGCTGAAATGAAGGGATGATATAGTCATCCCTTATTTGCCCGACTTTACCATCTGGAAGTGCTCCTTCTAATCCATATCCTACTTCTAATCGCATTTGTTTCTGATCCAAAGCTATTAAAAACAATACTCCGTTATTTTCTTTGGCACTTCCAATTTTCCACTTTCTGTATAATTGATTGGCATATTCTTCGATACTTCTTTCCCCTATTGTATTTACAACGGCTACTACAATCTGAGTCCCTGTTTCTTCATAAAGCTGCTCATTGGTACGAATGATATGATCAGAGGTATTTTGAGTTATCATATTTGCCTCATCATATACATAAAATTCCTTGCTTGGATTAGGTAATTCAGTATCTGTTTGAGCAAAGGCGAATGTAGGCGATAAAAGCAAACATATTCCTAAAATAAGAAGAATAAGTTTACTGATACGTTTTTTTATTCTATTCATTTAGATCATCCTATTCAAAGTTTACTTCAGGAACTTTCTGATCTTCTTCATTTACTTGGAAATATTCCTTTTGCTCAAATCCAAACATGGATGCCAAAATATTAGTTGGGAATTTTCTAATTTGGCTATTAAAGAGCTTGGCACTTTCATTATAGTCTCTCCTTGCCACTGCAATTCTGTTTTCCGTACCTGCTAGCTCATCCTGTAGTCGAATAAAGTTTTCATTAGACTTTAATTCAGGATATCTTTCTACTACAACATTTAATCTGCTAAGGGCACTTGAAAGTTCTGCATTTGCTTGGGCTGCTTGCTCCGGAGTAGCAGCAGTTTCTAATTTACTTCTGGCTTCTGTAACCCCTATCAAAACTTCTTTCTCTTGAGACGCAAACCCTTTTACCGTATTCACAAGATTAGGGATCAAATCTGATCTCCTTTTTAACTGATTTTCTATCTGTGCCCATTGGGCGTCTACATTTTCATCCATTTGTACCAACTCATTATAAGTTCCTATTGTACCCATTGCTAGTAATAGTAATATTCCAACTATAACAATTATGAAAACAAGCACTTTTTTCATAGTTGAATCCTCCCCTATCTGACATTAATTTCACTTTCATAGTAGTTCATGCTATTCGCAAACTTCATTTTTTAAAAAATATAATATTAAACTAATTTCAATAATATTAAAACACCAAAAATCATTGGTAGTTTAGAAATAAATTTACTAATTTTAGAACCAATGTTATTATTACTCTTAGATTGATTTTCAACACAACAACTCATTGAATGAATCTCCTCCTTTTGATCATTTTATATTTCTAGAATACATATTTTGAATATTATATTATCTCTTATTATTAGTTATTAATATTTATTTTATCTTAGCATCTTAACAAAAAAATGTGAAGAATTCATGGAGAAATATT
>USMD01000129.1 GCA_900555725.1 uncultured Garciella sp. | reverse complement strand
GGCAGCTATGTCCCTGGATAACGATTTCCCCTAAAGGACAACGAATTCTAAGTATCGAAAATACTGATACTAAGAATTCTGTTAGGTAGCTTCAGTTGGAGTAAAAACTCCATCTGAAGCCAAGAACTCTGTTTATGATGAGAATTAACCCAATAGAACCATAGACTTTTTTCTTTGATTAAAGATAGAAATATGATCGATCCCATATTTTTTTAAATAAGCAATCCCTTTATCATACTCTGCCCCTACATCTTCAGGTCTATGGGCATCGGAATTGATCATCATAGGAATATTGTTAGCTGTTAACCGCTCCATTAGTTCCTCAGAAGGATATAATTCTCTCACAGGTTTTCTTAGACCAGCGGTACTCATTTCTACAACTGCTCCGCTTTTTTTTATAGGTTCTATGATTTGATCATAGAAGGAAAGTAGGATATCGTAATCCTTTTGGCCAGGCTTATAGCCAAATACTTTAACTACATCTAAATGTCCTATTATATCGAATAAATGAGAGGTTAGTAATTGCTTCATAATTGAAAAGTATCTATGATAAATATCAATGACTTTTTCATGATCCCATTTTTCTTTCATCTCAGGTAAATCAAATCCCCAATCTTCTATCCAATGAATAGAACCTATTACATAATCCCATGGATAGGACTGTATAAAGTTTTCTATTTTCTTTTCTTTTCCTGGTACAAAGTCTAATTCCACTCCTAGTTTCACGGGTAATCCCTGTTTTTTAGCTTTTAATACTAAATTTACATATTCTTTTACATCCTCTGTCTGCCGCCTTTCAATCCAAGGATTATATAATATTTCCTTGAATTGTTTAAAACGATAGCCATGTTCTGAAAATCCAAGATTGGTAATGCCCCGTTCTTGGGCTACTTTCCAATACTTTTTTAACCATTCTAAGGTGTAGGGACCAGTCTCTAAATGCACATGATAGTCGGTGAGCATCTAATGCCTCCTTACTTTATAGATTCTTTTAAGTTTCCTCATTTTGAGGGATAGATGTTTTACGTTAGACGATTTAGTGCCCCTTTTTTTATAATTCTACATAATAAGTTTTATTGACATTCTTTACCTGAATAAGATCATCTAAAATATCATCATCTACCTCTTTATCTACCCCAAAGATTCCGATGGCAGTTCCGCCAGCTTTATTCCTACCTACCTGCATAGTACCAATATTGATCTGGGCATTTCCGAGGATTGTTCCGAATTTTCCGATCATCCCAGGTTTGTCAATGTGTTCTGTAATAATTAGCCGTCCTTCCGGAATCACATCAATGGTAGAGCCATTGAAATTGACAAATCGTGGACCGTATCCATTTAATAGGGTACCAGAGATAGATTTTTCTTCTATAGTAGTTGTGAGTTTTACAGTAATTAGATTGGTGAAACCATGAGTTTTATTAGAGCGAATGTCTACTACCTCGATATTTCTCCTCTTTGCCATAAGGTCAGCATTAACATCATTTACTTCGGTAATACCCATATGCTGTCTTAAAATCCCTTTTAAAATATTACGGGTTAAATAGTCAATTTCCTGTTCTGCAATATCTCCAGAATAGATAATTTCTACCTTTTGAATGGCGCCTATAACAACAGTGGAAATAAAGGTCCCTAATTTTTCAGCCAAAGGAATATAGGGTTTTAGATGATTTAAAATATTTGGGGGTAAGGATGGCATATTAATGGCATTTTTATAGGGCATTCCTGTTAAATAATTGTAAACTTCTTTGGCTACATCAATTGCAACATTTAACTGAGCTTCCTTAGTAGAAGCACCTAAATGAGGAGTGGTAATGACCTTAGGATGGGCTAAAAGGGGACTATCCAAAGGGGGCTCATTTTCAAATACATCTATAGCAGCAGTTTCTACAATTCCTTCATTTAATGCTTTAACAAGGGCATCTTCACGAATAATGCCTCCCCGGGCACAGTTTACAATACGGATTCCTTTTTTCATAAGACCAAAGTGCTTATCATCAATCATATATTTGGTATCTCTGGTAAGGGGAGTATGCACCGTAAGAAAATCTGCCTCCTTTAAAACTTCTTCTAATGGTTTTAATTGTACTCCATTTTTTTTTGCTTGTTCATCAGTAGTAAAGGGGTCAAAGCCAATGATGGTCATATTGAAGGCTTTTGCTCTTTTTGCTACTTCTAAGCCAATACGTCCTAGGCCAATAATTCCTAGCACCTTGTTGTTTAATTCTACCCCTATATATTTTTTACGATTCCATTGTTTATTTGTTAAATCATTATGGGCTTGGGGAATCCATCTAGACATAGATAGAATCATTGCTAAGGTATGCTCACAGGCAGAGATGGTATTGCCATCGGGAGCATTGATTACCGCAATTCCATGTTCAGTAGCAGATTTAATATCAATATTGTCAACCCCTACTCCAGCCCGACCAATGACCAATAGATCTTTAGCGGCCTTTATGATTTCCTTTGTTACCTTTGTTTGGCTTCGTATCAGTAAACCTTGATAATCTCCAATTATAGATTTTAATTCTTCTGGTTTTAGATCGGTTTTGATATCTACCTGTATATTTTCAGTATCTAATAAACTTTTTAATCCAAGTTCAGAGATGGGATCGCTAACCAATATTTTTATCATTGCACCAAACCTCCTCTGCGGCCTTGATTCCAGAACCTAATTCCATAGGATATCCTACTTGTTTTAATGCCATTTCTAAAGCGGTGATGGTTGTTAGAATATCTAAAGGATGGACATACCCTAAATGTCCAATTCTAAAGATTTTTCCCTTTAGGTCTTGTTGTCCTCCTGCTACTTCTACTTTATAATTCTCCTTTAGCACCTTTCTTAATTGCTCTACATCTAGTTGGTCACTGCCCCTAATGGAGGTTACGGTACAGGAAGAAGCTTCTTCTTCTTGCACGAATAATTTTAAGTTTAAGGCCCTTACTGCTGCCCTTAGCATATCTCGTATCAGTTTATGTCTCCTAAATCCATTTTCTAATCCTTCTTCTTGAATTAAATCAAGAGATTTAGAAAGTCCAAATACTAGGGATACAGGTCCAGTATATGGGGTGGTATGATCCTTTAATTTTTTTCTATAGGTTAATAAATCAAAATAGAATTTTGGCCCTTGGTGTTTTTCAATGATCCTCCATGCCTTTTGGCTAACACAGATTAAAGCCAATCCTGGGGGTAACCCTAGGGCTTTATGGGAAGCGGTTACCGCAATATCTATATTCCAATCATCCATTTTTAATTCCATACCTACCAAAGCGGAAACACTATCTATAATAAGAAGGGCGTTGGTGTCTTTTACCACTTCCCCTATTTTTTCTATAGGATTTAATACAGCGGTAGAGGTTTCACAATGAGTTACAAAAACTGCTTTAATATCAGGATTTTCATCCAATACATCTTTTACAGCTTTAGGATTTGCAGCTGTTCCAGCATGAAATTTTAAAGTCATTACATTGGCTCCATAAGCCTTTGCAATTTTTGCAAATCTTTCTCCAAATACTCCTGTTACTATCACAAGAACTTTATCATTAGGTTCTACCACATTGGCAACAGCCATTTCTAAAGCTCCTGTTCCAGTGGAGGCGACAATGAAGACATCTTCCTTAGTTTGAAACACATATTTAGCTTTTTCACAGGTTTCTGTGAAAATTTTGGAAAAGGCTTCACTACGGTGTCCTAAAATGGTATGATCCATTGCTCTTTGTACCTCAGGGGACACAGGTGTTGGCCCTGGTATTCTTAAATGTTGATATTCATGAAACATAATCATTCCTCCCTTTTAAAATAATAAATAAAAAAACCTTTTCTCCCATTGAATTGGGACGAAAGGCTTTACATCCGTGTTGCCACCCTAATTTATCATTATCTCACAATAATGACCTTAGTAGGTAATATTGCAATATTACCTAAAACGATAACGGATTCTACCGTCTAGACCTACTTGGTTTCAGTCTAACAACTCCAGAACGCTATTTTGAAGTGGGATCTACCAGTTCACACCAGCCACTAGCTCTCTTTGAATCATCCCACAACAAAACTTTCCTTCATCGTCATTTTTACATTATCTATGTGGATTGTTGTTATATTACTAAAGACTCTACCATCATTTTTATAATTCGTCAATAGATTTTTAAAGAATTTATGAAAATTTGTTTTTGAAATAATTACAATTGTTTTTAAAACAAGGATAGCACTTTGCTTTATAAGGAAGATAGTATACAATATCTGTCTCTTATACACATCTGACGCTGCCGACGATCTTA
>USMD01000128.1 GCA_900555725.1 uncultured Garciella sp. | reverse complement strand
ATTTGCAAAATAATTATGAATAGTATATATTATATAGTATAATATCTCTTAAATAGTATAACATATATATTGTATAATTTACATGAATATGGGAAAGGGGTGAGTACTATAGAATTTTCTGAACGTCAAAAGAAAATTGTTCAAATGGTAAAGAAAAATCAGCCTATAACTAGTGAACAAATTGCTGAAAATCTTCATTTAACTAGAGCAACCTTAAGGGCAGATTTAGCGCTATTGACCATGGTAGGAATATTAGATGCTAGGCCAAAGGTTGGTTATTTCTATTCTGGAAATTCCATTCAAACATTTATAGGAGATTATATACATAAGATAAAAGTAGAGGATGTAAAATCCTTTCCTGTTATTGTATCAGAGGAAACGACAATTTATGATGCTATCGTAACACTTTTTTTGGAAGATGTAGGGACCTTATTTGTACAAAATAGAGATAAATATTTATCGGGAGTAGTTTCTAGAAAAGATCTTTTAAAAATTGTTGTTGGAAATCAAGATATTCACAAGATACCAGTGGGGATGATCATGACGCGAATGCCTAATATCGTATTTGTATATGGTGAAGACTCCATTTATGATGCTGCAGTAGAGATTATGAAGCATGAAATTGATTCTGTACCTGTAGTAGAACTAGTAAAGGATGAGAATGGAGAAGAACAGTATAAAATTACAGGTAGAATTTCCAAAACAAACATTACAAAAGTATTTGTAGAAATTGGAAAGGAATAAGGGGGGTAATTTATGAAAGATCAAGTATCTACTAAAATATTTGTTGTATCAGATTCCTTAGGAGATACAGCAGAATTAGTAGCAAAGGCTGCTGCAGTTCAATTTAATTCTAATACCAGAGAGATTAAAAAATTTCCCTTTATCGTAGATAAAGAACAGATTGATGAAATGATAGAGGAAGCTACCCAAGAAAAGTGTGTAATAGCATTTACCATTGTAAATTCAAAACTCAAGGAGTATCTTATTGAAAATGCTAGTCAACGTAATATTCCAGCAGTAGATATTATGGGACCATTACTTCATGCAATTCAAGAAGTAACTCACAAACTTCCAAAAGGGAAAGCTGGATTAAATCGACAATTAGATGAGGATTATTTTAAAAAAATAGAGGCCATAGAGTTTGCAGTAAAATATGATGATGGTAAGGATCCTAGGGGAGTGAAGAAGGCAGATGTTGTATTGCTAGGTGTTTCAAGAACCTCAAAGACTCCCTTAAGTATGTATCTTGCCCATAGAAATTTAAAGGTAGCCAATATGCCCATTGTACCTGAGGTGGAGCCACCTAAAGAGATTTTTGAAATTTCTCCTAAGAAAATTATAGGATTAACTACAGAACCTAGTGCTTTAAATACGATTCGGCAAGAAAGATTAAAAGCATTAGGATTAGATTCTAGTGCTAATTATGCCAATATAGATAGAATACTTTCAGAACTAGAATATGCAGAGAAAATTATGAAAAAGGTGGGATGTCCAGTTATTAATGTGTCAAGCAGAGCTGTAGAAGAAACAGCTGCAATCATATTTGAAATAATAAAAGGGGGGCATTAAGATGTCAAAAAAATATGTTTACATGTTTTCAGAGGGAAATGCACAAATGAAAGATTTATTAGGAGGAAAAGGAGCCAATTTAGCAGAAATGACTAGCATAGGGCTACCGGTTCCTCCAGGATTTACTATTACTACACAAGCATGTAATTTTTTTTATGAAACAGGGGAGAAGCTTTCTCAAGAAGTAGTGGAAGAAATTTATACTTATTTAGAAAAATTAGAAGAAAAAGCAGGAAAGGTTTTTGGAGATAAAAAAAATCCACTGCTGGTTTCTGTTCGTTCAGGGGCTAAAATTTCAATGCCTGGTATGATGGATACTATATTAAATTTAGGGCTAAATGATGAAACCGTATTAGGTTTGGCCCAAAGAACTCAAAATGAAAGATTTGCCTATGATAGCTATAGAAGATTTATTCAGATGTTTGGGGATGTGGTATTAAAAATTGAAAGTTATAAATTTGAAAATTTGTTAGAGGCAATGAAGGAAAACAATGGCTTTCAGGAAGATACTCAGCTGACAGCAGAACATCTAAAAGAGTTGGTAAAACAGTTTAAAGAAGTAGTGAAAAAAGAAATAGGAGAAGATTTTCCCAAAGAACCTAGAAAACAATTGTTAATGGCAGTAGAAGCCGTATTTTCATCCTGGAATAATCCAAGGGCAATTACTTATCGAAAGTATAATGAAATTCCTAACCATATTGGAACGGCTGTTAACATACAATCCATGGTCTTTGGAAATATGGGAAATGATTGTGGTACAGGGGTAGCCTTTACCCGAAATCCTTCTACAGGAGAGAATAAACTTTTTGGAGAATTTTTAATGAACGCTCAAGGAGAAGACGTTGTAGCAGGGATTCGAACCCCTAAATCCATTGATCAATTAAAGGAAATTTCTCCAGATCTCTATGATCAATTTGTTAAAATTACTGAAATCTTAGAAAAGCATTATAGAGATATGCAAGATATCGAGTTTACCATAGAACAATTAAAGTTGTATTTATTACAAACCCGTACAGGAAAAAGGACAGCACTAGCTGCTATACGGGTTGCTTCAGACTTGGTCCACGAAGGATTGATTACCAAGGAGGAGGCATTACTGCGGATTGATCCAAAACAATTAGATCAACTATTACATCCTACCTTTGATGATGAAGCCCTAAAACAGGTCAAGGTACTAGCAAAGGGATTACCAGCTTCTCCAGGAGCAGCCACTGGAAAGGTTTACTTTTCAGCGGAAAGGGCAACAGAATTTGCAAATAAGGGAGAAAAAGTAATTTTAGTAAGACAAGAAACCTCTCCAGAGGATATTGAAGGAATGTATGCTGCTCAAGGAATTTTGACTGCTAGAGGTGGAATGACTTCTCATGCTGCCGTAGTAGCAAGGGGAATGGGAAAATGCTGTGTAGCAGGAACTTCTACCATAAGGGTAAGTGAAGAAAAAAGAGAGTTTATAGCGAATGGAAAAACTTATCAAGAAGGAGAATATATTTCCTTAGATGGAAGTACAGGAATGGTTTATCTAGGAGAAATTCCCACTGCAGAACCCTCTATTTCAGGACGTTTTGAAGAAATTATGCAATGGGCAGATGATATAAGAAGGCTTAAGATAAGAACCAATGCAGATAATCCTAAGGATGCAATGGCAGCTATAAAATTTGGAGCAGAAGGGATAGGATTATGTAGAACAGAGCATATGTTCTTTCATGAAGAAAGAATCCCAGAAGTAAGAAAAATGATCTTATCTAAGACCAAGGAACAAAGGAAAAAGTATTTAGGACAGTTATTACCGATGCAAAAAGAAGACTTTAAAGAAATTTATGAAGTAATGGGAGAAAGACCAGTTACGATAAGACTCTTAGATCCTCCCCTACATGAGTTTTTACCTAACCAAGAAGACGAAATTAAGGAATTGGCTAAAAGCATGGAGATATCCTTTAGGGAATTAGAGGATACTATTGAGTCCTTGAGGGAGTTTAATCCAATGCTAGGGCATAGAGGATGTAGACTTGCCGTAACCTATCCTGAAATTGCAATAATGCAGACTAAAGCCATTATAGAAGCTGCAATTGAAGTATCAAAGGAAAAGGGATGGGAAATAAGACCTGAAATTATGATACCTCTAGTAGGTTCTGTAAAGGAATTAGAATGTGTTAAAGAAGTGATTATAAATACTATTGATGAATTATTGCAAAAAGAAAAAATAGAATTAGAATATCTAGTGGGAACTATGATAGAAGTACCTAGAGCAGCTTTAACTGCTGATGAAATTGCAAGGGAAGCAGATTTCTTCTCCTTTGGAACAAATGATTTAACACAGATGACCTATGGATTTTCTAGGGATGATGCAGGTAAATTCTTAAAGGAATATGAGGAAAAAGAAATCTTAACTCATGATCCTTTTGCTAGTATAGATCAAATAGGAGTTGGAAAATTGGTAGAATTAGGAGTAAAATTAGGTAGAAAAGAAAAACCAAATCTAAAAATTGGTGTCTGTGGGGAACATGGAGGAGATCCATCTTCTATTCAATTTTTCCATAGGGTAGAGTTAGACTATGTTTCCTGTTCCCCTTATAGGGTTCCTATTGCTCGGCTTGCAGCAGCGCAAGCAAAAATATTAAATCAATAATAGAGGAAAAGGAAATAATTTTTATATATTTTTACTCGTTGCCGTTATGCTAATGAAATACTATGTATAAATGCTGTCTCTTATACACATCTCCGAGCCCACGAGACAGGCAGAAAT
>USMD01000127.1 GCA_900555725.1 uncultured Garciella sp. | reverse complement strand
TCGTCGGCAGCGTCAGATGTGTATAAGAGACAGAAAAACAACTGATCAAACTGATCAAACTAAGCAAAAAAGCAATAAAAATGATAAGCTTTCTACATTACAAGTCCCGTTGCAAAAATTAAAAGAGGATCAATTGAAGCAATTATCTTCAAAGGAAAGAATGATATCCAGTATCCAATATGAGCTTTTAGAAGAACTTAAATATGGCAAGATAATAGGTCAGGTATTTTCAACATATATTATTATAGAAACATCCCAAGGATTATTATTTATTGATCAACACGCTGCCCATGAAAGAATTGCTTTTAATCGTCTTAAAGATCAGTATGATAAAGATCAAGTAATTTCCCAAAGGATACTTACACCAATTTTTATAGATGTATCCTATCAAGAATATCAATTAATTTTAGAGTTTTTGCCTATGCTAAAAAAATTAGGATTTGAAATTAAGGACTCTGGAGTAAATACCATTATTGTAAATTCTGTTCCATTAATATTAGGACAACCTCAAAATGAAAATTATTTACTAGAAATTATAAATAATCTAGAGGAACTAAAAGATATTAATGGTTCTTATGAAAGGGAACAAAAACTTATTTCTATGGCTTGTAAAAGCGCAATAAAAGCTCATGATTTCCTAGATGATAAAGAAATACATCAATTGATTCAAGATTTAATAAATACTAAGCAGCCTTATACGTGTCCCCATGGAAGACCCACTATAGTAAAAGTAACGCAATATGAACTAGAAAAGCTGTTTAAAAGAGTGCAATAGGAGAGAAGAAAATGAAAAAACCCTTAATCATTATTATTGGACCAACTGCTGTAGGGAAAACAGATATTGCTATTGAAATTGCAAAAAAAATAGATGGAGAAATCATCTCAGCAGATTCTATGCAAATTTATAAATATATGGATATTGGAACTGCTAAACCACCAAAGGAAGAAATGCAGGGCATTCCTCATTATTTAATAGATGAGGTAGAGCCAGACCAAGAGTTTAATGTAGCATTATTTCAAAAGAAAGCATTTCAGTACATAGATACTATTCTATCAAAGAAAAAATTTCCTATGGTAGTTGGAGGAACTGGTCTTTATATTAATTCATTGGTTTATCCCTTGGATTTTACAGAAAGTGTCTCAAACTGGGAGTATCGTGAGAAACTAAATAAAATTGCTGATGAGAAAGGTAATATATACCTTCATAATCTATTAAAAGAAGTTGATCCTGACTCAGCAAAAAATATACATCCTAATAATCGCAAAAAAGTAATGCGAGCTTTAGAGGTCTATCAAGAGACTGGAAAAACTATGTCAGATTACAAACAAGAAGCTAAAAATAAGAATTTACCTTTTTCTTTTATCATGATAGGATTAACTATGGAAAGAAAATTGCTATATGAAAGAATTAATAGAAGAGTAGATGTTATGATTAAAAAAGGATTAATTGAAGAAGTGAAATGGCTTCTAGACAAAGGATATAATAAAAGCTTTATCTCTATGCAAGGGTTAGGTTATAAGGAAATTATTGGATACTTAGAAGGACAATATACGTTAGAAGAAGCCATTTATATTCTTAAAAGGGATACAAGAAGATTTGCTAAAAGACAATTAACTTGGTTTAGACGAGATAATAGAATACACTGGTTCCAAGTAGATAAATATTCTTCTAAAAATTTATTATTAGAAGAGTTGTTAAAGAAAATTAAAAATTTGATTGGAGGAGAATAAATTGGTAAAAAATAATGTGAATCTTCAAGATATTTTCTTGAATTATGTAAGAAAGGAACATATACAGATAACAATATATTTACTAAATGGTTATCAATTAAAAGGGCTTGTAAAAGGATTTGATAATTACACCATAGTAATACAGACTATCGATCATAAACAACAATTAATATACAAACATGGGATTTCTACTATTTCACCTATAAAACCAATTGAATTTCCTAGTATAAGTAATATTGCAGAATGATTAACTCTAATTTGGATTTATTATTGATATAAGATGGATATTGAAAACTGCATGATATATTTCCAAAAATCAAAAAAATAATCACTTTTTTTATTTTCTAACATAATATAGGAATATCAGGTATTTTATTTATCCGATGACTATCTGCCGTAAGACTTCCACTTCTATCAAAGTGGGAGATAACGGCAAATATGTCCCTGGATAACGATTTCTAAGCTTCAGTTGAAGTAAAAACTCCATCTGAAGCCAAGAACTCTGTTTATAAGGTGATTATATGGTAATAAGGAATCCATTGAATAAAATAGTAATGTCATTTTCTAAAAAGGGAAAAAAAGTCTCTAATATAAATCAAGATAATAGTGAAACTTCTTCTAAATCCATAGATTTAAAAGAAATAGAGAAGGTATATCAGGAATTAGATTCTCTTATAGGATTAGATAATGTGAAAGAATTAGTAAAAGAAATAAAAGCTTTTGTCATTATTGATCAAAAGAGAAAAGAAAAAAATTTATCTACAGAACCACTGGTTTTTCATATGATATTTAGTGGAAATCCTGGGACGGGGAAAACTACTGTTGCAAGAATACTAGGTAAACTATTCAGTAGTTTAGATATATTATATTCCGGTCATGTGGTAGAAGTAGAAAGAGCAGATTTGGTTGGCGAATTTGTTGGGCAAACGGCTCAAAAAGTAAAAGCCAAAATTAATGAGGCTTTAGGGGGGATATTATTTATTGATGAAGCCTATTCCTTAGCTAGAGGGGGAGAAAAGGATTTTGGAAAAGAAGCAATTGATACTTTAGTAAAAGCAATGGAAGATCATAAGAATGAGTTCATTTTAATTTTGGCTGGATACAAAAAAGAAATGGAATATTTTCTTATGAGCAATCCAGGTTTGCGGTCAAGATTCCCGATACATCTTGAGTTCCACGATTATTCTATTGAGGAGTTAATGAAAATTGCAGAAAAAATGGCACAAAACAGGCAATATGAAATAACCCTTGATGGAAAAAGAACGTTATACAATATTCTATTACATAATCAATTAAAAGATGATGAGAAGAAGTGTGGGAATGCCAGAGAAGTGAGGAATATAATAGAAAAGGCCATTAGAAAACAAGCTTTGCGATTGTCTAATAATCATTATTTAACTAGAGAAGATCTTATTTACCTTAGAGCAGAAGATTTTAAAGAATAGAAAGAGTGATGACAATTGTTGCAACAAACAAAAGATTATTTAATGAATGAATATAAAATTCAAAAGTCTATTTTAGATTTTTGTATCAAAATAGAAAAAGATTTAAAAAATCAATTTTACAAAATAGACGAAGTAAGTGAATTTAATCAATTAAAAGTATTAAAAGCAATGCAAAAATCAGGTCTTAGTGATAGACATTTT
The DNA here is from genome assembly GCA_900555725.1 of uncultured Garciella sp. Classification (GTDB taxonomy): domain Bacteria; phylum Bacillota; class Clostridia; order Eubacteriales; family Garciellaceae; genus Garciella. The sequence goes on along the minus strand of USMD01000127.1, from coordinate 1,121 downwards.
TCTGTATCAACAGGATATGGATATGGTGATATCGGACGGGAAGCTATAGAAACTATTTATTCTCATGTTTTTAAGACAGAAGATTCCTTGGTTCGGCCTCAAATTATTTCTGGAACCCATGCTTTATCTCTTTGTTTGTTTGGAATATTAAGGCCTGGCGATGAGATATTATCTATAACAGGAAAACCCTATGATACATTGGAAAATGTTATTGGGATTAATGATATCGAAAATGGACAAGGTTCTTTAAGGGATTATAAAGTAACCTATAAACAAATTAATTTGCTAGATGATGGAGAAGTTGACATAAATAATGTTATGAAAACCATATCCGAAAAAACAAAACTAATCTTTATTCAACGATCTACTGGTTATGGCTGGAGAAAAGCCTTTACTATAAGCAAAATAAAAAAGATAGTAGATATAATAAAGAGTAAATTTCCTAGTCTAATTATTATGGTTGATAATTGCTACGGGGAGTTTATTGAAAATATGGAACCTACAGAAGTTGGAGTAGATATTATAGCAGGTTCCTTAATCAAAAATCCAGGGGGAGGATTAGCTCCAACTGGAGGTTATGTAGCAGGACGAAAGGATTTAGTAGATTTAGCAGCAAATCGTTTAGCAGCACCAGGATTAGGAAAAGAAGGTGGTGCCACATTGGGAATTAACCGCCTTTATTTTCAAGGATTATTCTTAGCACCCCACATAGTCTCAGAGGCCCTAAAGGTAGCAACATTTGGAGCAAAAATTTTTGAAGAATTAGGATATGAAGTATGTCCTAAACCCGATGATGAAAGAAGTGATATTATTCAAGGAATTAAGCTAGGAACTCCTGAAAATGTGATTACTTTTTGCAATGCAATTCAAGGGGCCGCTCCTGTCGATTCATTTGTTTCTCCTGAGCCTTGGGATATGCCAGGATACCATGATCCTGTTATTATGGCGGCAGGTGCTTTCATTCAAGGCTCCTCTATCGAATTAAGTGCAGATGCTCCTATAAAAGAACCTTATATAGCATATTTACAAGGAGGACTTACCTTTGAGCATGGTAAAATTGCTTTATATATAGCTTTACAACTGTCTCTTATACACATCTGACGCTGCCGACGATCTTACGC
>USMD01000126.1 GCA_900555725.1 uncultured Garciella sp. | reverse complement strand
CCTGTCTCGTGGGCTCGGAGATGTGTATAAGAGACAGGTTCTATAGGATTTAGAGAATACATTATATAAAGTGCTTTTAAAGGAGCGAAACCATGGAGGAAAATAAAAAAGTAACCATTACCATTCAGGGAAATAAATATACAATTAAAGGAAATTATTCGGAGGAATATATAAATAAAATCGCAAAACACGTAGATAATATTATGGAACAATTATCTAGGTCAAGTCCTTTTATGAACAAAGGTATGATTGCCATTTTATGTTCTTTAAATTTGGCTGATCAAGTATATAGGGCCCAAGAAAATATTACTCAATTGGAAGATAAGTTGGTGGAGAGGGAAGATTTATCAGATTTAAGGAAAGAGTTGGAAATTGCAAAGGATACTGTAAAATTCCATCTAGAAAAGTTAAAAGAGGCTCAAAGAAAGTTAACAGAAGAAAACTTGGAATTAGAAAAATATAAAGAAATGGTGAAAAATTATAAAAATAGAATCAAAGAAAATAAGATTGAATTGGATGCTGCCCGACAAACTATTACAGATTTACAAAATGAAGTTTTTGACAATCAAATAGAAATTGTAAAGATGAAGAAAGAATTAGATGAATATCAGTATAAAGAAAAGTTGACTAAAAAGAGTTATTTTAACCAAAAAGGTAAAAAATAATTAATAGGGATATAATATCAAGTGGCTCTTAGGTTCAAATGGAGTTTTCTTTTTATTCAGGCGTGTAGCAGTAATATTGCCCCATATTTTGTAGAAATCGAAGGGAGGGTTGTACCATTCGAAAATGCTAACGAAATATTATTCAAATTAAGGAAGCAGGAACTCACCAAGGAACATTATTTTAGGGGAGTATTATAATTTATAATAGTTATAATAGGAGATGGAATATTTCAATGAACGAAAAAACACTAAAGGCTTTAGAGTATTTTAAAATTATTCATATGGTCTCTAAATATGCTAGTTCTTCTTTAGGAAAGAAAAGAATATTAGCTATAAGGCCTATGACTAACACTTATTCTATTCAACAAGGGTTACAAGAGACAAGTGAAGCCATAAAAATTATATTTGAAAAAGGAAATATTCCCTTAGGTGGATTTGATGATATTCGCCTATTTCTAAAAAAGGCAAAGATTGGTTCCCTATTATCTCTTGGGGAATTACTTAAAATAGCCCAAGTATTAAAAACTTGTGAACAGGTTAAGGATTATATGAAAGAAGGGAGAAATCAAGAAGCCGTTTATCCAATAATAAGCCAGATTATTCGTCAAATTATAGAACTACCGGGATTGACAAAGAGCATTTTTAACGCGATCATCAGTGAAGAAGAACTTTTGGATACAGCTAGTCCAGAGCTATATCGAATCAGAAGACAAATTCGTCAAAAGAACGATGCAATTCGAGAAAAATTAAATCAAATGATTCATTCTTCTCATTATCAAAAGTATTTACAAGAACCTATTGTAACCCTTAGACAAGATCGATATGTAATTCCAATAAAACAGGAATATCGAAGCAATGTTCCAGGTTTAATACATGATCAATCTTCAAGTGGAGCTACTTTATTTATTGAACCTATGTCTATCCTAGAGATGAATAATGATTTAAAGACTCTAAAAAATAATGAGAAACAAGAAATCGAGAGAATATTAATAGAATTTACTAAAGTAATTGAAAATAATTATGAAACTATAAACAAGGATTTAGAACGGTTGACACAGCTAGATGTGATATTTGCCAAAGGGTATTATAGTATAAGGATAAAGGGTAGAGAGCCGAGGATTAATCAAAAAGGAATTATTTATTTTAAACAGGCAAGACATCCCTTAATACCTGAGGAGAATGTAGTTGCTTCAGATATATTTTTAGGAAAAGATTTTAATACTTTAGTGATTACTGGGCCTAATACAGGAGGAAAAACGGTTACCTTAAAAACTATTGGGCTTTTATGTTTAATGGTCCAGTCTGGATTTCATATACCTGTTAAGGAAGATAGTGAAGTGGCAATATTTCAACAGATATTTGCTGATATTGGAGATGAACAAAGTATTGAACAAAGTCTTAGTACATTTTCTTCTCATATGACAAATATTGTAGAGATCTTACAGAATTTACGTCAGAATTCTTTGGTTTTATTTGATGAACTAGGGGCTGGAACTGACCCTATCGAAGGGGCTGCCTTAGCCATGGCAATATTAGATGATCTGTATAAAAGAAACATAAGGACTGTTGCTACTACCCATTATAGTGAATTGAAGGAATATGCTCTTACAACTTCGGGAATAGAAAATGCCTCGGTAGAATTTGATGTAGAAACCCTAAAACCTACCTATATATTACGTATCGGAATACCAGGAAAATCTAATGCCTTTGAAATATCTAAACGTTTAGGATTAAGCGAAAAAATAATCAATGTTGCTAAAGAATATATTTCTAAGGAAAGTATTCGTTTTGAAGATGCACTTCTTGAAATTGAAAATAAAAGGAAGCAAATACAAGAGGAAGAATGGAATGCCAAAAAAGCCAGAGAAGAGATTGAAAGAATACAAAAAAATGTAGAAGAAAAAGAAGCTAAGTTAAAGAGTCAGAAGGATGAAATCTTATCGAAGGCAAGGGAAGAGGCCCTAAGAATTGTTCAAGATGCAAACAAAGAAGTACAAAAAATTATTGAAGACTTAAAAAGAATAGAGAAAGAACAATTTACTATAGATCACAATAGACAAATAGAAGAGTCCAGGAGAAAGCTAAGGGATTTTGAGGATGTATTAGAAAAAGATTTATCTAATTCTAATATTTCTAGCGGATCAGATATAGCTCCTACAGATTTAAAGCCAGGAGATGAAGTATTGATTACTACTCTAAACCAAAAGGGATATATTATTACTCCGCCAGATGATAAGGATGAGGTACAGGTACAAGCTGGCATCTTAAAGGTAAATGTGTCTATTGACAATCTTAAAAAGATCCGAGAAAAACAAGCTTTTAAAATGACAAAAAGAAACTTTCAATCTGCAAAAAATAAATCCATTGCTATTTCACCTCAAATAGATCTGCGGGGGAAATTGTCAGAAGAAGCTATGAGTCTTACAGATAAGTATCTAGACGATGCTTATTTAGCTAATTTAAAAGTAGTAACCATTATCCATGGAAAAGGTACAGGAGCCTTAAGAAAAAGCATCCATGGGCTACTAAAAAATCATGTTCACGTGAAGGACTATAGATTAGGTATGTATAATGAGGGTGGTGAGGGAGTTACAATTGTAACGATGAAATAAAAGTATTGATTGTCCTATAAAAAAATGATAGTATAACCATAGTTATTATTTCATAATATTGGATATTTATCAGCAAAAATTTTTACAAAAGTTTAGGATAAGTTGATATTTTATGAATATAATACTAGAAAGTAAGCCATTAGGCTATCGAATAGGGTCTTCTTAAGGAGGATATAAAATGGTAAAATTATTAGAACCTATAAGTATAAGGGGACTAGAGTTGAAAAATAGAATTGTCTTGCCCCCTATGGCCATGGGTTTAGCAAGGGAAGATGGATTAATAACAAGAGAACTTAAAGACCATTATGCTAGAATGGCGAGTACTGGAGTAGGGACTATTATTTTAGAAAGTCATTATATTGATATACGAGGGAAACAAAGCAATGGACAATTAGCTATTGATAGAGATGAATGTATAGAGGGATTAAGTGAAATTGCAAGTATGATTCATAAAAATAAGGTAGCCTGTGGAGTACAAATCAATCATGCAGGAAGTGCAACCGATTCATCTATAACAGGACATAAAATCATAGGACCTTCTGCTATTATTCATCCAAAGAGTACAGAAATGCCTACTGAAATGAGTACAGACGATATTCAAAACGTAAAAAGGCAATTTAGAAAATCCGCTGCAAGGGTAAAGAAGGCTGGATTTGATTTTGTAGAAATTCATGGATGTCACGGGTATTTAATGAATCAATTTTTATCTCCTATTACTAATACGAGAATTGATGAGTATGGAGGAATTAGGGCAAATCGTATTAAATTCCCAATAGAAGTTGTAAAAGGAATTCGGGAAGAAGTAGGAGAAGATTTTGTTATATTTTATCGAATTGCTGCAGCGGATAATATGGAAAATGGTCTTACAATTGATGATGCAAAATATTTAGCTGTGAAATTGGTAGAAGCTGGGGTAGATGTATTGGATGTATCTCAGGGGCTGGCAGGTTCAAGACCGGTTACAAATCAACAGGGATTTTTTGTACATTTAGCAGAGGGAATAAAGTCAGTGGTAAGAATCCCTGTAATTACAACAGGGGGAATTAAAGAAGGCCTATTTGCTCACCATGTTATTCAGGACGGGAAAGCAGATGCGATAGGAGTAGGAAGAGCTATTTTACAGGATAATCAATGGGTCTATAAAACGAAAGAACAATTGAAGGATATAGACTGTCTCTTATACACATCTGACGCTGCCGACGATCTTACGCGTGGAGATCTC
>USMD01000125.1 GCA_900555725.1 uncultured Garciella sp. | reverse complement strand
CTCTTTAACAGCATTTATAGTCTTTAATATGACAGAGGTCTTACCAGAAGCAGGAGGACCGGATACTGTCACTAAATTCATCTCTTTTCTCCTCCCTTCACAACATTATTAAATATTTCTTCGCATTTTTTAATTAAGTTTGCAATATCGTTATTTTCTATATAATCCCAACCAATCCAAATATATTTATTTTCCTTTTCAATTTCGTTATCTACTTTAGGATGAACACTTGGGAATTTTCCATTATGGGACAAAATTTCCCCCACTTGTTTGGAAGCAAAAAAGTCTACAATGGGTTTTAATCTTTCCTTTTTGCTTTCTTTACTTAATAGAAAGATAGGGCTTATAATAGCTCCTTCCCTAGGCCATACAGGAGTCATAGGAGTGGCTGGTGTAACCATCTTGGTAAAGAAATAAGGCATAATAGTAACTGCTGGTTTATTGGATTTTTTAATGTAGGATTTTACCATCTGAGATGGATGCATTCCACTTTGCAATATTTTTCCTAATCCTTTTACTCCTTCTTCTCCATATAATTTATAAATATTCAATAAAATGGCATGAAATAAATCAAAATCTCCTATGGGCAAACTTACACTGCCTTCAAATTCAGGCTTTAATAATTCTTCCCAACTGGTTGGCTTTTTTCTACCCTTTAGCTCTTGTTCGTTTATTAGAAAAACAGCTGGTACAACCCCAATCATGGAATATTGGTTATTAGGATCCTTTAACCTTATGGTATCATTGTCAAAGTCTTTATTATACTGGGACAAACCTGTAATATCTTCAAAAATATTTTTTTCTTTGTATTTTCCCAATAGATTTTTATCAAAGAATAAATCAAAACCAGCAGAAATAAAAATATCTGGAAGCTTTTCTTCTGATTGCTCTTTCAAGACATCCTCTAGCCAATCTACTCCTGTTGAAGCAGCCTTTAGCTCATACTCCAAAGTAAAATCAAAGTTTTGATTCCTTATCCAATTTTCAAAGGCCTCTGTAAGAGGAACTTTCACAGGACAAGGTAGTACCCCAAGAATTTTTACAGCATTCTTTTCTTTAGAGGATGAATGGGACTCGTCCCCGTTCCTTTGAATTCTCTCTATTAATTGGGAAACAAAGGTATCTAAATTGATCTTTTTTAGCTTTAGAGCATCCTCTAAGGAAATAGATTTTCCAAAGGTCTTTCTCCTATTTTCATCCTTCATATGATCAAATCCAACAGAAACCAATAAATCAATGGCTTCCTCATATTTTTCAGTAATATCATATAAACTATCTTTCACATCAAAATATTTATCGTCCATTTTAACTCTCCCTTCTCTTTGCTATATGCTATCATACAGCAACTTCTTAAAATGTGACAATAGTTACAAAAAGTAAAAAAATCGGCTAGAGTCATCTAACTCTACCCTAACCGAGTACTTATTTTATTATGATTCCTATTATCCCACTAAAACAAAGTATCCAATGACTAAGATTCCTAAAATAATACGATACCAACCAAAAGCTTTAAAGTCATTGTTTTTAATATATCTCAATAGAAATTGGATAGCTATTACAGAAACCACAAAAGCCACAATCATCCCTGTTAGCAAAATAGCTATTTCCATGCCGGTAAAGTTCAGACCAAATTTAAATAGCTTTAATGCGCTGGCACCAAACATGACTGGAATAGATAGGAAAAATGAGTATTCTGCAGCAATATAGCGGGATGTACCAAGAATAATGGCCCCAAGGATAGTTGCTCCCGAGCGTGATGTTCCAGGAATTAAAGATAGTACTTGAAACATTCCAATCCCAAAGGCTGTAATATAGGATAACTCATTAAAGCTTTTTACCCTTGCCCCCTTATGTTTATTACGATTTTCAATAATAATAAAAAGAATTCCATATACAATCAACGTAATAGCAACGGTTTGATAATTATAAAAATGTTCATCTAACCAATCATCAAATAATACTCCTAATATTCCTGCTGGAAGTACTCCTACAATCACTTTATACCAAATGCTCATAGTCTCTCTTTTTTGCCTTTTTGACTTTCTAGGGGAAAAAGGATTTAACTTATTAAAATAAAGGAGAACCACAGCTAAAATAGCTCCTAATTGAATGACTACAAAAAACATTTCTTTAAATGCTTCTGAAGCATTTAACTGGATAAATTCCTCAACTAAAATCATATGGCCGGTACTACTAATGGGCAACCATTCAGTAATTCCTTCCACAACCCCCAAAAATACCGCCTTTAATAATTCAATAAAAAGCATATCATTATTACCTCCATATTCTTTTTCTAAATAATTATTTATGTAAAATTTAAACATTATTGCCCAATAAAATACTCAACATTAATAAATAATATCATCTTTTTCTCAATAATAAAAGATGATATTTGGGTGTTATCTTGCCGAAAACCTTTTTTATCCCAATTGTTTCTCCATATAGGGAACTTTTGGGATTATAACTTTAACGAAAATTTTATCATATGATACATTGAATAAGGGATAATATATTTATGATAAAAGGAGGTAAAAAATTACAACATTACAGCTTTTATTATAGAAGTAAAGCAAAACTTTATGTATGAAATACCTAATTTCTTCAATAGATCTTAAAACAAAAAGGAGCATCAATATGATGTTCCCTTTTATTTCCCTACACTATATTACCATCACCATCAAAATAAATAATCCGCGGAAAAATGGCTTTATCAATTTCTAATATTCCAAAAAAATAGTATTTGTTCCTTCTTTTATCCGTTGGGGAGCCAGGATTCAATAATAGGAATATGGGTATCTGACAAAACACCTATCTTCATTTATATCATATCCTAGAACCATTCGTTATATCCATTATACTTCTTTTATAATTAATTTTTCTAAATCTAATCTTGGCCTTTGGGAAGGAGACTGATCTGGATAACCAATGGGAAGTAATGCAACAATCTCATATCTTTCTTCTAAGTTTAAAAGATTTCTCACCTTTTCTTTATCAAACATCATCACCCAACAACTTCCCAATCCTAAATCTACAGCCCTAAGAGTAATATGGTCAATAGCTATGGCAGCATTTAAACTTAAATAAGACTTTATATTTATTTTATCTTGTTCTTCCTTATTATAATCCATATTTTCATCATCAAGGGGTGTTCCTGTAAATGCCTTAGCTTCCCTAAGTTCCTTTACCCTAGCTTTAGTGGAGTTTATAGATTGCATATCTATACAGCAAGCAATTACAACAGGAGCTGCTGCTACGAAGGGTAGAGGAGTACATTCTTTTAATTTTGTCCTTGCATCTTCACTCTTAATTACTATATATCGGGTAGGCTGAACATTGATTCCCGAAGGAGCTAATCTTCCCGCTTGGATTAATTCTTTGATATATTCATCTGGCAGTGCATCTGGTTTAAACTTTCTTATACTTCTCCTTGATTTTATTGCTTCTAATAGTTCCATAAAAATCTTCCTTTCTTTTTCTCCTAATTTATCTTTAGTATTTACCAAAAACTTTGTACAATTTCACCTTCCAGCGGCTCCATCAGGCAGCAGCAGTACATTCTTCCGCAATGTTCTTTATTCTACCGTCTTTAAACCTAAACAAGTATTTCCATATTATTGCTACCATTTGTTCCAGTGTACTCTTTCCGGATTATATCTATCACCGGAATTTTTCTTTTCTCCAGGATAGCCCAAGGATATTACACAAAAGGGTACTACCTGCTCAGGAAGGCCTAGCAGTTTACCAATCCCTTCAACTCTTTCCTTTACTGGATATACTCCAAGCCATACCGCACCTAATTCCAAAGCCTGTGCCATGATAAGCATATTTTCTGCTGCAGCGGAACAATCCTGTATCCAAAAATCTTCGCCAAATTTTTTCAATTTCATATCACCGCATATTACAATAGCATGACTGGCCTCTTTAAGCATTTGTGAATAAGGATGTATTTTAGTAATGTCTTTTAAAATATCTTTCTCGTCTACAACAATAAACTGCCATGGCTGTTCATTCCCTGCTGAAGGTGCAGACATACCTGCCCTTAAAATTTTTTCTATTGCCTCTTTTGAAATTGCCTTATCTGTATACTTTCGTATACTTCTTCTCTTTAAAATAGCATTCATTATACTATCTGCCTCCTTGTATGAGTTTTATTTACTGTTTTCAATGAATAATTATTGATATAAAAGATTTTACATACTTTTTATCTTTCCCAAATTATTTCCTTGCCATGCCATATTGTTCAGCATTTTATAAAGCAGTCTATACAATTCCTCTACTTCTTCCAACTTTAGTTTCACACACTTTCCAATCTGCATGGGAATTTCAACTGCTTGCTTCCTAAGTTTACCTCCCTGATCAGTCAACGTGATCAATAGGTTTCTTTCATCATCTTTTTAATTGTGCTTTTCAATAATCTTTTTTAAAATCTAAATTAATCTATTGCACTAAAAGATAAATTTTCATAATATTTTTTATAAAAACATAGGGGACATATAATATTCCCAATAACCTGTCTCTTATACACATC
>USMD01000124.1 GCA_900555725.1 uncultured Garciella sp. | reverse complement strand
GAGATTTCTGCCTGTCTCGTGGGCTCGGAGATGTGTATAAGAGACAGGTAGTATAGAGCAAAGTCCCTTATATCGTTTTGTGGGCTCTATTTCAGTAGGCTTATATGCATTTTTAAGCTGTGAAGTAGTTTTAGATATAATACAATATTACTATTCTATTCCAATGATTAATGTATTGTCTAGAACTCCATTTTATGCAATTATGGTAGCTTTTTTTATTGGAATTTGTGTATTTTGGAATGGAAAAGAATGGATAAAGGGATATGTGTTAAGTCTTGAAGGATAGGATGAATAGAAAAGTATGATAGACAGAAGGGAGCAGCAATTCTAATGGTTTCAAAGGAAAAAATAGATCGAATTAATGCTTTAGCAAGAAAATCCAAAGCAGAGGGTTTGACTCCAGAGGAAAAAAAGGAACAGCAAGAATTAAGAAAGGAATATCTTGAGAATTTTAGGAAATCTTTTCGGGCTCAGTTAGATGCTATAGAAATTGTTGATAAATAGAAATATAGGAATAAGGAAAGTCATAAAAATCCATGAAAATAGATAGATTGTTAGGGCATGATCCAGAATTTTTATTTTCCAATAGAAATTCTGGATCTGTTTATAAAAGTAGAAAATTGTGGTAATATTAAAGGATAGAGTTAAATATATAAAAAGGAAGGAGAGTTTTTATGGAAAAGGAAAATGAGTTACAAAAAAAGTTGATAAAAAAATGGGAAAATGGATGGAAAATGATAAACAAGGAGCAAAAAGATCAGATATTTCAATTTTCTGAAAGATATAAAAATTTCTTAAACCAGGGAAAAACCGAAAGGGAAAGTGTAAAGGAAATTATAAGATTAGCAGAAAAGAACGGCTTTATCCCATTAGAAGAAGCTATAAGGCAACGAATAGAGGTAAAGCCAGGGCAGAAGTTTTATAGTGTCTATAAGGGTAAAACGGTGGTACTTTTTACCCTAGGAAAAGAGGAGTTAACCAATGGAATGAATATTGTCGGTTCCCATATTGATTCTCCTCGTTTGGATTTAAAACCCAATCCTTTATATGAGGAAGAAGGCATGGCATTTTTTAAAACCCATTATTATGGTGGAATCAAAAAATATCAATGGGTTACCATCCCCCTTAGTTTACATGGGGTAGTAGTAAAGAAGGACGGTGAAAAAGTAGAAATAAAAATAGGGGAAGATAAGGAAGATCCAGTTTTTTATATTACTGATCTTTTGCCCCATTTGGCTAAGGATCAGATGGAGAAGAAATTGGGAGAAGGAATCAGCGGAGAAGGATTAAATCTAGTAGTAGGCAGTATTCCCTATGGAGAAGAAGATCTTTCAGAAACCATTAAATTAAATATATTAAATCTCCTTTATGAAAAGTATGGAATTGTAGAAGAGGACTTTGCTTCTACTGAGTTAGAAGCTGTACCAGCTTACGGTGCAAGAGACGTAGGATTAGACCGAAGTCTCATTACAGCCTATGGACAAGATGATAAGGTATGTGCCTATGCTTCCTTACAGGCAATATTAAATGTAAAAGATCCCCAAAGGACCGCTGTAGCTTTGATGGCCGATAAAGAAGAGGTTGGAAGTCAAGGAAGTACTGGAATGCAATCAGCATTCTTTGAAAACATGGTGGCAGAGCTTATTGAGTTAACCCAGATAGAGCCTAATGAATTAAAGGTAAGAAGAGCCCTATCTAATTCTAAAGTGCTGTCTGCTGATGTCAATGCAGGGTATGACCCTAACTTTCCTGATACCCATGATAAGAAAAATGCATCCTATATTGGGAAGGGAGTTGCTTTAATAAAATACACTGGTGCTAGGGGAAAAAGTGGTAGTAATGATGCTAATGCAGAGTTTATGGGAGAAATCAGAAGAGTTTTCAATGAAAATGATGTGATTTGGCAAATGGGTGAATTAGGAAAAGTAGACAAAGGTGGTGGAGGAACCATTGCTTACATTTTAGCAAATTACGGAATGGACGTTGCAGACTGTGGTACGGCACTTCTAAGTATGCATGCTCCTATGGAGTTATCTAGTAAGTTAGATGTGTATATGACTTATAAGGCATTTGAGGCCTTTTATAAGTTAAAATAAATAGATCCTATTAACAATTTATTCCGATAGGAAATTCTAAAGCTTGGAAAAGTCTTTTCGTTGAAAGAATCCAAGCTTCTTAACGGATTTCCTATTTTCAATTTTTATATTCATTTTAGGATATAAAAATAGGGGTTGTGAGAGAATTTTTTATTTTTGTAAATAATCTAAGACAAATTTTTTAAAGGTATCGCTTAGGGGAGAAAGAGCTCGATTTTTATGATAAATAAAGTAAAAATTCCTTGTGATTTTCAAGTCTTTTAAAGGAATGACTTGCAGAAGATTAAAATGTTTTTCGGTTTTTATAGCTTTTTCTGATATGATAGAAATTCCCAATCCTTTTTTTACGGCTTCTTTGATGGCTTCACTGCTTTGTAAATAACAAACAATATTTAAGTCCTCTAGAGAATATCCAGACTGTTGCAATGTATTTTCAAATTGGATACGGGTACCAGAACCTTCTTCCCTAAGAATAATGGGCAGTGTAACTAGTTTTTCCATAGTAATAGGACTTTCTATGCTTTTCCAGTGATTGGGGGCAATGACAACCAATTGATCTTCCATTAAATCCACAAAGGACAATTTTGAATGTTCTATTTTGGTACCAACCATACCAAATTCGATATCATATTTTTCAATTTTGTCAATGGCTTCCCGGGAGCTATAATGTTTAATATCAAAGATAACATCGGGATAAGATTTCCGAAATTCTAGCATGAGCTCGGGTAAAACATATTGTTCTGGGATACTGCTGGCAGCTAAGGTTAAGGATCCCTTTATTCTTTCCTTATAGGTATCCAAACTAAATAGGGCTTTATCCTTTAAATCCAATATATTTAATGCATATTCATAGAGGATCTGCCCACCTTTTGTCAATGTGATTTCCTTACTAGAACGGTTTAAAAGTACAACTCCTAGTTCTTTTTCTAAAGATTGTATATGGCTGGTAATGGTAGGCTGAGTTAAAAATAACTTTTCAGCTACCTTTGAAAAACTTTTTAATTGTACTACATATACAAAGGTCTGAAGTTGCCGAATTTCCATGGTATTTCCCCCTAATTCTATAGATGAGTTCTATATAGCTATATAAATAAATTATACCATAGTTTGCTAGAAAAGAAGACCATTTTTTAAGGAATTTTAAATATAAAAGTGGAAAAGAATTTTAAAAGTGGACGGATACATTGCTGTTTCCGAAATATTACGGTTAACCGAATGAAGTGAAACAGTTTATAGAAGGTGGAAGAATGGAAGCGGATATTTATAAACGATTTAAGGAATATTATAGCTATGTATTTTACATAACAAAGAAAAGGTGATAATTACATAGCTGATCTAATGAGAATTAATTTGAATAGGAGTGAGAAGTATGATAGATATAAAAAGCGAAAAAGAAATAGAATATATGGCTGCAGCCGGAAAGATACTAGCATCATGTCATAAGGAAATCAGCAAGATGATAAGACCGGGCATAACTACAATGGAGATAGAAGGTTTTGTAGAAGAGTACTTAAAAAAATGGGGAGCTAAAGCGGAACAAAAGGGCTATAGAGGCTATCCATTTGCTACCTGTGCTTCAGTAAATGATGAAGTATGCCATGGCTTTCCCAATCACAAACCTTTGAAAGAAGGTGATATTGTCACTATCGATATGGTTGTAAATTTAAACGGGTGGCTCGCGGACTCGGCATGGTCATATGCGGTAGGGGAAATATCAAAAGAAGCGAAAAATCTTCTCGAAATTACAAAGGAATGTCTTAAAAGAGGGATAGAAAAAGCTGTTGTTGGAAATAGAATAGGTGACATAGGTCATGAAATACAGAGCTTTGCAGAATCCATGGGATATTCGGTAGTAAGGGATTTTACAGGTCACGGTATAGGTAGGATAATGCATGATGATGTTGTTGTACCCCACTATGGAAGGCCAGGGAAAGGCTTGAGGCTTAGAGAGGGAATGGTAATTACCATTGAACCCATGATAAACATTGGGACTTACAGAGTTACTATAGATAAAAATGAATGGACAGCACGTACGGCCGACGGGAGTCTATCGGCCCAATATGAGCATACTATTGCCATAACTAATAAAGATCCGATTATTTTGACAGATCAGAATAATATTTAAACCTTTAATTTACATCCCTATTTGATTTACCCAGGGCAAAAGATAAAAATTAAAAAGTAGAATAAAAATAGCCTAAATATTTGAGATATAAGGACTTTTAAGAAAATATCAATAGTGAAGTTATCTGAATCATAAAATTAAATATAATGGGAATGCAAGCGTTTATTAAGGTTCGGGGGATTTTACCCCCGATTTTTTATTTTTTGGCACACTATATAAGGAAATAATTTGAAATATTAGAAATTTAAGAAGGGTTTTTGATATAAATGTCAAATAGCTGTCTCTTATACACATCTGACGCTGCCGACGATCTT
>USMD01000123.1 GCA_900555725.1 uncultured Garciella sp. | reverse complement strand
TGTATAAGAGACAGGTATATAGTTTTATTCATAAACTACTAGAAGAGTACATATTTTTTTGATTTAGATACTATAAATTTTATAAGGAGGAGTGCCATGTGCCAACGATTGAAATTGATATGAATCAAACACTTTTTATTGCAGTAGTGCTATTATTGTTTGGTAATTTTTTGAGAAGTAAGGTGAAGTTTTTAGTAAGGTATTGCATTCCAGGACCTGTAGTTGGAGGATTGTTATTTGCAATATCAATATTGGCATTGAGACAAACAGGTATTGTTATGTTTAAATTTGATACTATTTTACAGCAGTTTTTTATGAATTTATTTTTTACAGCGAGTGGATTTGGAGCAAGTATGGCACTATTAAAAAAAGGCGGAAAAATGGTCGTTATCTTTCTCATTTTAGCTGCAGCTTTAGCAGCTTTGCAAAATGTACTTGCGATTGCCTTAGCACCAATACTAAATGTAGAACCAATGATTGCTTTAATGACAGGCTCCATTCCTATGACAGGAGGTCATGGCAATGCGGCTTCCTTTGCTCCCATAGCAGAAGAGATGGGATACCAAGGAGCGGTCACTGTTGCTGTAGCTGCAGCTACCTTTGGATTAGTAGCAGGTTCTATGATGGGAGGTCCTATTGCAAATAACTTAATCGAAAAAAGAAATTTATTTCATAAGAAATTACAAGAAGATGGTATAGAAGAGACGGCAGCTGCGATAGAGGAAGATCAAGGTCACAAATTTGATGTAAAAAGATTGTCAAATGGATTTTACTTAATTTTTATTGGTTTAGGGTTGGGTTCTATTTTCCACATTATCTTTAAAATACTGCTTCCAAATGTTACACTACCCATTCATGTCATGGGGATGTTGGGTGGTGTTATCATGAGAGTGGGAATGGATGTTAAGAAAATAGAAGTACCAGAGGAAGAAATTGATACCATTGGAGATGTATGTCTAGGGATTTTTGTCTCTATGGCAGTATATACAATGAGATTATGGGAACTTGCAGGATTGGCCTTACCACTGATTATATTATTATTTGCACAGGTGATTCTAATGTTTTTCTTTGCCTGTTTTATTACCTTCCCTATGATGGGAAAAGATTATGATGCTGCAGTAATCACTGCCGGACACATTGGATTTGGGCTAGGTGCTGTGCCTGTGTCCATGGCTAATATGAAAGCCATAAGTGATAAATTTATATATTCAAAGGTTGCATTTTTTGTGGTTCCAATTATAGGAGGATTGTTTAGTAATTTTACAAATGCTGCGATTATCACATTTTTTATGAACTTAGTAGGGTAAATTTTGTAAAAGGACATAGAGAAGATGGTATAAAAAGTTTTTAGATATTTTTTTAGAAAAAGCACTCTTTTTAAAGGAAATGGAGGATGACCATTAAATTAAAAAGAGCACTTTTATAAGTTCTATTATTCAATCACTTCTAATGCCTTTGCAATGACATCTCTAGCAATAGGTGCTGCGGCGCTTCCTCCTGTGGAACCATTGTTTTCTAATACTACCGCAACGGCTATCTTTGGTTGGTCTGCTGGGGCAAAGCCTACAAACCATACATGATTTTTTTGTTCTTTTACTTCTGCAGTTCCTGTTTTTCCAGCTACTTGTACAGAAGATAAACTTGCATTTCTCCCTGTACCTTCGTTGACCACGTCAATCATCATATCTTTTATTAAACTTGCAGTCTCTCTGCTCATTACCCGTGATAAGACCTTGGTTTCTTGAGTTTTGATAGTTTCTCCATCAGAAGAAGAGACTTTCTTTACTAAGATAGGTTGTACCATTTCTCCTTCATTGGCGATAGTAGATGCCATCATTGCCATGTTTAAAGGAGTCACTAAAGTTTTTCCTTGGCCAATACCGGTATAAGCCAAATCTAATTTATCCATTCTATCCTTGGAAAACTTAGAGGGGTTGGTAGATATATCAAAGGGAATCTTCTGATTTAACATAAATTTTTCCGCTGTTTCCTTTAGGGAATTTTGTCCTAACTGCAGGGCAATTTGACCAAAGGAAACATTACAGGATTTTACCAATGCTTGATGTAAGTTGACTTGTCCATGGGCAATACTATTATAGTCCTTAAAATCTCGTCCACTGATATTTACCTGTCCTTGACAATTAAAGTTTGTATCTATGTTTTGATTTTCTAAAGCAGATGTTGTAGTGATGATTTTAAAAATAGAACCTGGTGCATATAAACCTTCGGTGGCTCGGTTAATAAGGGGGCTGTCTGGGCTTTCATTAATGCTCTCCCAATTTTCCTCCAAGGCATTAGGATCAAAATCTGGATAGCTTACCATAGCATAGACTTCCCCATTTGTAGGATTCATTACCACAATAGATCCCTTTTGTTTTCCTAATAAGTCATTGGCATATTGTTGAAGGGTATGATCGATGGTAAGTATTAAATCATTTCCCTTTTGTTGAAAATTACTTTGGGCCATAATCTTTCGAATTTCATTTAAGGAAGGGCTTTCACTGATATTTAACAATTCTTTATTATAGCTTTTTTCTAGCCCCTCTTTTCCCATGGTTTTACTACTATAGCCAATGATATGACTATATAAAGAGCTATATTCATAATGCCTTGTTTGGCTAAGATCTTCTGCTTGGTTGCTATAGGCCAATAGGACATTGTTTCGATCGTATATGCTGCCCCGTAATGTATATTCTTCTTCCATCCACGTTCTTTTGTTATAGGTGTTGTTTTCGATGGTATCGGCTTTAAATACTTCAAAATAGGTCAAATATACAATTAATCCAATAAACAAAATAATCAAAACAATAAGAACTGTTATGATTCTACTATTTTCTTTACTCATTGCTTTATCTTTTTTCATCCTGATCCTCCTCTTTCTCATCCCATTCTTCCTCAAAGACTTCAGAGGATGCCTGTAAAATGCCCACAGAGGCAAAACTTGCAACCAAGGAACTTCCTCCATAGCTTAAAAAAGGTAAGGTAACACCGGTTAAAGGGATCATTTTTGTGACCCCACCTAAAATGATAAAGGCTTGAAATCCTATAGACACCGTAATTCCCAAGGCAACAATTTTAAAAAAGGGATTTTGTTGTTGTAGGGATATTTTGACCCCCCGATAAATAAAAATCAGATACAACATAATAATGGCAATACCAGTAAGAATTCCCATTTCCTCACAAATAGATGAGAAAATAAAGTCATTATGGACTTCTGGAATAAACTCTGGATATCCTCTACCAATTCCTGTACCTAAAAATCCACCAGAGGCAATAGCAAAGAGAGATTGGGTAATTTGATATCCATTTCCTGAGATGGTTTCCCAGGGATTTAACCAGGTTTCTACCCTTACCTTTACATGATTAAATACAAAGACACTAATAATGCCTATCACACAAGCGGCCCCTATATTCATAAGAATAAACTTCCGATCCTTTTCATAAACATATAAAATCGCGACATAGATCGCGAAAAAAATAAGAGCAGAACCTAAATCTTTTTGTAAAAAAAGAAAAGCAATATTAGCATAGGATATGCCGGCTAAGATATATTTATTTTCAAATTGATCCCGATTTACATAGTAGGAAGCTAAGGAAAATACAAATAAAATCTTTATAACTTCAGCAGGCTGAAAACCAAAGGAACCAATTCGAATCCAGTTGGTTGCCCCTTTGATATTACTCCCAAAAATAAGGGTAGATAAAAAAAGAACAAAAGAGAGTATTACATATAAAAGTGTCCACTGGGACCATTTTTTAATAGACTTGATAATAAAATAGCTAATAAATAAGGTTATAATTCCAATCATAAACCAAATAATTTGCTTGGCACCTATTTCAGGATTAATTCTATAGAGCATAATAATCCCTATACTCATTAGCATACTGATAATTAAGAAGATATAATGATCTCCCGATGAAATTTTTGATAAAATAAAGTTAGAAAGATAGATAATGAGTACCATAGCAATAGCCATCCCAATAGTATTCTTATTAAAGCTTTGATTATACAGGGTGACTAAAAATAGACCAATTAAATTAATAGTAATGATAAGATTTTGTGGAGCTCGATAGCTAAATAATTTTTTAATCATATGCACACCTCGATTACTAATGGTATTATTCTCTAGATGCTTCATTTACAAAAATAAAACTAATTTGTCCCATGGTTATGGTATCTCCATGTTCTAATCGAATAGGATTAAAAATCTGTTCATTATTGATAAAGGTACCATTAGAACTATTTAAATCTTCAATATAATATTCATTATGTTTCTTTTCAATCCTGGCATGATTTTTAGATATAAATGGATCCTTAATGACAATATCATTTTTATTAGATCTACCTATAGTAATGGAAGAGTGGATAGAATAGGATTCTTCTACCCTAAAGGGCAACTCATCTCTACGGTTTATAAGTTTTAGATAAGTAGAAGTTGCAGAAGGCTTTCTTCTGATTCCTTTAATATCTAAATAGATCATTCTAATAATTCCAAACATAAAAAGATAAATCAGCAAGATAAAAAGATATCGAAATACTATGGATATAATATTAAACATAATATCACCTACTACTTTTTTAGGATTATTTACATATTCTTATTTTATCATACAAATGGGAAGATGATAAACAGAGTTCTTGGCTTCAGATGGAGTTTTTACTCCAGCTGAAGCTTAGAAATCGTTATCCAGGGACATAGCTGCCGTTAT
>USMD01000122.1 GCA_900555725.1 uncultured Garciella sp. | reverse complement strand
TACACGCGTAAGATCGTCGGCAGCGTCAGATGTGTATAAGAGACAGATTATAGAGGGGGAAGATATCACAAAACCCCATACAGATATCAATAAGGTAAGACAAAAAGTGGGAATGGTTTTTCAACATTTTAATCTATTTCCCCATTTAACTATTTTAGAAAATATTACTCTGGCTCCTAGAAAATTAAAGGGAATATCAGAGGAAGATGCAAATAAGTTAGCTAAGAAATTATTAGAAAAAGTAGGCCTTTTGGATAAGATTAATTCTTACCCAGTGCAGCTTTCAGGAGGGCAAAAGCAAAGAATTGCCATTGCTAGGGCTTTAGCCATGGAGCCTGAGGTGATGCTCTTTGATGAACCTACTTCTGCTTTAGATCCAGAAATGGTTAAGGAAGTTTTAAATGTTATGAAGAACCTTGCTCTAGAGGGAATGACCATGATGGTAGTGACCCATGAGATGGGCTTTGCTCGAGAAGTAGGGGATAGGATTCTCTTTATGGATGATGGATTGGTGGTAGAAGAGGGAACGCCGGATGCTATCTTTAATCATCCTTCCCATCCTAGACTACAGGAATTTTTAAGTAAGATTTTATAAAGCCCAAAAGATTTATGATAGCATTTATCTAAATAATGAATTGGCACTTACTGAAATAACGGTAGGTGCTATTTTTATGCCTACATGCTTTGCATAAGCTAGACAACCAATAATCGTAGAACTACGGGGAGAGCTTGGTAAATAAGAGAAACCTCTGTTAATAAAATTAGATGTTGGCAAGTATGCTCTCTTCCTAAAAATCTCGTGATTTAGTCACGAGAGGTTCAAAAAGGTTAGAATTTTCTCAAAAAATGTATTGAATAAATATTCAGTTAAATGTATAATTATTATTAAATAATAAATATTAAAGGAGGAGAAGTATATGAAATTGAAAAAAGGATTTTTTACATTATTAATTCTTATATTTATGGTAACACCGATTGGCTGTAGTGGCAATCAAACATCAAAGGAGGATGAAAAAGCCAAAGAAACTTTAACCCAAGAGCAGACTACACAACAAGAGCCTAAAGGGAATGCAAAAAATCTTATCGTAGCTACCAGTGCAGATTTTCCACCCTTTGAATACCATGAGATAATTGCTGAAAAGGATGCTATTACAGGTTTTGATATTGAATTAATCCAAGAAATTGGCAAAGAATTGGGGATGAAGGTTAAAATCGAAGATATGTCTTTTGACGGAGTTATTTCATCGGTAGAAACTGGAAAAGCAGATTTAGGGATTTCTGGAATTAGCTATACAGAAGAAAGGACAGAAAAAGTAGATTTTTCAGATCCTTATTATTATTCTGCCCAAACTATATTAATAAAAAAGGATGCAGAGGAAATTACAACTATGGGTCAATTAAAGGGGAAGGTAGTGGGGTCTCAATTAGCTACTACCAGTGATGATGTTATTTCATCCTTTGAGGGAGTAAGAGTAAAGAAATATGATAAGGTTAACGATGCTATCTTGGATCTTAACAATGGTAGAATCGATGCTGTTATTGTAGAAGATGCTATAGCCACGGAATTTGCAAAGGACTATCAAGAGTTAAAAGTAGTGGTTCCTAAAGGACTTAATACAGAAAAGGTTCCTATGGCAATTGCATTTCCTAAGGGACAAGAAGAATTAGTAAAGGATGTAAATGAAGTATTACAAACCTTAAAGGATTCTGGAAAATTAAATAAATTAATTGAGAAATATGGTTTAGTTCCCTTTGAAGAGTAATAAGAAGATGAAATACTAGAAAAGGTAGAGTATAATAAGGATACATATTATACTTTCTACCTTTTTATTTTTAAAGGGAAAAGCATAGGAGGGGATTGAAAAGATGAATTATCAACAGGCTTTGGGGTTTATCCATAGTGCCCATAGATTTAAAAAGAAAAAGAATTTAGAGAATATGCACATTCTTATGGACTTTCTAGGAAATCCTCAGGAAAATCTAAAATTTATCCATATTGCAGGAACCAATGGAAAGGGATCTACCAGTATACTATTACATAATATATTAAAGGAACAAGGATATCGGGTAGGTTTATTTATTTCTCCCTATTTAGAAGAATTTACCGAAAGAATACAAATAAATGGAAGACCTATTGATAAGGGAGATTTGGCCGCTACGACCTTCCAGGTGAAAGAAGCCATTGAAGATATGGTATTAGAGGGATATGACTCCCCTATAGAATTTGAGATTGTTACGGCAATAGGATTTTTATATTTTAGCCAGCGAAAGGTAGATTTTGTGGTATTAGAGGTAGGTCTAGGGGGAAGATTAGATGCCACCAATATTATATCTCGCTCTGAGATATCTATTATCACATCTATTGGATACGACCATATGGCCCAATTGGGCAACTCATTATCAGAAATCGCCGGAGAAAAAGCAGGGATTATCAAAGAGAAAGGGAGTGTAGTAGTCTATCCCCAGACATCGGAAGTAGTACAGGTAATAAAAGAAAAGGCATGGGAAAAGCAGGCAAAGATTTTTCTAGTGAAAAAGGAATCTATTATTCTTAAAGAGAGCTCTATAGAGGGACAAATTTTTTATTATGATAGTGATTTTTTATCTTTACCTAAAATGCAAATGAGGCTGTTAGGCAGGCACCAATTATATAATGTGGCTACTGTTTTAAAAGCAATAGAAGTATTGATAAAAAGAGGATATGAAATAACAGATCAAGCAATTCTAAAGGGGATAAAAGATACTCTTTGGCCAGGGAGGTTTGAGGTTTTGTCAAGAAAGCCTTTTGTTATCCTTGATGGTGCCCATAATATCCAGGGGGCCCAGGCTTTTCATCACACAGTAAGGGAATATTTCCCTAATCAAAAAATAATTTTAGCTTTAGGAATTTTAAAGGACAAAAATGTAGATGAGATGTTAGAGATTTTCTTGCCCCTTGCAAAGAAAATCATAACTTTAACCCCTGATAACCCAAGGGCTATGGGTTCTATAGAATTAGCAGAAAAAGTTCAATATATAGATTCGAATATAGAGGTCAAATCCACAAATTCTATACAAGAGGCTATTTCTTATGTAAAACAACTTGGGGAAGAAGAGATCATTGCCTTTACAGGGTCATTATATATGATTGGAGAAGTAAGAAAAATGCTAAAAGTTTTTTAGGTACATTTTTTAAAAAGTAGCATAAGATAAAACTAAGTTAAAATGAATCTCATGTTGTTTTTTATAGGGGGTGGATAGGTTGTGTGAATCGGGTAAATATATTTTCACAGCAAATACGGAGGGAGACTCCATATCCATTGTAGACGTAAATAGTAAAAAAGAGGTGAATAGAATACGCCTAGATTCCCTTATTCGGATCAATGGAAGAGAGTTCCCCTTTAAACCTATCATAGGACCCTATAGTTTAAAAATCCATCCAAAGGGAAATATGCTCTATAGTATTAATTGTTATGATCATAGCCTGATTATTATAGATATCATTCATAAAGAAATAAAAATGCGTATCCATGTAGGAAAATACCCCTGTGAAATTGAGATGGATTGGGAAAAACAGATTGCTTATGTTACCAATGGAGATTCTAATACATTGTCCATTGTGGATATTGAAAATAATCGCTCCGTATGCCAACTCCCTCTAGGAGAATTACCCCAAGGTCTTGTTTTAGCCAAAAAAAGGAAGGAACTTTATGTGGCAAATATGTATGAGGATAGTATTTCGGTGATTGATTGTAAAAATAATACCATAAAGGGTGAAATTCCTGTAGAAAGCTGTCCTTCTTATGTATTATTATCCTCTAATGAAGATTTTCTTTTTGTAAGTAATAGTCATATGGAGTCAGAGGATGGGGGATCTATTGCTATGATTGATCTAGATACCAAAGAAATTATAAAAAGAATAGGGGTAGGGAAAATTCCACGACAAATGGTATTATCCTTTAAAGGGGATTTCTTATATGTAATTAATAGTACCAGTAATTCAGTATCTATTATTTCTCTAGAATTAGGAAAAGAGATAAAGAGAATAAAAACTGGTAATATTCCTAGGGGCATTGTCATTGATGAAGAAGGCCAGAACCTATTTACCACCAATATGGGGGATAGCACCCTTTCTATCATTTCCTTGAAGGAAGAAAGACTCATTGATAATGTAAAAATAGGAAATGGTCCAAATGGAATAGCTATCATTGATTTATACCCTCATATTTTTCGATCAATGCCTTAATAATGGAGCCATAGATTTTTTCTCCATTGTTTTTCCAATTATCAATCATATTTTTTGCTTGCTGAAGGGTAACCACACTAACATACAAATCTAGTAATACACTCTCATTTTCTAGAATTTTAAGCCGTACAATGAATTCTTCATCTCCCTTTTTCTTATAAGCACCAATGTAATGGCTTTCATTAAAAATAGAATCCCTGTGATCTTTTATATATTGATCGATATTTTCACACAAATCCTGGGAAAGACGATTAGAAAATAAACGCAAAATCTCTTTTCCTTTTTTTGTAATATTATAATAGGACTTATCTTTAGAAGTATTTTTGCTAATTAGATTACTTTGAAATAGTTCATCAATATATTGCTGTAAAAGGAAATAGTTAATTGGGACATTTTCTAAAATAATTTGATTAATTTGGCTATTAGATAAGGGTAGCTTTATTTTATCTAAAACATACAATAAGATTAATTTATTTTCAGCTAAATTGGTATCATCAAATAGCATAAACTTACCTTCTTTCAATCTTTTATACCTACAATCTTTTATACCTGTCTCTTATACACATCTGACGCTGCCGACGATCTTACGCGTGT
>USMD01000121.1 GCA_900555725.1 uncultured Garciella sp. | reverse complement strand
AGATTTCTGCCTGTCTCGTGGGCTCGGAGATGTGTATAAGAGACAGCTATATAGGAATTCCTTTTTGCCCTTCCAGATGTGTCTATTGCTCATTTTTATCTTCTACAATTCAAAAAGATAGAACTATTTTAAAGAAATATTTAAAAGCTCTTCATTATGAAATTAGGGAAATAGGGAAATATATAAATGAACAATCCCTTACTATTGAGTGTGTTTATATAGGAGGAGGAACTCCTACAGTCTTGGACGCTTCTGAGTTAAAAGAATTACTAGATATTTTAGATCAAACTTTTAAGATGGATAAAGTACTAGAATATACTCTAGAAGCTGGGAGACCCGATACTATAGATAAAGAAAAACTTACTATTGCTTTAGAACATGGTATTAAGCGGATTAGCATTAATCCTCAGACCATGAATGAGGAAACCTTGCAAAATATCGGTCGGTTGCACTCTGTTGAAGATATAAAAAGAACATATTTTTTAGCAAAGGATATGGGATTTTCCTTTATCAACATGGATCTAATATTAGGATTACCAGGGGAAGATTTCAGACATATCCAAAGAACCTTAAGGGAAATAGGCAATTTGCAACCTGAAAATATAACCGTGCATACTATGTCTGTAAAAAAAGGTTCCAAACTAAAAGAAAAATTGGAAGAGATAGAATTAGACCAAGGTGAAAAAATATCCAGAATGATAGAAATCACACAAGACTTTGCAAAATCCAATGGATATCATCCCTACTATCTTTATAGGCAAAAGTATATGATAGGTAATTTAGAAAATGTAGGCTATTGCAAGCCAGGTTGTAAAAGCATATATAATATTCAAATGATGGCTGAAAAACAAACTATTATTGGATTAGGTGCCGGTTCAGTAACTAAGGTGGTGTTCCATAAAAAGGATAGAATCGAAAGGATGCCAAATGTAAAAAATGTAGAACAATATATACAAAGAATTCAGGAAATGATAGATAGAAAATTGACTTTATTAGACAGTTTATATTGTAGAAATTGAGCTTTGAAAGTCTAGTTGACAGAATTTAAAGAAGAGATTATAATATTTATCAATGTTTCATGAAAATTTCAAAGAAAAAGCGAGGATAGAGAGAGTACACAAAGAAAGATCGACAGGGAGAAAATGTTTTGACTGAGAACATTTTTAGTTCGGCATTTGTGGAAAGACCCTCTGGAGCTAATGAATTGAAAGAAGAGTAGATTCAGTCGTTTTCTGCGTTAAGGGAAAAGTGGGATGAATTCCAATCAGGGTGGCACCACGGGATATAACTCTCGTCCCTGGCATTGTTATAGCTATGTCAGGGATGAGAATTTTTTATATTAAATGAACAATAGGAGAATAGGAGGTATCAATATGCTAACAAAAGCACCGAGAGGAACAAAAGATATTCTTCCATCGGAAATTTATAAATGGCATTTCATAGAAAAGACTATTAGAGAATTATGTGAAACATTTGGATATAGGGAAATTAGAACTCCAGAATTTGAACATACAGAGCTGTTTGAAAGGGGAATAGGAGATACTACTGATGTGGTTCAAAAAGAGATGTATTCCTTTCAAGACAAGGGAGGAAGAAATATTACCTTAAAACCCGAGGGAACCTCACCAGCTGTAAGAGCCTTTATAGAGCACAAAATGTATGCAGAAGCACAGCCTACCAAATTGTTCTACATAACCCCTGCATTCCGATATGAGCGTCCCCAAGCAGGGCGATTAAGAATTCACCACCAATTTGGTATTGAAGTGTTTGGGAGTCAACATCCATCAGTAGATGCTGAAGTCATCAGTGTTGCTATGGCGTTTTATGAAAAATTAGGGATAAAGAATTTAGAACTTCATATTAATAGTGTAGGATGCCCCAAGTGTCGGGCAGAATACAATAAGATCTTAAAGGAATATCTATCCTCGAAATTATCTAAATTATGTCCCACTTGTAACACTAGATATGAAAGAAATCCCATGAGAATCTTAGATTGTAAAGTAGAAAGCTGTCAAGAAGAGCTACGGGATGCACCTTTAATGGTTGACTATCTTTGCGAAGAGTGTTTAGAGCATTTTCAATCTGTACAAAATTATTTAAAAAAATTAAATTTAGATTTTATAATAGATCCCAAAATAGTAAGAGGTCTAGATTATTATACCAAAACTGCCTTTGAAATTATTACAAAGGAAATTGGAGCCCAAGGTACTGTTTGTGGAGGAGGAAGATATGATGGCCTAATAGAAGAAGTAGGAGGGCCATCTACTCCAGGAATTGGATTTGGTATGGGAATAGAAAGACTTTTACTGTCCTTAGAAAATCAGGGTATTCCAATAGAAGAACCTAAGAGTTTCGATTTATTTATTGCCACTTTAGGCGTCAATGCAGATGAAACAGCCTTTGGGCTTATTTATTCCCTTAGAAAATCAGGAATAAAAGTAGAGAAGGATTTTAAGAATAGAAGTTTAAAAGCTCAATTGAAATATGCCAATAAAATCAATGCCAAATATGTTGTAATCATAGGAGAAGAGGAAATGGAAAGGGATAGAGCTATACTGAAAGATATGGATACTGGAGAACAAAAAGAGATTAATCTATCCACTATTCAAGAAACATTATTGGATATACTTAGATAATGGGAGGGAAAACTTATGTATCAAAATATGGAGACATCTAAGCGAACCCATACTTGTGGGATACTTAGAAAAGAAAATGTTGACCAAAAAGTAGTTCTAACAGGATGGGTTCAAAGAAGAAGAGATTTAGGAGGTTTAATTTTTATCAATTTGAGGGATCGTAGTGGAATGATACAAGTAGTATTTGATAAAGAGGTTAATGAAGAAGCATTTGAGATTGCAAGTACTGTAAGAAATGAGTTTGTACTTTCTATAGTAGGTATCGTAACCTTAAGGGAAGGAGAACAAATCAATCCTAATATAGCAACAGGGGAAATTGAAATAAAAGGACAAAAGATAGAAATATTAGATTCTGCTCACACCCCTCCTATTTATATAGAGGATGATGATAAAGTATCTGAGGACATTCGCTTAAAATATAGATATCTGGATTTAAGGAAACCTAAAATGCAACAAAGACTTATTACCCGTCACAAAATAACCAAAGTGGTAAGGGATTATTTAGATCAAAGAGGGTTTATAGAGATTGAAACCCCTATCCTTACAAAACCAACACCAGAGGGAGCTAGAGATTATTTGGTTCCCAGTAGGGTTCAGAAGGGAAAATTTTTTGCGTTGCCTCAATCCCCGCAACTATTTAAGCAAATTTTGATGGTAGCTGGCATGGACCGGTATTTTCAAATAGTAAAATGTTTTAGGGATGAAGATTTAAGAGTAGATCGGCAGCCAGAATTTACTCAGATTGATATGGAATTATCCTTTGTAAATCAAGAAGATATTATGAAACTTAACGAAGGATTAATTGTGGAGGTATTTAGAAAAATTACGGGATATAAAATACCTACCCCTATTCCTCGTATGACTTATCAAGAGGCTATGGATCGCTTTGGCTCTGATAAACCAGATATTCGCTTTGATTTTGAACTAAAGAATCTAACGAAAATAGTACAAAATAGTGAATTTAAAGTTTTTAGCAATGCAGTAAAGGAAGGGGGACAAGTGCGAGCTATCAATGCAAAGGGATGCGGAGCAAAATTTAGTAGAAAAGAAATTGACTCCCTAGGAGAGTTTGTAAAATTATACAAAGCTAAGGGATTAGCATGGATTAACGTAATTGAAGATTCTGTGAAATCTCCTATTGCAAAATTTTTAAAGGATCAGGAACTGCAAAAGATATTAAATACAATGGAAGCAGAAACAGGAGATCTGATTTTAATTGTAGCAGATCAGAGTGAAAAGGTTGTTTATAATGCTTTAGGACAATTAAGATTAAAACTTTCCAAAAAGTTAAATTTAACGAAGAATGATGACTTTGCATTTTTATGGATTACAGAGTTTCCTTTATTAGAATATAGTGAAGAGGAAGGGAGATATGTAGCGATGCATCATCCCTTTACATCTCCAATGGATGAAGATATTTCCCTATTGGAAGATCATCCAGAAAATGTAAGGGCTAAGGCATATGATTTAGTGGTAAACGGTGTTGAATTAGGAGGGGGAAGCATTCGTATTCACAATAGGGATTTACAAGAAAAAATGTTTAAGGCATTAGGATTTACTAAGGAACAAGCATGGAATCAGTTTGGCTTTTTACTAGAAGCTTTTCAATATGGCACTCCTCCCCATGGAGGAATTGCCTTTGGTCTAGATCGCTTAACTATGCTATTGACAAAAACAGATAATATTAAAGATGTAATTGCTTTTCCTAAAACCCAAAATCATTCTTGTCTTATGACCGATGCTCCATCTACAGCGGAGAATGGGCAATTAGAAGAATTAGGAATCAATATTACAGAATCTTTTTAATTAGCACATTGAAAGGGTTTTGTACTTTGTAGAAAAAGTTTATACATTGACATAATTCTTCTCTTACAATATAATAAAAGTATACTAAATAGGGGTATGTTTTTAAGATTTTATAAAACAAGTGATTGGTTTTTAGGAGGATATTATGGATATTATAGATTCAAAAGATAAGGATCAAGAAGCTCTGCTAAATAGATTAAGGAGAGTAGAGGGCCAAGTAAAGGGTATTCAACGAATGATAGAAAATAAAAAATATTGTGGAGATATTCTTACTCAAATTGCTGCTGCAAAAGCAGCTTTAGAAAAAGCAGGAAGCATTGTTTTAGAAAAACATTTAAAGACATGTATTAAGGCTGTCTCTTATACACATCTGACGCTGCCGACGATCTTACGCGTGTA
>USMD01000120.1 GCA_900555725.1 uncultured Garciella sp. | reverse complement strand
TGTCTCGTGGGCTCGGAGATGTGTATAAGAGACAGATATATAATTATCATATAACATTCTAGATATAGATTGTGTGTTTAAGAAAATTGATTATGCAATTTTCTCATTTTATAAATAGGAGTGTAAAATATGATTTTCCCAGAAAAACTACAAAAAGGAGATATAGTGGCCATTATAGCTCCTTCCTCTCCAGTGACAAGGGAAGAAGCAATTTTATGTGAGAAACTTATAAAGGACATGGGATACAATGTAAAGATAGGAAAATCCGTTTACCAATCCATTCATGGATATTCTGCCGGTACAGGAGAAGAAAGAGCTAGAGAGATCAATGAAATGTTTTTTAAGAAAGAGGTAAAAGCAATTTTTTGCATTAGGGGAGGACATACCAGTTCTCATGTCATGGATAAAATAGATTATAAAATGATTAAAGAAAATCCTAAAATATTTGTAGGATATAGCGATGTAACTAACTTAAATATAGCATTGAATCAAAAATGTGAGCTAGTGACTTTCCACGGTCCCATGGTAAAGTCCAACATGCTTTATGATTATGATGATTTTACCAAGAAAAGTTTTGAAAAGGCAATAAATATGAAAAAGGAATTTCTGTTAGAAAATCCTCCAGGAGAGAACTTTCAGGTTATGATACCAGGGTATGCTCAAGGGATTATTATTGGTGGAAATTTATCTTTATTAACTTCCATGATAGGAACTCCCTATGAAATAGATACAAGAGAGAAAATATTATTTATTGAAGAAGTGGAAGAAAATGTACATCACATTGATAGAATGATGTACCAGTTAAAGTACTCTGGGAAACTAGAAGATGCCAATGGAATTATCTTTGGGGATTTTACCAATTGTCATAACCCCTATGATAAAAACTATACAGTAATAGAAGTGTTAAAGGACATTTTAAAAGATTATAAAAAACCTGTCATGTATAATATTCAGTCAGGGCATTGTTTTCCTATGGCTACCATACCTTTAGGGGCTAAATGTATCATGGATACCAATCATGGGTTGATAAAATTTACAAAGTAAAAAATCCTTCTTTTCTTTGGAATTTTACAAGTATTTTATTTTTAGAACATGGACATATTACTAACAGAATGACTATAAATTATGAAGTAGGAGGTTCGCTATGCCTGAAAATGTTTTAGAAAGACTGGAAGGTCGTGTCAGTTATCATGATTCTGTAGAAGAAATGCTAAAACGAATTAAAGAGGATGGACTTTCTAGTGTATTCTCTAGATGGGAAAATCAAGAAAGAATACGTTGTAACTTTTGCTTACAAGGATTAAGTTGTCAATTATGTTCCCAAGGACCTTGTCGTATCAGTGATAAAGCGGGAGCTGTAAAGGGAGTTTGTGGTATCGACCGGGATGCCATGGCTATGAGGAATTTTTTAATGAGAAACATCATGGGGGCAGCTACCTATGGACATCATGCCTATGAGGCTTTTAGAACCCTTAAGGCTACAGCCCAAGGGCAAACTTCTTTTCAAATTGCTGATGTGGATAAATTGAAGTTTATGTGTGAAAAAACAGGAATTAATACAAATCAAGATATGAACCAAATGGCTATTCAATTAGCAGATCTTCTTGATCAAGAAATGAAAGTAGGACCCGATGAAGAGAGCATCATGGTAAAAGCCTTTGCTCCAAAGAAAAGAATCCCTATATGGAAAGATACTCATCTTTATCCTTCGGGAGTAGAGCATGAAGTACAAAACTGTATTGCCAGCTGCCTAACAAACGTAGATGGGGATTATGTATCCCTGGCACAAAAAGGTCTTCGTTTAGGATTGTCTACCATTTATACAGCTCAAATTGGATTAGAAATGGTACAGGATATTCTATTTGGAACCCCAATGCCCCATGAGGTGGATGTAGATTTAGGGATTATTGATCCTGACTATGTAAATATTGCCTTTAATGGACATCAACCTTGGATTGGAGTAGCAACTTTGCAAAAGGCAAAGTTGCAAGAATACCAAGAAAAAGCAAGACAAGTAGGTGCAAAGGGGATTCGTGTGATAGGTTCCATTGAGACAGGACAAGAATTACTTCAAAGATTTGAGGTAGATGATATTTTTGTAGGACTTATGGGAAACTGGTTGGCTATCGAACCTTTTCTTGCTACAGGTACGGTAGATGCCCTTGTAATGGAAGAAAACTGTTCTCCCCCAGCTATGGATCAATATGCTGAAAAATATCAAGTAGCCCTAATTAGTGTAAGTACCATTATTGGTGTACCAGGGACACAGCATGAAATGCCTTATTATCCAGCTAAAGCTGATGAAATGGCAGAAGAATGTATTCAGCTTGCTATTGAAAACTTTAAAAAGAGACATGAAAAGATAGAGCCTATGGTTCCAAAATATAAGACCAAAGCTATTGCAGGATTTTCCACTGAATCGGTTTTAAAAGCGATTGGAAATGACTTAAATACATTGGTTGATGTGATTGCAAAGGGGCAAATAAAAGGAATCGTCGCTTTGGTAAACTGTACTACCCTAAGAAATGGTCCCCATGATTGGAATACCGTAAACATTACAAAGGAATTGATTAAAGGGGATATTCTAGTGGTTTCTGCCGGTTGTGGAAATCATGGATTAGAGGTAGCAGGATTATGTAATCTTGATGCCATAGAACTGGCAGGAGAAGGATTAAAGGGAGTATGTAAGGCATTAGGAATTCCTCCTGTATTAAGTTTTGGTACCTGTACAGATACCGGAAGAATCTCTATGCTGGTAACTGCCCTAGCAGATCATTTAGATGTAGATATCTCTGATCTTCCCATTGCCATTACAGCTCCAGAATGGATGGAGCAAAAAGCCACCATTGATGGGATGTTTGCCGTAGCCTATGGAGCTTATACCCATCTTTCTCCAACTCCATTTGTTACAGGAGCTCCAAATCTTGTAAAACTTCTTACCGATGGGGTAGAAGATTTAACCGGAGGGAAGGTAGCTCTAGGAGACGATCCAGTCCAAGCAGCAAAGGACATAGAAGATCATATTTTAAAGAAAAGAAAAGCTATGGGATTACAATAGAAGTTTAATATTTTATCTCAAAATAGAATTATTTTTTATAAAAATATTTTAACATAACCTATTGTGCTAGTTGATTTAAGGGATAGATGTTTCACGAAGCAACGACTTAGTGCCCCCTTTTTTACCTATATTTTGTTATTCTAAAAAAGGAGGGCATTTGTGGAGTAGTGCAGTGAAGACATCTATCCTATAAAACATAAAGTTCTCTAAATCATAATCATTTAACTAGCACAACGGGTTAACATATAAAATAACAGAAATATGAAAAATAAAAATAGCAAGGGAACCTTCCCTTGCTATTTTTATTAAATGAGGAAATTGCATCATTGATTTTCTCAAACACAATCATCTATATCTAGAATGGAATAGGATAGTCATATACAAAACATGCCATGAAATTGGTACAATATTTGCACAATTAATTTTTTAAGGGGTTTAAGGGGGAATGATGTGTGGGAGAAGAAATTATTAAAATTATTGAAAATGAAGATAAGAAAAATCCATTCACAGACCAAAAGATTGCTATGATATTAAAGAAAAATAGAGAGAAAATTACTGAATATAGGATTGCGAATGGAATACCTGCATCAAGAGAAAGAAGGAAACCTTATTTATATAAAGATGCAGAAAAAATTCTTGTTAATAATAAAAAAATATCTGACAGATTATTCACAAAAGCATTAACCGATTTAGGATACCAAATATCACGTTATTCGGCTTCTCAAATAAAAAAAGAAATTTTAAGCTCTATAAATAGAATAGATGATAAAAAGGATGAGTTTGTAGTCTCTAAAAATGATACAGAAGTAAATGGAAAAAATAATTTTGATGGGCCTATATCATTTAAAGAAATCATTGGATATAATGGAAGCCTAAAACCACAGATTAGTCAAGCAAAGGCGGCAATTTTATATCCTCCACATGGTCTTCATACATTAATATTAGGACCATCAGGAGTTGGGAAAAGTCAAATTGCAGAAGCAATGTATTGCTTTGCTAAAGAATCAAAAATCCTTAAAGAAGAGAAGCCTTTTATTGTTTTCAATTGTGCAGATTACGCAGATAACCCACAACTTTTAGTAGCACAACTTTTTGGATATAATAAAGGTTCTTTTACAGGTGCAGAAACATCAAAGCCTGGTTTAGTAGAAAAAGCAGACGGAGGAATATTATTTCTTGATGAAGTTCACAGATTACCAAGCGAAGGACAAGAAATACTTTTTTATTTACTCGATAAAGGAAAGTTCAGAAGAATTGGTGAAACAGAAAATATGCGAGAAGCAAAAATAATGCTTATTGCTGCAACAACAGAAACTCCTGAGTCATCTTTGCTTCTTACATTTAGAAGAAGAATACCAATGGTTATTGAATTGCCATCAATAAACGAAAGACCATATTCAGAAAAATATGATATCATAAAATTCTTTTTTACAAAAGAAGCTTTTAGGATTAATAAACCTATTAGAATAAAGCCAGATATTATTAGGGCATTAATGATCTATGATTGCCCTGGAAATATAGGACAAATACGAAGTGATATACAAGTAGCGTGTGCAAGAGGATTTTTGAATTCTCTTAATAGTAAAAGTGGAGAGTTAAACATAAAGCTCTCTGATTTATCAAATCATGTAAGAATGGGATTATTAAAAGCAAGTAAAAGAGATCCTAATATAGAAAAGTATATAAATAAAGATATGATTATATACCCCAATAAAAAAATAAAATTACTTCCAAAAGAAGACAGATATATTTTACCTGTCTCTTATACACATCTGACGCTGCCGACGATCTTACGCGT
>USMD01000119.1 GCA_900555725.1 uncultured Garciella sp. | reverse complement strand
ATTTCTGCCTGTCTCGTGGGCTCGGAGATGTGTATAAGAGACAGAAATAAATCTATATGAAAAGAACATATCCCCCATTACAGGATTTCTACATATCCTTCTGTTCCATGTACACGAATCCTCTGTCCATCTTTTATTAGTATGGTGGCATTTTCTACCCCGACAACTGCTGGTAAGCCATATTCCCGTGCAATCACTGCTCCATGGGTCATCAATCCGCCAACTTCGGTGACCAGGCCCTTTATGGATACAAACAATGGTGTCCAACTGGGGTCAGTAAAGGCGGTGACTAATATATCCCCATCTTCCAGATTAGCCTCTTCCATTCTTAAGATGACCCGTGCCCGTCCCTCTATCACCCCGGAAGAAACAGGCAAACCTGCAATAACGCCATCTGGCATATTTTCCCGTTTGTACTCGCCAACAACAATTTCACCATCAGATGTGATAACCCGTGGAGGAGTTAGTTTTTCATATAATCTGTACTCGGCTTTTCGCTTGTTGATGATTTGGAAATCCAGTTTATTTGTGCGTACCACTTCCCGTAATTCTTCAAAAGTGAGATAATATATATCTTCTTTTTCATGAATAACATTTGTCTGTACCAGTCCCTCGGCTTCTTTGAGTAAAGCCTGCTTATAAACAAAGTAGCGACTAACCATACCGTATTTCGGATATTCACGATAGCCAATGAAATTTCGGATGAGGTCAATCCTTCGCTTTGTTTCTTTTGCTTTTTCTTCACCATCCGGCAACTTATTCAATCTCTCTAATAACTCTTTTTCTTTTTCCAAAGCAATACGCTGCCCTTGCTCAAATTTTTGCTGGCTGGCATTCGGTTCAAAATTTTTGATATTGCTGAGAATCATAGGAACAAGTGTAGTTGGCTTTTCGCTCCAACGAGTTTTCGTAATATCGATTTCCCCGACACATCGCATTCCATATTTGTTGAGATAAGACAAAATTGCTTGTCTGATTTCCTCTCCGCCTTCAAACTTAACCAGTTCATCTAAAAAGTTATCCTCTTTTACCTGTTGTAAATAATCAATTACTTCTGGATATGGACGAATGACATCTGCCACATCCAATAAATCCAGACCCATTTGCGAAGTAATGTTATTGGGTACAGATTGAGTAAGAATATCTGCAACATTTTTTTCGCCTAACCATTTCTCCATCTTTTCATTGATCCAAGTTGAAGCATCCATAGCATCCATAATAATACCCATTCGTGGGTCAAATAAAAACTTTTTTAACTCTTGGATATCTTCTAGAATAAAATCAAATAACGCTGCTCCTGATTTTGTTTGGATATTTTCTTTTAACTCCTCTATTGATTTTTGACAATTCTTAATGGAATCAAGAACAGTTTTCAGATTGCTTTCGATTTGTGCTTCAGACTCCGAATATGTCATATCCTTATTGCTTGTACCGGAACTCTGCACTTTTTTATCATCTGATGATAATTTTATAAAATCTCCTCGCTCTATTATGGTCATAAGTGCATCTTTTATGAGGGGATCAGATTGTCCCAAGGCATCTATTACATTTCTTCTATCCGGTGAAGCCAACATTTGTGTTACATCAACAAACAACCTTCCACCAGCTTTACGCATGGGGGCAGGAGTCGTTAACAGGAAAAAAGACAATCCCAATGGGTTCATAGGGTCTGTCATCATTTGCTGGTGTCCCACAGATACATAAACGTGATTTTCCCCGTCATTGACGTCAGGGATGGGGTATAAAGTAGTGATTGGTCGACTCTGGACAATGTAAAATGTATCATTCGCCATACACCATTCGATGTCCTGGGGGCAGCCGAAATGTTCTTCAATCCTTCTGCCTATATGCTCAAGTTGCAAAATCTGCTCATCCGTCAGCGCTTGTCTATCTTGCTTCTCGGAATCAATCATCTGTTCTTTCGTACCACCACCTCTTAAGGCATAAATAGCCAGTTTCTTGCTAGATATCTTTTTGTTAATAATCTTGCCCTTGCACACCTTATAGTTATCTGCATTCACCAGGCCTGAGACTAGGGCTTCACCAAGTCCGTAGCCGGCATCAATGGATAAAACCTTCCTATTGGAAGTAACCGGATCCGCAGTAAACATAATTCCTGACGCCTGTGGGAAGACCATCTTCTGCACAACCACAGACAGTTGGACTTTGCGGTGGTCGAAACCCTTTTGAAGACGGTAAATTACTGCCCTGTCGGTAAATAGCGATGCCCAGCATTTGCTGATATGCTTTAGTATTGCTGCCTTTCCAATTATGTTCAAATACGTATCCTGCTGACCGGCAAAGGAGGCCGTCGGTAAATCCTCTGCAGTTGCGCTGGAACGCACGGTGTAAGCATCTTTTTCACCAAACCTTGTAAGATAACCCGCAATCTCTTCTTCTATATCCTTAGAAATAGATATACTTTCAAGACATAGACGAACTTTCTTACTAACTTCACTCACTTTTTCTCTATCTTCTACCTTTAATTGTGATAATTCATCCAATAAACCCTTAAGTTCCTCATTATTTCCAGTCATGATTTTATACGCCTCTGTGGTAACACAAAAACCTTCCGGTACTTGAATTCCTTCAATCTGGGATAGTTCTCCTAAGTTGGCACCTTTCCCCCCAACAGCCTTGATTCCTGTTTTGTCAGTATGCTGAAAACTAAGTACATATAAGCTCATAGATATTTCCCCTCCTTTTTCTAGATATTGGTAAAACATTTTTCTCTAAAGTGATATCTGCTCTATAATACCCAAAATAAGAGCAAGTTATAAGACTGTTATTTGAAAATTCCATATGGTATAATAAAGTTGAAGGGGAATAGGAGGCAAAAAGTCTCCTATTCCCCTATTTCCTACACCATTTATAATTTTAACCTTCGCCGATACACCTACAACTCTTGCTCGCTGTCTTGTGGATACTCCTGTGCATCACACTCAACTACTTGCCCTTTAAATCTATTGTACTTCTCAATTACTTTTCTATTCCAAATCTAATCATAGAAAGAAAACTGTTGCTCTCTTTAATAAAGTCATGCAGATTCGTTTCTTTTAAATTATTATTATTCGCTAAATCCGAAAAATATTTCTTATCAAGATAGTCCAGGGTAATCAATACCAATTTAAAGGCTTGCTCCCGATTCACGCCTTCTTTTAGAGGAACCTTTTTAAATACACCCTTCCATTCTTCCTCGCTTTCAGCTAATAATATTCCATATTTATTTTGGATCTCAGTTTTCAGTTCATCAGGTGTCGAATAGAAAGCTTCTATCATAATCCTCATTAACTTAGGATTGTTTTTATAATAATTGAATTTAATAATGCTGAACTTTTCTTTCGCTTCAAAAAAATCATGATTCTCCACTAATGTATCAAAACCAATTTCCGTTCTTACTTTTTCTATACATTTATCCAAGACACTTAGATATAAGTCTTTCTTGCTATTAAAATGGTGGAAGATCAATGCCTTAGATATACCTGCTGCCTCCGCTAGCATTGTAGTTGAGGTGTTTGCATATCCATGTTGGGCGAATACATTAAAACATTCCTGTAAAATTTTCTCTTTATCGTAAAGCTGTAAAGGCATGGAATTCAACTCCTTTTTATATTGAAAGCCTCCAAACTGCTCTGCCCGAATCTTCCTTCACAGTTACAGCAGGGTTATATCCTTTGTCAATGAGCCCTAGCCATACATGGCATGCGCAAATACCTATATCTACGTTCGGATGTTCCCACTTGAAATGCTTATATCCCATTGGCATAGCAATGGTAATTGTTTTAAAATTATCCTCAAAGGCAAATCTCCACATTTGTGAGTTTGCAGCAGATGGTGCTTTTCTTCCTAAGTCTAGAGCATACAATATATCCTCTGATAGCTTGTCATAATCGTTAAAATTCTCAAGCAAATCTTTAATTTCTTTACGTTTGAAACTTGTGGTTGTTTTCGTAATTCTATCCATTAGACGAAGCCCCCCATCTTCATAATAGCCTAGGGGCGTAATACATATTACTCTCCTACCAGTTGTTTCACCTTTTGAGTATCCGTACCCCATGTTTGACTCTTTTAACTGATCTGTAGATTGTAAATGAGGCATCAATCGCTCAAGCTCCGATAATTTATAGTGGCCGTACCAACAGGTTGAAATATTCTTACTTTGTGCAAAGAGGATTAAAAGCTCCCCCACAAAACCGACTTTTGAAATGGAAACTACATCCGTTTCTGCCATGAAAGCAACATTATTAGGTGGAGATTTCATTACGGTATAAAGAGCTTTTGTGGGATCCGCATTAAAAAACTTAATCTCCACATTGTGATCAAAGGGAACTGACATTAACTTTGCAAAGTTCTTTATCGATTTCATAACCTCATTATCAACATCAATCATTTTGTAACTACGCGCAGATCGGCGTGAATCAATCGTACTCTTTACCGGAAATATGTTCACCATATTTAACACCTCCAAAAATTTTTATCTTAAAATAATATAACCACAGTTAAATATAATTAAACCATCTTGCTAACCATCGGTCAATACATATTTATCATTAATAAAAACCAGTTAAGATATACTATCCACCTAAGTTGTAGAGATAACACAATTAGATGAATAACAGTTTCCCAGAGTTTTTTGTCCTAGACATTGCTTTTATGCCTTAGTATTAGGTTCATTAGTTCTTTTTGAAAATTGAATAGGCCCCTAATGTCAGGATTCAACCTTGATATTAATAACACTATCTAAACAATATTTACTATTTCATATTACTTTCATGAATTACTGAATATTTTTTATTCATATTGATTATAATAATAACATATGTTACCATTAACATATGTTATTCTGTCTCTTATACA
>USMD01000118.1 GCA_900555725.1 uncultured Garciella sp. | reverse complement strand
AGAGACAGGGGTGTTAATATATAAATAACAGAACGTATATATGTATATTATACGTATATACGTAAAAGCAAACTTAAGGAGGTACTTCTTCTAAAAAATATAGAAAGTTTTATTAGATTCGATGGTTGAAACAAAAGCACTTTTAGTTTTAACAGTATGTGTAAAGAACAATCTGGTAATATGTCAAGAAAAGATTTTTAAAGAAAGGAAACAAAAGTTTTAAAAGAGGGTAACTTTAATAGAACCTAAGATTTTTCAAGAAAAAATAGGCTTAAGGTAGAAAAAATATTTTCTTGAATGTCTCCAACTTTACTGTTGGAGTAGAGTTGATTTTTAGTCAGCAAGCCAAAAATCAGACGTACTAATTTACGAGATGTAAGTGCGAGTGCTCTTTTATGGCAATGGGTAGTTACTTCACCGTATTTCTTGTTGTAAAAGTCTCTATATTCAGGAATATGTTTCCTAACACTATTAGCAGCTTCAATTAAATAATATCTAAGATACTTATTACCAGTCTTAGTCATTTTATCTCACTATGGTTGCCATCTTTAATTTAACTATAATATCATTTACTTATGTGCAAGGAATTATGGTAGAAAACTTAAGATATTGGGTACCACTCAATACCTTAGGAATGAGAGTTTTGAATAAAGTTTAAGATTAAAAGGGGATGTTAAAGTAATGTTGAAGCAGAAAAGCGCTCCAGAAAGGGCCTTTTGGGCTCAATTCGATGCACTACAGTTAGGTTCTGCATTTGATGAAAAGGATATCACAAAACCTCAAATTTTAATTGAGGATGCCCATGGGGATAGCCATCCAGGAAGTACACATCTTGACAAGTTAGCAGAACAAGCTAAATATGGGGTTTTCGAAACAGGGGGATTTCCTGCACAATATCATGTAACTGATATTTGTGATGGTTGTGCCCAAGGTCATGATGGAATGAATATGATCTTACCTTCTAGAGAAGCTATGGCTGATATGGTAGAGGTACATGGAGGGGTATATCCCTTTGATGGAATGATTCTTATATCATCTTGTGATAAATCCATACCTGCCCATTTAAAAGCAGCTGCAAGATTAGATATGCCCACAATTTTTATACCTGGTGGAAGTATGAGACCGGGACCTAATATGACAACATCAATGGTGGCAGGGGATATCTCACTGCGTCAAAAAAGAGAAGGAGAAATAAGCGAGCAAGAAGTTAGAGACTATAAGTTAACAGGATGTCCCTCTTATGGAGCTTGTACATTCCTTGGTACCGCAAGTACTATGCAATGCATGGCAGAGGCTTTAGGTTTAGCTCTACCAGGATCTGCTTTAATGCCTGCAACAATGAGGGATATTCTTCAAAATGCCAGAAATGCTGGAAGAAAGATAATGGAACTAGCTGAAAAAGGGATAAAGGTAAGTGATATTTTAACAAAGGAAGCTTTTATTAATGCAATTATAGTACATAGTGCAATCGGTGGTTCTACAAATGCAGCTATCCATTTACCAGCTATTGCAGAAGAATTGGGCATTGAAATAACTCCAGAGGAATTTGATGAAATTAATCATAAGATTCCACATATCGGCAATATAAACCCAAGTGGAGATCATTTAACAGAAGCGTTCTGGTTTGCTGGTGGAATTCCAATGGTTCAATTGAGGCTAAAAGAATACTTAAATCTTGATGTGATGACAGTAACAGGAAAGACCCTTGGAGAAAACTTGGAAGACTTGGAAAAAGACAATTTTTTTAATAGGAATCTTGGATATCTTCACAATTATGGGCTAGAAAGAGATGAGGTTATTATCCCTAATGATGAAGTAGAAGAAATTGGTTCTATAGCATTCTTAAAGGGGAATATAGCTCCAGAAGGATCTGTATTTAAATATTCAGCATGTAGAGAATCGATGAGAAATCATAAAGGAACTGCCAAGGTTTATAATTGTGAAGAAGATGCCTATTATGCAGTGGTAAAGAATGAAGTTGATCCAGGAGATATCATCATTATTCGCTATGAAGGACCACGAGGTTCTGGTATGCCTGAAATGCTAGCAACAACCGAAGCAATTGTTAATGACAAAAGACTAGATGGTTCTGTAAGCCTAGTAACAGATGGAAGATTTTCAGGAGCTACAAGTGGAGCAGCAATCGGACACGTATCCCCAGAGGCAGCTTCTGGCGGACCTATAGCCTTTGTTAAAACAGGAGATATTATAGAGTACAGTATAGAAAATAGGAGTATTAATGTAGTTGGTATAGAAGGAAAAGAATGTAGTATGGAAGAGGTCGAAGCTGTTTTTGAGAAGAGGAAAAATGAAGAAAGTATTATTCCAAGACCAAAGAGAACGGGTTTATTTAAGCGTTATACAGAGCATGCATCTTCAGCAATGAAGGGTGCTAGTTATTAAAAGATAAGGGGGAGTTATTCATGTCGTCAGCAGTAATGTTCTTCATAGTTCTTGCTATTGCCATTGTAGCTTTAATGTTATTAATCACTAAAGTTAATATGCATCCGGTGTTTACATTATTGTTAGTTTCACTTTTTGCTGGTGTAGGAATGGGTTTTTCACCAGTAGACACACTGGGATTGATTACAGAAGGATTCGGAGGCACTTTAAAAGGTGTAGGTCTTCCAATTATGCTCGGCGCAGTACTTGCTATGGGAATTCAAGATACTGGTGCCGCAAAGTCAATTGCTAACTTTTTTATAAGGTTGTTTAAAGGAAAGAATCTTGAGTTAGCTCCATCACTAACTGCATTTATTGTTTCAATACCTGTATTTGGAGATATTACCACGGTATTGACTTCTAATATTGCTTCTATACTTTCCGCTCGAAAGGGTATTTCAATGGCCACTATGGCAGCATTTACAGTGCTTGGATTAAACTTCACTCACGGTGTTGTACCACCAACCCCTGGTATACTAGCAGTTTCAGAAGTAATGGGAGCAGATTTAGGATTAGTCATTTTCTATGGTATAATCATTTCACTTATTGGATTTATGGGAACATGGTTATTGCTAAGAAAATGGACTGCAAAGGAACATATAGACCCTAATCCTGATTTCGTAAAAGGCATAGAACCAGCACAATCAGATAATATAGAAGATTTGTTAATAGAAGGGAAAAATTTACCAGGTACTTTTGCATCATTAATGCCTATTCTAATTCCTGTTGTATTAATTTCTCTATCATCTTTTATCAATATGTCTTTGCCTGAGGGGAATGTAATAAGAGAGGTATTTACATTTTTGGGGGATAAAGTAGTAGCACTTTTGCTATCTGTAATATATACAATGTTCCTAGGTTTAAAATATAAGAATTCTGTTATTGAAAGCAACTATGGTGCAACTAATAATGGCGCTGGTCCAGAAGAACTTGCAGCAACAGTAGATACTCAAGAGGTAGCTAAAAATAGTAATATCAAAGATATCCTTCTAAATAGTTGGATAGCTCGAGGATTAGAGGTTGCTTTAGCAGCAATACTTATCACAGGAATGGGTGGAGCTTTTAGTCAAGTTATTAAAAGTGCTCCTGCGGTAAATGAAGTAACATCTCTTGTTGATGCTATACCAATTCCAGCAATTCTGATTCCATTCCTTCTAGGAGTATTAATGATGACAGCAGTTGGATCTATGACAACAGCTGGAATGACAGCGGCAGCTATTGTTTATCCAATGTTACCTGTGCTAGGATTAACACCACTTGCAGCAACTTTAGCAATAGGTTCTGGAACTTTGGCACTTAATCATGTGAATAATAGTGGTTTTTGGGTAACATCTCAGTTCTTCAACTTAAGTACAAAACAAACATTAAAATATATAACATTCCCTCATGCGGTTGGGGCAGTTATTAATATCATTGCCATAGGAATTATGAGTGCAATAGGAATAATTTAATGAAAAATGCTTGAAAATTAATAAAAGTTTAGATATATGGCCTCTATGTGAATAGAGGTTATACATTTTAATTCATGAAAATAGAGCAGTCTAAAGGGGGCATACATTATGGAGATTTCTTTAAAAGAAAAAGTTACGGTTATAACAGGCGGAACCAAAGGAATCGGATTATCAATTGCAAAGGTTTTCGGTAAAGAGGGTTCTAAAATAGCAATTTGCGGGAGAACTGAATCGACTTTAAATGATGCATTAAAACAGTTACATGATGAAGAAATAGATGCATTTGGAATGATTGCTGATGCAGCAGAAGAAGATCAATTAATAGATTTTGCTAATAAAGTAGAAGAAAAGTATGAAGGAATAGATGTTTGGATAAACAATGCAGCTATCTGTCCCAAAGTGAAAATGACAGATATGAGTTTAGAAGAGTGGCAAAAATTATTTGATATCAATGTAAAATCAGTTTTTATCGGATCAAAAATAGCTAAAGAAAAATTGGTGAAGAGAAAAGGTGGAGTACTGATTAATGCAGCATCTTTTGCATCTATAATGCCTTCTGTTATATCTGGGGCATATGCTGCTACAAAGTCAACAGTTTATAGCATGACAAGGTCCTTAGCTGCAGAACTGGCACCTCATAACATAAGAGTTTTAGGATATATTCCTGGAGTAATTAACACAGATATGAATAAAGTTCTAATTGAAAATGATAAGGAAGCTCTAATTTCTCCAATAGCATTAAGAAGAATAGGAACAGCTGAAGAAGTTGCATATCCGCTTTTGTTCTTAGTAAGTGAGTATGCATCATATATTACAGGTACTTTTATAGAAGTTTCTGGAGGAAAATTCTGCGTACAAAATCCAGGTGCAGCGTGGTAATAAATATGATAGGAAATAAAATCTATTATAATCAGTAATCACTTTAGAGTTAAATTAGTTACAATAATATCTGTCTCTTATACACATCTCCGAGCCC
>USMD01000117.1 GCA_900555725.1 uncultured Garciella sp. | reverse complement strand
CGCGTAAGATCGTCGGCAGCGTCAGATGTGTATAAGAGACAGATATAATACAGGTTGAATTTGTGGATTAGTAGGAGAAATAAACTTTTGTAACTACTTTACTGAAATAGTTAAATTTTTTTTGAATTTTACATTTTTATGGTATGATGTTTTTAAAAGAAAAAAGGAGGAAATAAATGATGGAATATCAAGAAAATGCATTGGCAAAGAGTGCAAGAAGATGGGTTTTAGCATTAGGAATTATTGATACAATAGGAGTGGTTAGTTCTTTAGTTGGACTGATTACGTTAATTGTTTTTAAAATGACAGATTATGCTTCTCTTCGATCCTTAGGGACAGCAGGAACAGAACTAATCCAAGTTTATCAGGCACAGAGTAGTACTTTAAATTTAATCATTCAAGGACTTTTGGTTATAGGACAATTGATTGCAGTAATTTTATTATTTCGTGGAGCTTCTTTTATCAAGAAGGGATTGTTGATGGATAAAACCCCTTTTTATTTGTTATTTGGTATTTTAATTATTAGCAATATCTTTAATTGGATTATCGGTTTAGGCGAATTTTCTACTATCTCTTTGATTAGCATAGTATTATCTGTACTTTTAACGATAATTCCTTTTTGGAAGGTTTTTAAGTTAAATAAAGTGGAAGAAAACAGGGGGTAAATTATGACCAAGAAGAAAAAAATAGGGATCATAGTATTTTTCGCTGT
The DNA here is from genome assembly GCA_900555725.1 of uncultured Garciella sp. Lineage (GTDB taxonomy): Bacteria > Bacillota > Clostridia > Eubacteriales > Garciellaceae > Garciella. The sequence continues at coordinate 4,283 of USMD01000117.1, read as the reverse complement.
CCTTATCCTATTAGTAATTATCGCAATGATTCAAAATATATCTTCCAAAAGAGGAGAAGAGGTCACCTATGAAACAGCCATTGTTGAAAAACAGGAGCCTATTTTAACTGATGGGAAAGTAATGCCTGCAAAAACAAGGGAGTATACCTATGATCCTCAAAAAGGAGAAATTACTTCTATTTCAGTGAAAGATGGACAGTCAGTCGAGGCAGGGCAAGAATTGTTTCGCTATAAAAATGAATCCATCACAAACCAATTAGAGGATGCTAAAGCAAACAAAAATCGTCTTTCTAAAACTTTAGAAGAGAATACCAAAAAGTTAGATCAATTAAAGAAAGCCCAAGGGGGTACACAAGATCCTACAATGCAATTAAATACTACTTCTTTGCCTACTAGTGGTGAGGTAGCTTCAACTGATCAAGGAACGATTCAAACATTGGAAGCAACGATTTCCGATTTAAAAAATCAGATTAGTGATGCAGAGAATCAAATCAGTCGATTGCAAAAACAGGCAACCACTATCATTACAGCAGATGTAGATGGAACCGTATTGTCAGATGAATCATTCAAGGAAAGTGCTACAGCACCTTTTTTGAAGATTATAACAGATGATACCCTCATACAATCTTCCATTAGTGAATATGATTACCATACCTTATCAAAAGATCTTGAAGTAAAGGTCTATGTAAATGCCGAAGATAGAGAAGTCAAGGGAGTAGTAACAGATATTGCCGAAACAGCTCAAGCTTCTCAAGCATCAGCTAACTTAGTAAATACTGAAAATGCTCCTCTTACAGGGGGTAGCTCTGGAGTAGCAGATATGTCAAATTTTGAGTTTTTTGTAAAGCCTCAGAAAGAGATTCATTATGATTTTACTGTTCAAATTCAGATTCCATTAAAAAGTATTGTAATTCCTGAAAGTGCTATTCAAAAAGAAAAGGGTCAAGAATATGTCTTTGTTGTGAAAAATAGAAAAGCACAAAAGCAGATAATCCAGCGGGAGAAAAGAGGCCTTCAAAATGTGGTAGTGAAAGGTCTTCAATTGAAAGATGTCATAGTTACGAATCCAAATAAGCAGCTAAAGGATGGAATGGAAATTTCAACGACTACGGAAGGAGAGTCTACTAGTCAATGATTGAACTAAAACATATCAATAAATATTATAAGACGGGAGATTCTCAATTACATGTTTTAAGGGATGTCAATCTAAAGATTCAAGCTGGCGATTTTGTTGGAATTATGGGCCCTTCTGGTTCGGGGAAGTCTACCCTAGTAAATGTCCTTGGATTTTTGGATTCTGACTATGAGGGAGAGTACCTTTTTGAGGGAAAGCCTATTAGTAATTTAACAGATAAAGGGGTTTCGGCTATTCGTAATAAAACCGTTGGCTTTGTATTTCAGGAATTTAACTTAATCGAAACACAAACAATCTTTGAAAATATTCAACTTCCTTTACTTTATGCTGGGCAAACCCCCCGTAAGACCAAAGAGCTTGTACAAGCTGCATTAGAAAGGGTAGGCCTTGAAGATAAGGAAAAACAATTGCCAAGCCAATTATCTGGAGGACAAAAGCAAAGAGTGGCAATAGCAAGGGCTCTTATTAACCACCCCAAATTTATTATTGCTGATGAACCTACTGGAGCATTGGATACAAAGACTTCTAGAAACATTATGGCTATTTTACAACAGCTTAATCAAAAAGATGGAGTTACTTTAGTTATGGTAACCCACGATCCCAATTTAATGGAATACTGTACCCATAAGGTAGAAGTGATAGATGGAAGGGTACGAAAGGAGGAACGACTATGAAAATAGGGGTTCTACTTCGCAGTGCCTTTCAATCTTTAAGACAAAATGCTAGAAGAACTTTATTAACGATGTTTGGCATCGTTATTGGAATTGCTTCTGTGATCTGTATTATTAGTATTGGAAAGGGATTTCAGCGGGAGACCGTTTCTAATTTAACCAGTTCTGATTCAGAACAAATGAGTGTAGAGGTTAGTTTCTTACCCAATAATCCAACATTTGATGTTTCTCGGGTTCGGCCCTTTTCTCGAAAGAATCTTCTAGAATTAACAGAAATCAAAGGGGTGGATAAGGTAGAAGAAGGAGCCAACCAAGTAAACAATGTTCAATACGTTAATTTACTAGTAAAAAATCAAAATGTCAGTCAATTGGTGGGATTGATTAAAAAAGAGGGACAGGAAGTAGTAACAGGAGAGCCTTTAACTGCTGTTGATAATGACGCTAAAAAGAAAGTAATTGTGATTCGTGAAGATATTGCCAAAAAGCTTTATGGGTCTGCCCCTGCAAGTATTGGAAAAATGGTAAAAGTAAATGGAATTCCTTTTTATATTAAAGGAGTGGCTAAGGCTTTAGATCCCTATGCAGTCACAATGTCAATGGATAGTTCAATGAATAGTGATGTTGAAATTCCTGAAGCTACTTATCAACAATACTTTCATCAGGAACAAAATGCTACAGAGTTGACAGTTTTCTTAGAAAAGGGAGCTTCTCCTAAAGAAGTATCAGACCAATTAACAGAATACTTAGAAGAGAATGGAGCTACAAAAAATCTAGGAAGCTATACGGTAATTGATATGAGTCAAATCATGGAGTCTATTGGAAAAGTAATTGATGGACTTACCTATTTTGTTTCCGCAATTGCAGGAATATCTTTGTTTATTGCTGGAGTAGGAGTTATGAATATGATGTATATTTCAGTATCTGAGCGCACCAAGGAGATTGGAATACGTAGATCATTAGGGGCTACAGAAGCTTCTATTCAGCTTCAGTTTTTATTAGAAGGGTTGATGATTACTACCACTGGGGGAATCATAGGCTATTTGTTTGGGATTGGAGTAGCCTATTTGATTGCAAAACTTCTGCCTTTTGGCATTTATCTAGATCCATTCACTATTCTATTGGCCATTGGTGTTTCAATGCTCATTGGTATTGTATTTAGTGTAATGCCTGCCAAAGCTGCTGCTAAGAAGGATGTTGTAGAAATATTGAGATAAAAAATAATAAAAAGAGGATAAGCATAAGGGAGGACGCCGTAAAGATGAAGAAAATCAATAGAATGAAAAAATTTCAATGATCTTTTGGGTATCAGCCCTTGTTGCTTTTATTGTAAGCATTCTTAGAAAATATCTTATTCTCAACTTACCTGATGTAGTCTATATCAGTAATACAGGTGCTTCAAATATCAAAATAATTTCAGAAGAAATTTTCCTATTTTTATCTTTTAATATTATATTACAAAAAATAGGATGTCTTTTTCTTGTTTTAGCATTGATAAGTACAGGAATCTACATTTATCAGAGGTATTATAATACATAAATTCTTGCATATATTAACCTTTGCTCTTGCTTCATTGATTAGTTCTACTGCTATTATACGATCTGAATTACTGATCATTCTTCTTCGGGGTCCTCCAAATCGTATTTGCCTTTTTTCTTAAGATTAATAATGCAGCTGGTTCTGCTAATGCTTTTTTTTTCGAAGGTTTTTCTAGTTTTTTATTTTTATCTTTTTCTTCTTCAAAATTTATTTTTAGACTCTGAGGATCTCCTAGGTTAGCCTTGAGGCATTGTTGTTTCTACTTTTTTATTTTATCTAAATAAATACCTTTTCTTCTACAATACTGGGCTAATTCTTTCTCATTAAGAGTAGCAGTTTCAAGTACTGCATAGAATTTATCTTTGAAAGTCTATTTATTTGTAAGTTTATAATTCATTAAATTTTTATTATTTTTCTTAGTTCACTGATATATCATAGTTCTAGGTGCACCTAACTCTTTTGAAAAGCTTGTAATGGTTTCAGTTGTTGGAGTTTCTAAGTGTTTGAGTACGGATTCTTTAAATTTTTTGGTATAACTCTTATTCTTTTTATTATCTTTTGCCATTTTCGTTAATTATATTTTACCAAAGACACTATACGACAACTATTCTAACATATAGGGACCACTATACTTATAGTAGAAAAGGAAATCTTTATGGTAATGCCTATATAGAATCCTTTCTTTTTGTGCTAAAGAAAGAAGAGATAAATCATCATAAATACTTTGATTTCAATATTGCTCACAGAGCAACATTTGAATACATTAAATCTTAATATAACCGTAAAAGAATTCATAGTTCTATTCATCACAGAACACCATAGGAAGTTTATGGAGCTACTCTAGTAGCGGCTTAAAAGTTAAACTTTTTGTATCTACTTTATTGGTATAGGTTCAAATATATTAAATTTTGACAGTATAACATTCGATTTGGTTATAGAAC
>USMD01000116.1 GCA_900555725.1 uncultured Garciella sp. | reverse complement strand
CAGTATATAAATAGCAATGTTATTTGTTTTTTTTATTTGAGAAAATCAATTATGTAATTTCCTTATTTATCAAAAATTGCGAATAAAATAGTGTATAGAGATAAAAGTGGGGGGAGTAGTATGAAAAAGCGGATTATTATTCTCATACTTATATTGATACTAATTATTGTTTTCTACAATATACATAGTTCTTCAGTAGGAGCAAAAGAACAATCCCAATATCAAGATTGGGAAAGAAGTCAAATACTAAATTTAAAGGAAGATGAAGTAGGAATTTTGATAGAGATCAATGAAAAAACACTATATTTATTAAAGGGAAATAAGGTAATTAAAACATATACTGTAGCCACTGGAAAATCAGAAACCCCTTCTCCCATTGGAGAATGGACCATTGTAGAAAAATCGTCTTGGGGAGGAGGATTTGGAGCAAGGTGGATGGGACTTAATGTACCATGGGGTCGTTATGGCATTCACGGTACCAATAAGCCAGGCAGTATTGGTTGGAATGCTTCCCATGGTTGTATCCGTATGCGAAATCAAGATGTCAAGGAATTATTTGACTTAGTACCCCATGGGACTAGAGTGGTCATACGAGGAGGCCCATATGGCTCCTTTGGAAATGGATTTCGAACCTTATTACCTGGTGATAGGGGACAGGATGTAATGGCAGTACAGAGAAAATTGCAAGAATTAGGATTCTATCAAGGGAGTATCGATGGAATCTATGGAACAGAAATGGAATATGCTCTTAATCAATGGCAAAAAGAGAATCATCTTTCCATAACTAATAAAATAACAACGGATCTATATGAAAAATTAGGAATTGAATTGTTTGATTAATTCTTTGGAGTTCCTTTCAGAATGAACTCTTATTTTTGCTAAATTTTGTGATCTATATTAGAATAAAAGAAAAGTAGATGAAATTGGTTAAAAAGGTAAAAGATAGGGTATTTTATATCAAATGGAGTATAATAATAAATATGAAGTTTATGGTTATCTATCGCTGTCAAATATGAATAAAGAAAGGAAGGAATAATTAAGATGCAATTAGAAGTTGAAAAAACTTATCATGGTTTTAAACTGATAAACCAAAAAGAGGTAAAAGAAGTAAATGGTATAGGAAGATTATTTGTCCATAAAAAAAGTGGAGCACAATTATATCATATTGAAAATGAAGATGATAATAAAGTATTTTCTATTAGTTTTAGGACACCCCCAAAGGATAGTACAGGGGTACCCCATATTTTGGAACATTCTGTTTTATGTGGTTCTAGAAAATTCCCAATTAAAGAGCCTTTTGTAGAGCTGGCAAAGGGATCTTTAAATACTTTTTTAAATGCAATGACTTTTCCTGATAAAACTATGTATCCCATTGCCAGTCAAAATGATAAAGACTTTTTAAATCTAATGGATGTATATTTAGATGCGGTATTTTATCCTAACATTTATGAAAATTCTAATATCTTAAAACAAGAGGGATGGCATTATGATATTGATGATGTTGCCAGAGAGATTACATATAAAGGTGTCGTATATAATGAGATGAAGGGTGCTTTTTCTTCTCCTGATTCTGTATTAGCTCGAAAAATGCAAGAGACATTATTCCCGGATAGCCCTTATAGGGTGGAATCAGGAGGAGATCCAAAGTATATACCGGACTTAACCCAAGAACAATTTGTTGCCTTTCATAAAAAATATTATCACCCATCCAACAGTTATCTTTATATTTATGGAAATGGAAATATTTTAGAGTATCTCGAATTTATAGATAAAGAATATTTAAGTAAATTTCAAAAAACTCAAGTGGATTCCGAGATTCCTATACAAAGGTCCTTTGATAGACCTAAAGAAGTAACTATTGACTATCCTATTTCTAAGGGAGAAAGGGAAGTTGATAAGACATTCTTGGCGTTGAGTTTTGTAGTAGGGAAATCTACAGATGCAGAAATCTATCTAGCTTTTGATATTTTAACATATCTATTGTTACAAACATCTTCAGCACCATTAAAGAGGGCATTAATAGATGCAGATTTAGGGAAAGATGTAACAGGATCCTTTGAAAGCAGTATACTACAACCAATGTTTAATATTGTAGTTAAAAATTCTAATCCAGAAAAGAAAGAGAATTTTGAAAGTGTAGTATTTAAAACCCTTGAAGGATTGGTAAAGGAAGGGATAGACAAAAAATTAGTTGAGGCCGCTATTAATAGATATGAATTTAGTTTACGGGAAGCGGATTATGGTTCTTATCCAAAGGGATTGATGTATGGAATTCAAATGATGGACAGTTGGCTCTATGATAGTGATCCTGTTATGCATTTAGAATATGAAAAGACTTTAGAGAAGGTAAAAAAAGCTCTTACTAGTAATTATTTTGAACAGATGATTGAAAAATACTTATTAAACAATCATCATCGTGCTTTGATGGTAGTGAAACCAAAAAGAGGTTTGGCAGAAGAAAGGGAAAAAGCTACCTGTGAAAAGTTGACAAAGTTTAAAGCTAGCCTTTCTGGAAAAGAAATAGAAAAATTAATTCAAGAAACTATGGAGTTAAGAAAGCGACAGATAACCCCAGATTCTCCAGAAGATCTAAATACCATACCCCTTCTAAATATCGAAGATATTAATCCCAATGTAGAGAAGTTACCATTAGAAGAGAAGAAGGAAAAGGAAACCGATATCCTATTTCATCCTCTATTTACCAATGGGATTGCTTATGTAAATTTGTATTTTGATACAAATATAGTACCACAAGAACTTTTGCCCTATGTCGCATTGCTTTCTCGGTTATTAGGAAAATTAAGTACTGAAAAGTATAGTTATGAGGATTTAAGTAATGAGATTAATGCAAATACAGGAGGAATACAATTTACGACGGAAGCCTTTGGAGAAAATGGCAGTGACAAACAATATTATCCAAAGTTTATAGTAAAATCTAGGGCTTTAGTAGATAAATTGCCAAAATTAAATTCTTTAATAAAAGAAATCATACTTCATACAAAATTTTCTGAAGAAAAGCGTCTTAAGGAAATTATTCGGGAAAGTAAATCTAGGATGGAAAGAATGATGCAAAGTTCAGGACATTTGGTAGTTGCCCATAGGTTATATTCCTATTTTTCTCCAATAGGGCATTATCTTGAGGTATTAAATGGAATAGAATATTATAAATTCTTAGTAGATATAGAAGAGCATTTTGATAGGAAGAAATCACAAATAAAAGAAAATCTAATAAAGGTCTCTCGGTTAATCTTTAATAAAAATCAATTGCTCATTAGTGTAACAGCTCAAGAAAAGGATTATGATAAGTTTGTACAAGAACTACCTACTTTAATTGAAGAATTGAATACGGAAAAAAATAATCCTTTAGAATATAAATTTGGTTTTGAGATAAAAAATGAGGGGCTGATGACCTCTAGTGAAGTACAATATGTGGGAAAGGGATATAACTTTAAAAAACTAGGTTATTCTTATAAAGGCTCTTTACAAGTATTAAAAACCATTTTAAGTTATGATTATCTATGGAATCAGATTCGGGTTCAAGGAGGGGCTTATGGAGCTTTCTTCAATGCAGGAAGAGATGGAAACATCTATTTTCTTTCCTATAGAGATCCAAACTTAATAGAAACTTTAAATGCCTATGATGGTACATCTGAATATTTAAAGAATTTTGATGTGAATGAAAGGGAAATGAGAAAGTATATTATCGGAACGATCAGTGGATTAGATACTCCTCTTACAAGTGCTGGTAAAGGGGAGCTTGCTGCTTCAAGATATATTAGACATATAAAATATGAGGATGTTCAAAGGGAAAGAACAGAAGTGCTAAATACTACCAAAAAGGATATTCGGGATACCTTTCATCTGATTGGGGATGTATTAGATCAAGGTTATCTTTGCGTTATGGGAAATGAAGACAAGATTATGGCTAATAAGAAAGTATTTCATAACTTAATCAATCTTTTTGAATAGGGATACCGCTAGGAATGGGGAGTTTACCCCATTTCTATTTTTGTTAAAATAAAGGTACTATATTTTTACTAGGAGTTTTATATATGCCTTATACCTATATAGTAAGATGTAATGATGGAACCTATTATACAGGATGGACTACAGATCTTCAGAAGAGGATAGATACTCATAATAAGGGAAAGGGTGCTAAATACACTCGTTGTCGGCTACCAGTGAAATTAATCTACTGGGAATGGAAAGAAAATAAAGGACAAGCCCAGAGCCGAGAAGCTTATATAAAAAAGCTTAGTAGGCAAAAAAAGGAGAAATTGATAAAAGAATTTCAAAGAAAATTAGAAAGATAAAGAGGGATAGGAGAGGAGATAACACTTTTCCTAAGCTTTTTTTCAAAACGACCACATAAATTAAAGGATAAATAAATGATGTAAATAATAAAAGGCTGACTGAAGTCAGCCTTTTATTATTTTGCGATAAACATTTGAGTTACGGTGATTCCAGATCCATTATCTACAATACCAATTCCGACGTGGGTATAATTAGGATTTAAAATATTTTCCCTATGCCCCTGGGAATTCATAAATGCATTATGGGCACCAATTACTGTAGAGTTGATAGCAATATTTTCTCCTGCTGCTTTAAAGCTTATATCAAAGTCTTTCATCATATCAAAGGGACTTCCATAAGTAGGGGAAGTATGGGAGAAATAATTATTATCTACCATATCTTGGGATTTAATCTGTGCAACCCTTGCTACTTCTGTATCCATTTGTAATGGGGAAACTCCTGCTTTTGTTCTTTCTTTATTGATATATTCTAACATTTCAAGTTCATCGCTGCTTACGATATTGTTAGGTTTATTATTTTCTTTAGGTTGTGCAGGTTGTTGATCTTCTTTAGGTTGTGTCACGGTTTCTTTCTGCTCTGGTTTTTGAGATTCAACAGGTTTAGTATTTACATCATCATGATTTTTTGTAAAGAAATAAAAAATATTATTTGGAAATCCCTTATAATCTTTTCCTGCATTAGATTCTACTCCTCGAAAAGAATTTGCTTTAGAATTGGAGCAATAAACATTAGAAGCATTGGCAGCAGGTGCAAATACCATAAATCCTAATACTGCTAAAAGCACTGTTGTAATAAATTTTTTCTTCATGTAAGTCACCACTTTCTAAATTTTTTAATACCTGTCTCTTATACACATCTCCGAGCCCACGAGACAGGCAGAAATC
>USMD01000115.1 GCA_900555725.1 uncultured Garciella sp. | reverse complement strand
AGATTTCTGCCTGTCTCGTGGGCTCGGAGATGTGTATAAGAGACAGCTCTTAGACTTTTTCTTTATAATAATAGTAATATTATGAAAAATTTATATTTAGAAAGTGAATTAGTTTACATGTGGTTGAAGAATACGGGAGAGAGCCATTGGATCGGTCACCGAAGGGGTAAGTTGATATGTTGCCTCATATCAATGAAACTCTCAGGTAAAAGAACCGTATTCTGACAAAACTCTGGAAAGCAAAAGTCACCGAAGGAGCAATTCTTGAAGAAAGAAGAATCTCTCAGGTCTATAACAGAGTGATGGCAACATTGGATTGTGGCCGTTGCTCTGTTATTTATTTATCACAAGGGGTTTTACAATAGCATACCTACTTAGTTAAAACAAATATTTATAAAACCGTATGCAAAAACCTTTATATGTTACACTATTCTATAAGAAATTATGAAAATTCATCGAGAAAGGAGATTTTTATGATGGGAAGTAAAATCATTGATGGAAAATCTTTAGCCAAACAAATTCGAAAAGAAATTTCCCTAAAGGTACAAGAGCTAAAGAATCAAAAAGGGGTTATACCAGGCTTAGCTGTGGTACTAGTAGGAGACGATCCAGCCTCCCACTCTTATATACGTTCTAAGGAAAGAGCTTGTAAGGAAGTGGGGTTTTATTCTGAAGTTTACCGTCTAGAAGAAGGTATCACCCAAGAAGAGCTACTTGAACTGATTAACAAGTTAAATCAGGATCAAAAAATACATGGGATTTTGGTTCAATTACCACTTCCCAAACATATTGATGAAAATATTGTGAATGAAAATATAGATCCTAAAAAAGATGTAGATGGATTTCATCCTATTAACTTAGGAAAATTATTTTTAGGGAAGCCTGATTTTATTTCCTGTACTCCAAAGGGAATCATTTGCTTATTAAAACAATATCATATATCCATTGAAGGAAAAAATGCCGTTGTAGTTGGTAGAAGCAATATTGTAGGAAAACCAGCAGCTATCCTATTAATGCAAGAAAATGCTACCGTAACCCTTTGTCACTCTAAAACAAAGGATCTAAAAGAACATCTCCAAAGAGCAGATATTATAGTGTCCGCTCTGGGTAAAGCCTCTTTTATTACTGCAGATATGATAAAGGAAGGCGCCATTGTCATCGATGCTGGTACTACTAGAGTAAATGGGAAATTAACGGGGGATGTTGACTATGAGGGAGCTTTAGAAAAAGTTAAAATGATCACTCCAGTACCCGGAGGAGTTGGTCCAATGACCATTGCTATGCTATTAGATAATACCCTAGAATCCTTTCTAAAAATCCAAAATTAATATTCAGCCAATAGCCTTAGGAGCCAGAGATACTCTGCGCTTTGAGTGCTGCTTTATTAGCTCTTTACGGGGACCCATCTTCCCTATCTTCTTTAGGAACATCCAAAATTTGAGGGAGTTTACTGCCCGTTAAGATAGGATAAAAATAAAAATAGGAGGAGATCAGATGAAAGTATTAAAGAATTTACACTACACAAGGGATCATGAGTGGATCAAGATATTAGGAGGAGGAAAGGCAATGATCGGCATTACCGACCATGCCCAAAAGGAATTAGGAGACATTGTTTATGTGGAATTGCCAGAAGTTGAGGATGAATTTGATGCAGAAGAAAGCTTTGGAACAGTAGAATCTGTTAAAGCAGCTTCCGATCTTTATATGCCTGTAGGGGGTTCTATCATTGCCGCCAATGAAGAATTAGAAGATGCCCCAGAACTATTAAACCAAGACCCCTATGAAAATTGGATTATTCAAATACAAATATCAGATGAAAGCCAGTTAGAAGGCCTCATGAGTGGAGAAGAGTACGAAAAATATTGTGCTGAGGAGGAATAATATGTTTTTTTACATTAGAGGAGGTTTAAGATGAATAAGGAAATTCTTATTATAGGAGGGGGACCCGGCGGTTATGTTGCCGCCATTCGGGCCGCCCAATTGGGAGCCAAAGTTACCCTCATAGAAAAAGATAAAGTAGGAGGCACCTGTCTAAACTATGGCTGTGTGCCTACCAAGACCCTCAACCGCAGTGCAGAGATTTTAAGTCTCATTGAACAAAGTGAAAAATTGGGGATAGAAGTCCAAAACTACTCCTTCGATATAAGCAAAATACAGTCTCATAAAAACAAAGTAATCAAGCAGTTGGCCTCTGGTATAGAAAAATTATTATCTGCTAATGGGGTAGAACTTATCTATGGGGAAGCTAGCTTTATAGACAATCATATTGTAAAGGTAGTAACCCTAGATCAAGGAGAAAAACAAATTGAATCAGAAAACATCATTATCGCCACAGGCTCTACCACCCAAATGCCCCCTGTAGAAGGAATCTATGAGGAAGGGATCTACAACAGTAGAGAAATGTTAGACTTTAAAGATGTTTCTGAAAGCCTTGTTATTATAGGAGGCGGGGTCATTGGAATGGAGTTTGCTTGCATCTTTCAATCCTTAGGCAGCAAAGTCATTATAATGGAATATGAAAAAAATATCCTCCCTATGTTAGATCCTGACCTGTCTAAGAGATTGGTTACGTCCCTAAAGAAAAAAGGAATGGAGTTTTATACTAGAACTAAGGTTTCTAAAATTAAAAGAGAAAATGGAAAATTAACGGTATTGGCAGAAAGTAAAAAGGGAGAAATCACCATAATAGCAGACAAAATCCTTGCTGCAACTGGAAGAAAACCAGTTTTCCAAGGGCTAAATTTAGAAAATACAGAAATACAACATAATCCAAAGGGAATCCCTGTAAACGAATATTTTCAAACCAATATAGAGAGAGTCTATGCTATAGGAGATGTGAACGGTAAAGTTCTGCTAGCCCATGCTGCCTCCCACCAGGCTATTAGCGCTGTAGAATCTATTATGGGAAAAGAAAATCTCAGCAATCAAAAGTTGGTTCCTAATTGTATTTTTACCCTCCCTGAAATTGCAACGGTGGGGATTACCGAAACCATGGCAAAGGAAAAAAACATTCCCTATAAAACCAGCAAGTTTCCCTTTGCAGCCAATGCCAAAGCTCTTTCCATGGGGGAAGAAGAAGGTTTCGTAAAGATTATAGCAGATAAAAATGATAAGCTATTGGGGATGCAAGTCATGGGTCCCCATGCTTCGGATCTTATTCATGAGGGAACTCTTGCCATTCAGCATAATATGATGGTAGAGGATATTGCCCATACCATTCATGCCCATCCTACCTTATCAGAGGCTTTTTGGGAAGCTACTTTAGGTATTAGGGGAGAATCTATTCATAGTATGCCTTTGAAAAAGCGTAGATAAATAATATGTAGCTTGTAAAAAGGGGCTGTCACACTGACTAGCGTGATAGCCCCTTACTTGTAAAGTGGTACAAAATGATAAACTGTTTCCAATAGTCTGAGTAATACATTGGTACGTTAGCCTAGCAACTATGTGTGTTGTATTAAGAAGATGTGAAAAGAGAGACAGTCAGAAAAGTTTTCTATATATTTCGTAGTGTCTTTAGAGTATGATATAATGATATTGTAAACAATTTACAATATCATTGCATAGCAATTTTATTAGTAAAAAATTGAAAACTTTTATGGGGGTAATTAGGTGAATATTGCATTTTTCCTTACACCAAAAAAAGAAGTAGTATACATAAAAGAAAACTCTACTATGAGACAGATTTTGGAGAAAATGGAATATCATAGATATACAGCAATTCCTATTATTAATGCCAAAGGCAAATATATAGGAACTATAACAGAGGGAGACTTACTTTGGAAACTAAAGAACACGGAGGATTTAAATTTTAAAAATACTGAAAAAGTAAGATTAAAGGACATCCCTAGGAGGATGAAGAATACTCCAGTAAATATACAGTCTAATATAGAAGATTTAATGAGCCTTGCAATTAATCAAAACTTTGTTCCAGTAGTTGATGATAATGGTATATTCGTGGGAATTATAAAGAGAAGTGAAATTATTAACTACTGCTATAATAAAGCCTTTAACAATCAAAAGAAAGATTCTTTTGTATTATAAGTAGTTATATTTTCCAGAAATGATAAAGACACCTCCTGGGAATAGAGAACCTAGAGGTGTTTTTGGATATTATTTAAAAAGTTGAAGAGTTCCTTCATCATTCATTCCTTTTAAGAGAGTAGCTAAGATAGGAAATAAAAATAGTCCTAAGATACCAAATAATTGTGCTCCTACAAACATGCAGATTAAGGTTACAGCAGGATGAAGTCCAATCTGCTTTCCAACTATTTTAGGCTCTAAGATCTGTCGTATTATTGTGATTACAACATATAAGATTAGCATGCCAATACCAATAGAGGTTTTGCCAAAGATAAATGAAATAATAGCCCAAGGGATTAAAACTCCACCAGTTCCTAGGATAGGAAGAATGTCAATTAAGGCAACAAGAAATCCTATTAAAAATGCATTAGAAATTCCCAGTATCCAAAAGCCAATGGATAATTCTACAAAAGAAATTATCATTAGAGTGAGATACCCTTTGATAAATTTAAAAACAGTTCCAATTCCATTCTTCTTTATATTTAAAAGAAGCTTCTTTTTCTTTTCTGGAATTTGCCTTACAATAAATTGTTTAATAACATGATAGTCAATTGTAAAGAAGAAAGAAGAAACAATAGTAAATAAAAACTTAATTAATATAGAAGGAATTTGACTTGCAAATCCTGTAATAGCGCCTACTAAAGTAGAAGAAATATTAGTGAGAAAAGAGAAAACAGAATCACTAATGCTATTAAAGATATCTTCTAGATGTACTTCAATTTCAGGAAATTTCATTAGAAAACTGTTCACAATAGAATCTAGTGAAGGTTGTAAAGTATTTTCATATAGTTTAGGGAGCTGATAGAATAAATTTTGTAAAAATGAAAATAATTTAACTCCAAATAGACTTGTTAACAAAACAAGTATTCCATAGAAGAGAAGGAGAATTATAATTGAAATAAAAGAACGTTTTAATTTAACGCTTTTCTCTATTTTATCAATGAAGGGATTTAGTAAAGCAGCTACCATGAAACCAATCACAAAAGGTGCCAGCATAGGTAGGATATATTTAATACTAATAAATCCAAGGAATAGGATTAAAGCAAGATATAAAAAATGAATAAGAAATGTCTTTTCATCTTCAAGATTCATGAAATAACTCCTTCTTTTATATTTTCTTTTGCTTATGTATTCATATTATTATACGACACAGCTAAGATATAATCCTGTCTCTTATACACATCTGACGCTGCCGACGATCTTACG
>USMD01000114.1 GCA_900555725.1 uncultured Garciella sp. | reverse complement strand
TATAAGAGACAGATAATAATGACTATAATATTTACAAAGGGCAAAAAGTCTTTCACATATTCAATGGTATCCGACATATAAACCAATTGATTGACAAATACCATCAACATCGTTTGTATCAATACGGCAATAATGACTATATTACTAGCCTTTAACAATGGACTCATTCCTTCTTGAAAACCTTCAAATTATAAAGATAAAAGCCTGTCCCATTTAAAATAAGATAAATAATACCTAGTAAAACAAAAGTAGGAATAGCAGCAACAATAGTTAATTTTGGATTTTCAGATAACTTTTCAAAAGACATATTCATAATCTGCAAAACCATGGGAACTGTGATAGCTTGAAAAATTCCTGTTAATAAAAAACTTAATAAAACTGAAACAGTGGAATGAAAAAATGGTATCTCTTCAATCATTTTTACTAATACTATTAAGATAATAATAGAAAAAATGGTATGTAATCCATAAACTGCAACATACTCCCGGATTAGGTAGGATAATATTCCATAAACCACAGAAATACCGATTGCTTCTTTTAATTTGATATCGATATTAAATAATTTCAATCCTACAATGACTATTAAAAACCCTTCTGGTATAGACTGTAGTCCTGCAACAATAATGGGAATTTTAAATAACATAGACATACCTCCTAGGATATTTTCACTATAATCATACCATAGGATGTATGCTAGATTTACAAAAAAATGATTTTCAACTGATTTTTTTATATATTCTACATCTTCCTTATAAATTCCTTCTAATTTTTACTCTATATGGTAAATAGTACAAATTCCGTGGCGAATAGCACAAATTCCGTGGCGAATAGCCAGTTGGGATTTATTTTACTGGTTCATTATGAAAAGTATCTTAATAAAATACCTATTTCTCCGATGGTCCTAATGAATCATACCAGCAATTCATTCATCGGGTATTATTATCATCAGATATCAAGTCGTCATTTGATATTTTTAGTAAGATACTTTTACCGAAAAAAGCAGTTTCCCTTAGATAAAGGAATAGATGATTCATGGAACAGCGACTAAGTGCCATAGGCATTTGTAGAGCAGTGGAATGAACATCTATTCCTTATCTATATATTATTTCAGTTACTATGTCAGTTACTTTTAAGCCCTGCTCCACAAAGAGGAAAAATCACCTTTTTATCCCGTAATGTAGGATATTTTTCTAAATATGCCAAATACCCTGCATAATTGGCCGCAGAAGTGATTTCTACATAAATTCCCTTATGGGCTAACTCTTCTCTTGCCTTTATAATACTTTCCTCTGATAGGGCAATGATATCCCCATGGGTTTTCCTTACAGCTCTTAAAATTTCAGCCCCCCTTGCTGGAGCGGCAATGGCAATGCCTTCAGCTAAGGTCCCTTGATTTTCGCAAGGATCTACCTGCTCTTTTCCTTCTATAAAAGCACTGTAAATGGGGGCACAATTTTGAACCTGTACTGCCAGTATCTTGGGCATCTTATCAATCAGCTTCCAAGAGAGCATTTCCTCAAAGGCAATATAGGCTCCTATTAGAAGGGTTCCATTGCCCACGGGAATCACAAAAGTCTCGGGCATTTCTCCCCCTAGTTGTTCAAAGACTTCGTAAAAATAGGTCTTGGTCCCTTCCCAAAATAGAGGATTATAGATATGACTCCCATAAAATAGATTGGTATGCTCTACCATATCCATTGCTGCCCTTCCTGTGTCTTCTCTACTTCCAGGAATCTTGTGAATGATTGCCCCATGGGCTTCAATCTGTTTGATTTTTTTATCGGAAGTAGACTCTGGAACAAAAATATGACACTCTATTCCTGCTCGGGCTCCATAGGCAGCAATGGCCGTTCCTGCATTCCCACTACTATCAGCCACTACTCCTTTTACTCCTAATTTTTTCGCCATAGCCATTAAAACAGCAGCCCCCCGATCTTTAAAGGAAAGGGTGGGCATATAATAATCTGCTTTTGCATATAAATTTTCTCCTAGAGAGATCAATGGAGTATCCCCTTCTCCTAGGGTAATTTCTTTCCAAACAGCATCCTCTTTTTCAAAGGGTAAAGCATCTATATACTTCCAAAGAGAATGTTCCCTGGATATAGCTGTAGCTGAAAAGTCAATGGGATTTTTTTCATACTCTAGATGAAGTAATCCTCCACAATCACACTTCCATACATTGCTTTCTAAAGGAAAGGTTTTATTACAATCTACGCAAATATAATGCATATTTTTCACTCCCCTATTCTATCTTTTTTAATTTTGCAATTTCATTCCAATTACTGCTGGTTATAATCTCAACATTAGTTAAATCTTTTCTTAATTCATTAATAGAATCTTTTAATTCTAAATGTCTATTTGCATTTTTGGGGTCAAGTTCTTCAATCAAAACTTTTATTTCTTTTTGTCCTTCTTTAAGATTATTTTGTCCTTCCTCAAGACTATTAAAACGTCTTTCAACATCATCAAAACGATTATTTGTTTCTTTTCTAAAATCCTGTAACTCATTTTTTATACTTTCTAAAAACTCTCTAGTTTCTTTATCCATTTTCTACCCTCCAAATTGTCCCTATTATGAACCATCTACTACAAGGGGAGCATATCAAATTTAGTGTCTTAAATAATTTATTACGATTCGTAACCATTTGGATTTTTTTGTTGCCAACGCCAAGCATCTCGACACATATCTTCAATCCCTTTTTGGGCTACCCAGCCTAACTCCTCTTTGGCTTTAGTGGCATCGGCATAGCATATATCAATATCTCCTGGCCTGTGCTCTGTGATTTCATAAGGAATTTTTTGCCCTGTGGTCTTTTCAAAATTCTTTACAATATCTAATACGCTATACCCTATTCCCGTACCAAGATTATAGATTTCTACTCCAGTAATATTTTGAATTTTTTCTAAGGCCTTTAGATGTCCCTTAGCCAAATCTACCACATGAATATAATCCCTTACCCCTGTACCATCATGGGTATCATAGTCATTCCCAAATACATATAACTTTTCCCTTTTTCCTAGAGCTACTTGGGTAATATAAGGCATTAAATTATTGGGAATATCATTAGGGTCTTCTCCTATCCTTCCACTTTCATGGGCTCCAATAGGATTAAAATATCTAAGTAGTATGATACTCCAAGTAGAATCAGAAACAGAAATATCCTCTAAGATTCTTTCTATCATTAATTTAGTACTTCCATAGGGATTGGTAGTACTTAGTGGAAAATCCTCTGTAATAGGTACCCTCTTAGGTTTTCCATATACCGTAGCAGAAGAACTAAATACAATCCTTTTCACATCGTATTTCTTCATTACTTCACAAAGCACTAAGGTAGAGCCTATATTGTTATCATAATATTCTAAGGGCTTTTCTACAGATTCTCCTACAGCCTTTAAACCTGCAAAATGAATGATTGCATCAATATCATTTTCTTGAAAGACTTTTTCAAGCTCTTTTTTGTTCCTTACATCTGTCTCATAAAACTTAAAATCTTTACCAGTAATTTCAGAAATTCGAACCAGAACCTCTGACTTACTATTAGAAAAATTATCTACCACAATGATTTCATGCCCTGCGTTTAAAAGTTCCACACAGGTATGACTTCCAATGTATCCTGCTCCTCCTGTTATTAAAACCTGCATAAAATCCTCCTTTTTCAAACGTATATTGAAATATATTAATTCTATTATAATATATTGGGTAAAACTTTCCTAAGAAATAAGTCCCAATAATACAAAATTAATCAAAGGATATTTCTATTATACTAAAAATACAAAAAATTACATAAGTGAAATATTTTTATAGAGATTGGATAGAATAAAATTCTAGAAGATTTTATATTCTGCCATTCTGAGCAATCATGGAGAATCCTGTATATAAAGAAGGAATTTTATGAAAAAGAAAGTTATTTCAGTGATCGTTCTATTATTTATTTTTATCCTCTTTTTAAGCTTCCCCTATTTAAAAAGCCTCTTTGTCATGTATTTTTATAGCCAATACCAGGAACAAAACAGTATTATGGCTAAAAACAACTTTTCCATAAAAATCCCTGGAGGAACCATTACAAAAGAAAAGGATTGGTATCCCTTTGTCATGACCTTCCATGATAAAAACATCTCTTCTTTCATAAATGAAAATATCGGCCTCACCATTCTCTATAACTTTGGAGCCTTTGAAGATGGACGTTCCCTATTTTACAAAGAGGGCTCAGACTATTTTAGTGCCTTTTATGGAGCCTATGTGATAGAAAGTAAGGATAAAAATAAAACCTATGGGTTTCATAAAAAAGGAAAAATTATAAAAAAAGAAATCATGAAAATTCCTTCTCATGATCTAGAAAATCTTGTTTTGAAAGGCATTGGATGTAGCAATGCAGAAATTGCATTTAGACCCATCGATTCTCCTAGAAAAATCGATTATCTTTCCTATGAAGACTGGACAATAATAGACTCTATCATTATCTCTAGAAGTCCACTGCATAAACTAAAAGGCAATCATTTAACCTATCTCCAATATGGAAAACCTCCAAAAAATTATCAGGGAGAAGACTTCTCCCCGATTGAACTTTATGGCCGAATATATTGTCGATATTTTAAAGAATATGATGTGACTATATTGTTATATATCTTAGCCCCGGATTTTGATGTAGTGGAAAAGACTGATAGGGAAATTTTAAGTAAAACGATGATAGGGGATGGGGGGTAAGCACCGTTCAATAATGGCAATCTTATTATACAAAACATCATGGACCATAGATTCTACTATCCCTTTCAATCGCATCCAATACGATCTTTCGCTCTTCATTTAACTTCGCATAGTCTTTCAATGCTCTAATATCATAATACGCCATTAATGATTCATCCTCACAATATAAAACTTCCTTTGTGCCTACAATCTGGGCAGCAAAAACTGTACTAATCTCTTTCAGATCTATAATTTCAGCATCTCTATGGATCTCCCCTGCCAGTTCATTGGCGCCTAAGAAAAGATCATATACTCTTACCTTTTCCGGCACATAAATGGCAAGATCAACATCACTATCTTCCCGCCCTTCTCCTTTTGCAAAGGATCCAAAAAGATAAATAAAGGCAGGATGAAATTTTTCTTTTAAGAAACTTACAATCTTTTCTTTACACTCTTTTGATAAATACATGGTTTTCTCCTTAAACACAAGGTATTCTTTTAGTATAATATCCCTTAGGAAAAAATTTAATCTCTGTTATATAAATCCCTTGTATATACTTTATCTTCAACATCCTCAAGTTCCTTTGCCATTCTATTGGCAACAATCACATCTGATAACT
>USMD01000113.1 GCA_900555725.1 uncultured Garciella sp. | reverse complement strand
AGATTTCTGCCTGTCTCGTGGGCTCGGAGATGTGTATAAGAGACAGACCTATAACCAATACGATTCCTCCCCCTAGTCGGGATGAAATTTGTGCATACGGCATTAACTCCATTCTATCAGCAGCTCCTAATACTTGGATATCTCCAGAACCACCTCTATTTGCCATACACAATCCAGCAGTAACAGCGGAATCTACGAAGTAGAATTCTACTAAATGCCTACTAAACCACTACCAACTACAGCACCTATAACAATAAATCCCGCAATTACAACATTTTGCAGTGTAATAGCTGTTATAAGTTCTCCTAAATCTGTAAATGCAACTCCTACCCCTGTCATCATGATTAAAATAAATTGCTTTGTAAAGAAACTTTGTAATCTTTTTGCTCCTACTTTTAAATTTTCAGGTACAATCCCAAGAACATTCGCTATTACTACAAAAATAATCATATAAGCAAATTTATGGATTACAACCCCTCCAATGGATGGAAGAATATAGCCAGCAAATAAACTTCCTAAAGCATAAAACATACCTGCCAAAAGAATCCCTGTAGCTACATCTCTTAATGTAGGAGTATAACTAGCCTTATCTTCTGCATCAAGCTCGGCTGTACTTCTCACTAAAGTTGTCTTATCTCCTGTTAAATCGCTCTTTTTCTCTCCTAGTTTATTTAACAATGCTCCAGAGACGATAGCGAATATATTTCCTATAGTAAGAATGGAGATTGCAAAGGAATAATACTCCCCTTTAGGCTGCCCTGTCGTGGATTCCCAAATTTCACTTAAAGGAATCGCTCCTGCCCCATTTCCTCCTCCCATAATGGGCAATACATATTTAATAGCTACTTCTACAGGAGAAATTCCCATGAAAAGTCCTGCTATAATTCCAAATAGCATTGCACATAAAACACCACCAAGAATCGCTGGTATATATCCTAGGAAGGATTTTACCAATAGCTTTCTTTCTACGGATAAAACAGAACCCGTAATTAAAACCACTACAAAGAAAGTTAAGAAGTCAGAATCATCCATAAACACAGTAATTGATTCCACATAGGTTTCAGGTAAGATCTCTTTATAAACTAAGTACGCTGAACCAATGAAAGCTAAAATAGGTCCACCCCCTATATAGCTATTCCATATGGGAATTTTTTCTCCTATTTCATTAAATATGATCCCTAAAAAATACATGATTGCAAAGGAACCGGCAATATCAGTGGGTAAAGTTTCTGTATAAATACCTGCTACCATAATGATCCCAAAGATTACAAATAGATAGGCAGGCATCCCCCAAATTTTAAATCCACTGTCTTCCTTTAAGCTAGTAACTACCTTTTCTCCATTCATTTTATATTTCCCCCTTTATTATTTAAAGTTTTTTAATTTTTTGTATCGCTATTTTTCTCCTTCACAATATTGATCATTCCACCCTTTTTTATGCAATCTAGATCAGACTGAAAAACTGGAGATTTTACCAAGATATCTATATTTTTTGTCTTATTTTTTAAGGTATAAATCTTTCCTTCTATCAACTTCCCTGTGTCTAACATCAAAATATCTCCTTGGCTTATCTTTTCATAATCCCCATGATTCACAAATAGCAAAGGCAAAATCCCCCAGTTTACCATATTTGCTAAGTGTAGCCTTGCAAAGCCCTTTGATACTATGGCATTGACTGCTAAATACCTTGGAATAATAGCAGCTTGCTCCCTACTAGAACCTTGCCCATAATTATATCCTGCTACTAAAATAGAGCTTTTCCCCTCTGCCTTTCTAGCCATAGCCCTATCATAAAAAGTTGAATCTACAATCTGAAAGGAATGTTTTGATATCTCAGGGATATTAGACCGTATAGGAAGATATAGTGCTCCTGCTGGGCAAATAAAATCTGTGGAGATATCATCCTCTAACTTTAATAAAACTTCCCCTTCTACGGAATCTCCCATAGCCCCAAACTCTGGGATAGGTTTAATATTTGGGCCCTTTCGGATTACCTGATCTGGATTATTTTCTGGCATAATAAAGGCACTTTCATCCTGCAAAAACTTATCTGGCACTTGGAAATAATAAGGCTCAATGCCATGCTCCTTTGCAAAATCCCTTGGATCTGTGATGACACCAGTGATAGCAGAAACAGCCGCAGTTTCTGGTGCTACCAAATAGGGCTCATCTGTAGGAGTTCCAGTTCTACCTTTAAAGTTTCTTGGGGTGGTCCTTAGACAACCCCCCTTTGGATGGTGGTGCAAACCCAGCTCCATTACATCCTCCACATACGGCTTCTAACATTCTAGCACCAGAATTTACTAACTTATCATAGGCTCCTCTAGTAATCAGTTCTCGAATAACGGTTTTAGTAGAGGGGTTAATTCCCAATTCTACTTCCCTATAAACCTTTCGACCATCTAAAATATTGGCTACATTCATCAGGTCTTGTACAGAGGTATTACTGCAGCTTCCTATCATTACTTGATCTACTTTTTTTCCTGCAACTTCCCTTACCTTGACAACCTTATCTGGTTGAAAAGGCATTGCAATAAGGGGTTCCAACTGGCTTAAATCAATTTCAATCACTTCATCATATACTGCGTCTGGATCTGCATTCAATGGAACATAATCTTCTTCCCTGCCAAAGGCCTGTAGCCATTGTCGAGTATTTTCATCACTGGGAAACAAAGAAGAGGTTGCTCCTGTTTCTGTTCCCATATTCGTGATAGTGGAGCGTTCAGATACATTAAGAATTTTAACTCCTTCCCCACCATATTCATATACTTTTCCAACGCCACCTTTTACAGAGACCCTGCGAAGTAGCTCTAAAACAATATTCTTTGCAGAAACAAAGGGTGGAAGCTTTCCTGTTAAGTTTACCTTAACAATTTTAGGCATAGTTAAATAAAATGGTTCTCCAGCGATAGCCATAGAATTATCAAATCCTCCCACCCCTACTGCAAAAGAACCTACACCACCTGCTGCAGGGGTATGGGAATCTCCTCCTATCAGTACCTTTCCAGGAGCTGCAAAGTGTTCTAAATGCAAATGATGGCAGATTCCACTTCCACTTCTTGCTGTAATAATACCAAGCTTTGAAGTCATGTCTAAAATAAAATTGTGATCATCAGCATTTTTGTAGTCTGCTTGAATCATATTATGGTCAATATATTGCACCGCTAAATCCACTTTCTTTTGTTTTAATCCTGTGGCTTCCAAAACTAGATAGGTCATAATTCCATTTAAATCATGGCTTAAAGATTGATCTGTCTTAATACCAATTCTTTTTCCTGGAATGAGTTCCCCTTTCACTAAATGCTTTGCTAAAATCTTTTCTGTCATCGTTAGCCCCATCTAATCCCCTCCTCAATCATTCATCCGACGACTAGCAGCCATAAGACTTCCAAAAGCAATTCACGGCAAATCAAAGATTTGGGTTTTCTGCTTTTCTACAAGTGAAAGATACTAAAACTTTCTTGCTTTAGCAAGTTAGAATTCTTATACTGTGTATAATGGCTGCTACGTCCCTGGATAAGTTCTTCTCCTAAAGGACAACGAATTCTACGTATCAAAAATACCGATACTTAAAATTCTGTTAGTAAGCTTCAGCTGGAGTAAGGATTCCTCTTAGGCAAACTCCATCTGAAACTAAGAATCACTTGATAATAGATCTAGCAAAGTGTGTATTCGTTTTCAATATGATAGCAATTCTTAGTATTAAAAAGTGCTATCATATAAATATAAAAATATTTTATATTTATATGATAGCACTTTAGTTATCTACTGAATAATAGTATAATTTTATGTAGTACTATAAAATTATTTTATATATGAGGTGTTTTCTTTGAATGAAAATGATCTTAAGCTATTGATTCTATTAAATAATGAAAAAAGTCTTTCCAAAACTGCAAAAAAACTTTTTATCTCTCAACCAGCTTTGTCCTATCGCTTGAAAAAGATCGAAGAAGAAGTAGGTGAAATATTATTTTTTCGATCAAAAAATGGACTTCACCTAACTCCCCAAGGAGAATATTTATTAAACTTTGTGGAGGATATACAAGAACAAATTCAAAAGATGAAAGAAGAAATTAAACATGTTTCCTCTAAAAATATCTATGGGAAGATCCATATTGGCTCTTCAAACATCTTTTCAAATTATGAGCTTCCTGAAATTATTAAAGAATTTAATAAAATATACCCAGATATAAGAATTTCTATCACCAGTTCCCGCAGTTCAGAAATCTTTACTATGTTTAATAACCAGGAAGTAACTGTTGCCTTTTTAAGGGGAAACTATAAATGGTCCGAGGGATATGAAGAACTAATCACTGAACCAGTTTGCCTAGCTTCACAAATTGAATTAGATTATGAAAAGTTACCAACCTATCCTAGAATAAAATATAATACCGATCCTATCTTATATCACCAAATCGAACAATGGTGGAATGAAAGGTTTTCCACTCCCCCTAATGTAATTATTGAAACAAACGATATAAAAGTTTGTTTCAATCTCATAAAAAGTGGGACTGGATATTCTATTTTGCCTAATATGGGATTGAAGGATTTCAAACACGTAATAAGACCTTTATTCTGGTTAGATAAAAACCCCTTTCAAAGAACTACTGCCCTTTATTATCGTGCACAGTCCCTCTCTTTGCCCTATGTAAAGGTATTTGTGGAATTTGTTAAAAAATATTATAAGAAATAAACCTGAGATCTCATGAGATCTCAGGTTTATTTCTTTATTACATCATGCCGCCCATTCCGCCTTGCATTGCAGCTGGATCCACTTTTTCCTCTTCTGGAATATCAGCAACTATGGATTCTGTAGTTAATAACATAGAAGCAATACTGCTTGCATTTTGAATCGCAGAACGAGTTACCTTTGTTGGATCTACAATGCCTGCTTCAATCATATCTTTGTATTCATCATTGTAAGCATCATATCCTACACCAGGTTTTTCTCCTTTGATTTTTTCAATGATAACAGAACCTTCTACCCCTGCATTGTAAGTAATTTGTCTTATTGGTTCTTCAATAGCTTTTCTAACAATATTTGCGCCAGTTTTTTCGTCCCCAGTTAATGTTTCAATTAATTTTTCTACAGCTGGAATTGCATTAACATATACTACTCCACCACCTGCTACAATACCTTCTTCTACGGCAGCTCTTGTAGCAGCTAGAGCATCTTCAATTCTATATTTCTTTTCTTTTAATTCAGTTTCTGTAGCAGCGCCTACTTTAATAACAGCTACTCCACCTGCTAATTTTGCTAATCTTTCTTGTAGCTGTCTCTTATACACATCTGACGCTGCCGACG
>USMD01000112.1 GCA_900555725.1 uncultured Garciella sp. | reverse complement strand
TGTATAAGAGACAGATCCATTGTCTCTAAGATAGAACTAAGAAAATTACAAGCCATTTTACAGGCTGCTTTATAAATTTCTTTTTCTAATCTATTGAAAGATATGTCCTTTTCTTTTACAATAGAATTAATCATACAAATCACTCCTGTCTATGTTTTGTAGCAATTACATTTTACAGCTTGATTTGTATGATGGGAAGGGGTTTTTTGCCTCTTCCTTTTTCCTTTTATTTTTTGATTTATTCTGCCAATAATAATTTTACTCTAACATTACTAGTTTAACACCTTTTTCTATATCTATTACTATAAATTTAATCTTTAATGAAATTCTTCTCTAATACTAAAAATTTAAGATCTAAATATTGGAATCCTAAATATACCTATTTCTTTCCTATTTCCTCCCCACCATCTCCATCAGCTTCTCCCTCTCATTTAACCCTGGATCCTCTAATACTTTATCTAGTAAATCCTCTAGTATTCTCCCTATCTCAGGTCCTTGGGGGACTCCCATCCTGATAAGATCGTATCCACTTATCTTCAAATCTTTTTTAGTGAAAGCCGGGGATTCTTTTAAAATATCCTTACATTTTTGTTCTAATTCATCAATATGGGTAATATCATTGTCTGCTTTGGCACCTAGGGCATCTGCTCTTTGTAGTTGAAAGAATTTTTCTAGATTTTCTTTTCCTACTCTATTGATAAATCGCCTTACTCCTTTAGAGGAGATATTAGGAGCATGGAACATATGCTCCTTAATAAGGATCGAAATTTGATCTATTGTTTTTCTACTATATTTTAACCGTTTTAAAATCTTTCTTGCCATTTCCCTACCAACATTTTGATGGTTATAAAAATGACCAATTCCATCTTTTCCTATAAAAAATGTATTCGGTTTTCCGATATCATGAAGTAGAGCTGCTAATCGCACAATTAGATTCCTAGGGGTATTGTCTAACACTGCCATGGTATGTTCAAAAACGTCCTTGTTATGGTGGGGATTCCTCTGATTAAATCCGATGGTTTTTTTCAACTCTGGTATGATATAATCTAATAACTCTAACTTTGCCAATAATCTTATACCTCGGGAAGGCTGATCGCATAAAAGCATTTTATTGAGTTCCTCTCGAATTCTTTCTTTGCTTACCTTTTCTAGTAGAAATTTCGTGCTTTTCATATCTTCTGTGGTTTTAGAGGAAATAATAAAGTCTAATTCTATAGAAAGTCTCACCGCCCGTAGTATCCGCAAGGGATCTTCCTCAAAACGTTCTTCTCCTTCTCCCACTGTCCTAATCACTTTTTCTTTTAAATCTTCCCTTCCCCCAAAGGGATCTATGAGTCCAAAATCTGGATGATATGCCATAGCATTGATGGTAAAATCCCTTAAACTTAAATCCTCTTCTAACGGATTAGAATACACCGACTGTTTTCTTTTTCGAAAGGTGGTAACCTCATGCCATTCTCCCTTTAGGATAACCACAATGGTACCGTTTTTCACTCCTAGGGGAATCATCTTTGCATCTTCTTTTTTCAAAATATCTATAAGATCTTCTACAGAGGCATTGATGGTAATGTCCCAATCCTTAGGTTCTTTCCCCAATTGAAAATCTCGAATGCATCCTCCTACTAGATACCCTTCATACCCTTCTTTAGATAATAAACTTAAAATCCTTTGAACTCCCTTTGGTATAATTAAATTCAAACTCTTTCCCCTCCACCATGATTGTAATTTGCCCAATCTCAATCGCCTCTTAGTTGCTGGATAATGATTTCCAAAGTTCAGAAAAGTCCAACATCCATCTAAACTAAGAATTATGTTAATTTTTAGAATTCCTTTTTACCGAGTATTTATCCAAAAAACAAAACAAGAGATCTATATCCCTTGCCTTGGCCTTCTCCCTTTATGCAATATGGTTTTTCTGATTTTCTTTATCCTTTTGCTCCTTGGGTTCTAAAGTAAGCTGCAAATTGTTTAAAAGAGCTGATACCCCAATGGATTTTTTCTTCTTTGTTTTACCAGTACAAACGTCACACTGACACCTAGAAGTATATTGATTAGGCATTACAGGAATTTTCCCTCCTCCTCCGGGTGCATCCACTACAAAGGTAGGAACTGCAAAGCCTGAAATATGACCCTTTAGACTTTCTATGATTTCAATGCCCTTGGATACTGGTGTTCTAAAATGCCTTAAACCTTGGGATAAATCACACTGATAAATATAATAAGGTCTTACTCTTATATTTATTAAGCCGTACATCAATTCTTTGATGACATGGACACAGTCATTTACCCCCCGAAGAAGAACCGTCTGATTTCCTATATGGGTTGTGATACGAGACAAGAAGTAATTCCTACTATAAAAATTTATTTTTCCAATTGTTGAAGTCTTGGAAATAAAATATTGTTTTCTAAATGTACATGGGTAAAGATATCTGATTCCATTTCTTGTAATTTTATATAGGTCAATTTATAGGATTCACAACCATTGGCAGGTACTTCATAATCTTTTGTTACTTTTCTTAATTCTCTTAAAATATCCCCAGCTCCTGTATGTTCCTCTTTCAATTCTTGAATAATTTCATTGGCTTTTTTTAGATCCTCTTGGGATCTGGTTTTTAGGTACTTTCTAATAGCTGGATATTGAATGGTTTCTTCTTTAATAAGATGGGCTTCTAAATCCATTTTAATGGTGTGGAATAAACGATATACATCATAAAGTTCTGGATGATGTACTCCATGCACCCTTAATATTTTCATAGCCAATTCACTGACCTTAGGAAGATTTTCAAAAAGATAAGCATGATGGGTATTGACAATATGATCTACCAACTCATCTAGAGGTGCCTGGGTCCAATCTTTTTGATGATCCTCCTCTTTACTTTCTAAAAATTTCTCATACTCTTTATTTACTTTTTCTAATATTTCTTTTTCCTTTCCTTCTTGTCCATCTTCCTGAATGGCTACCTTTAGAGGTCTATCTCCCCCACAACAAAAATCTAGTCGATAATCTTGAAAAATCTCTGCAGCATTGGGGAATTTAGTAACAACCTCTCCAATTTTTTGATTTTCAGTAAATGTATTCACCTTTTTCTTCCTCCCGTTTGTTTTATTTTATATCTTTATTATATGGAAAATTCCAAATAGAAACCTTGATCTAAGTCAATTTTTAAAAAAAATTCAACTATGAATCCATTAGGTACCAAAATCACCCCTCTCCATATAATATAGATGATGACAAAATTTTATTAAGGAGGTTATTTCGTTGAACAAAGTAAAAACAGTAATTACATCCATTTTAATCATTGTAATAGTTGTTGTATTGATAACTGGTTGTAATGATAGAGAAAAGGAAAATGTTAATAAAAGCCTAAATCCTAGTGAAAAAAGTCAAAAAGAATTAACTAAGATAACGGTAAGTGAGGTAACCCACTCTTTATTTTATGCACCCCAATACGTGGCCATAAGTCAAGGATTTTTTGAAGAAGAAGGCCTGGATATTGAACTCATTAACGGTGGTGGTTCAGACAAAGTTATGACTGCAGTACTGTCTGGGCAAGTGGATATCGGATTCTCTGGTTGTGAACAAACAGTATATGTATATAATGAAGGAAAGGAAAACTATGCTATTACCTTTGCACAATTGACAAATAAAGATGGATCTTTCTTAGTAGGTCGTGAGCCTGATCCTAATTTCACATTTGAAAAACTAGTTGGAAAAGATATCATAAGCGGACATAAAGGTGGTATGCAGGAAATGACCTTTGAGTATACCCTAAAACAAAAGAGCATTGATCCACAAAAAGATGTAAATATCGATACTAGCATCAGATTTGACTCCATGGCTGCTGCCTTTAAAAGTGGGCAAGGAGACTATGTAAATTTATTCGAACCTGTGGCAACTCAATTAGAAAAGGATGGCTCTGGGTATGTCCTAGCTTCTATCGGTGAAGCAAGTGGAGATGTTGCCTATACCTGCTACAATACCAGCAAGAATTTTATAGAGAAAAACCCCGATATTATCCAAAGATTTACCAATGCCATCTATAAAGGGCAACGTTGGGTAGAACAAGCAAGCTATGAAGAAATTGCAAAAGCCATCCATAAATTTTTCCCTGAAATGGAATTTGAAGATTTAGTAAAGGTGGTACAGCGTTATAAGGATCAGAACTCTTGGGCAAAAACCCCTGTTTTATCTAAAGAATCCTTTGAACTAATGCAAGACATTATTGAAAATGCTGGTATTATAAACAAAAGAGCTCCTTATGAAGATCTTGTAAATATAGAATTCGCCCAAAAAGCAATAAGGCAAATTCAGTAGTGGAAAATAGCAAGTAGTTAAATGAAATAAATTTTTAAATTGTAATCATTCTTATATCATAGGTCCTCAAATTTCCATATTTCAACATATCACCAAAACCATTTTTCTCCATATACTATAATTGATTAGAAAAATTTTGTAAGGAGGGTTTTGAAGTGAAAAAATTAAAGGTGGTACTTTCATCCATCTTGGTAATTGCACTGATTGCCCTGTTAGTAACCGGCTGTAGTAGTGGGGAAAGTAAAAATGTAAGCAAAACTCAAGAAAAATTAACCAAAGTAACGGTAAGTGAGGTAACCCACTCTTTATTTTATGCACCTCAATATGCTGCCATA
This sequence comes from uncultured Garciella sp., assembly GCA_900555725.1. Classification (GTDB taxonomy): domain Bacteria; phylum Bacillota; class Clostridia; order Eubacteriales; family Garciellaceae; genus Garciella. The sequence continues at coordinate 702 of USMD01000112.1, read as the reverse complement.
AGTCAAGGATTTTTTGAAGAAGAAGGTCTGGATATTGAACTTATAAATGGTGGAGGCGCAGATAAGGTCATGACAGCAGTGCTATCTGGACAAGTGGATATCGGATTCTCTGGTTCTGAGCAAACAGTATATGTATATAACGAAGGAAAGGAAAACTATGTTATTACCTTTGCACAATTGACAAATAAAGATGGGTCTTTCCTAGTAGGTCGTGAACCTGATCCTAATTTTACATTTGATAAATTGACCGGAAAAGATGTAATCGGCGGACGTAAGGGTGGTATGCCTGAAATGACCTTTGAGTATGTCCTAAGACAACAGGGCATAGATCCACAAAAGGACGTAAATATTGATACCAGTGTCCAATTTGATTCCATGGCTGCTGCTTTCAAAGGCGGTCAAGGGGACTATGTAACCCTATTTGAACCTGTGGCAACTCAATTAGAAAAGGATGGATCTGGGTACGTCCTAGCTTCTATCGGTGAAGCAAGTGGAGATGTTGCCTATACCTGCTACAATACCAGCAAGAATTTTATAGAGAAAAACCCCGATATTATCCAAAGATTTACCAATGCCATCTATAAAGGGCAACGTTGGGTAGAACAAGCAAGCTATGAAGAAATTGCAAAAGCCATCCATAAATTTTTCCCTGAAATGGAATTTGAAGATTTAGTAAAGGTGGTACAGCGTTATAAGGATCAG
>USMD01000111.1 GCA_900555725.1 uncultured Garciella sp. | reverse complement strand
TCTAAGAATAAAAAAGTATTCGTGAGTTTTTGTCCAAAATTAAGGGGTCAATCCGCGAATTGAAGTTATTGAATAAATTTCCTTGATTTATATGTACAAAAAAGATATAATCGAATCATAAAGTGGTATTTAGTATCATATTATAATATATCTAAGGGGGAATATCATTGACTCAAAAGGCAAAGATATTGGAAAAATTAGAAGAAAATTATTTGTTTGCGGTAATTCGAGGGAAATCAGCCCAAGATGCCTATGAGATTTCCAAGGCTGCTTACAAGGGAGGTATTAAAAATATTGAGGTGACTTTTACCACTCCTAATGCAAATAAAGCTATTGAAAAATTAGTAGAAGAGTTTAAAGATACAGACATGGTGATAGGAGCAGGTACAGTAATGGATGATGTAACAGCCCGTATTGCCATCATGTCAGGTGCTAGGTTTATTGTAAGTCCTAACTTTGTTCCTGAAATTTCAACAATATGTAATCGATACGCCATTCCCTACTTGCCTGGTTGTGGCTCAGTGACGGAGATTTCTAATGCTATGGCTACTGGAGTAGAAGTGGTCAAAGTATTCCCAGGAGGAGTATTAGGACCAAGTTTTGTTAAAGATATTCATGGACCGATTCCCCAGGTTGCATTAATGCCTTCAGGAGGAGTAAGCTTAGAAAATATGGAAACATGGATGAAAAACGGCGCTTGGGCAGTAGGCATTGGAAGTGCTTTAACAAAGGATGTAGCTGTTAATGGATATGAAAGTGTTACAGAACAAGCTAAAAAATTTATAAAAAAGTATAAGAAAAATTTAAACATAAAATAAAAAATAAAAAGCTACCAGATTTCAACCTGGCAGCTTTTTAATAAATTTTTTAACTGGCGATATAATCCTTCCCCATATGTTTGATTTGCTGACGAACTTGATTTGTTACCCCTTCATCAGTTAAAATAATCAGACAATCCCCTACATGCATTACAGTATCTCCGTGGGTGATGATTTGTTTTTCCCCTCGACGTATAGATATAATTAATGCTTCCGATGGCCAATTAACCTCCCTTATCATTTTCCCATCTAAAATACTTTCTGCACCAACGGGAATTTCTATCATTTCGGATTTCCCCTTTAGAATTTCTGATTTTTTTTTCATCATATTCCCTAAAAGTGCTTCGTAGATAGGCTCTGCTCCTACTAAATCTACTACAATGTAAGAAACAAAGGAAACCACTGCCAATGGCATAAGGTGATTTAGGCTACCGACCATTTCAGTTACCAAAATCATAGCAGTTAAAGGAGCTTTTCCAATGGCAGTAAAATATCCAGCCATAGAAAACATAATAAAGTTTGTAATGTAGATAGGATCGGTATTGGTCATATCAATGATTATATTACCATAGATAGAACCAAGAATAGCTCCTAAAGAAAGAATTGGTAAGAAAATCCCTCCCGGCAAGTTTCCTCCATAGGAAACCATAGAAAAAACAAATCGTAAGATAAATAGGCCAATTAAGATGATGATAGTGGGGGAAGTTTCTTCAAGGGAAAATACAACTTCACTTCCACCTCCCAATAATTCTGGAAATAATACTCCTATTGGGATAATGAATAAAAAAGGTATAATTCCATATAAATAGGAGGGAAGAAAAGAAATTTTCCCATATATTTTAGGCAATGACAATAAAACCTTTGAATACAAAAGACCAAAAAAACCTAAAAGAACTCCCAATAAGACCAAATAACCATATCCACTTATTGGAAAAGGATTGACTTCCCCAAGATATAAAGCCGGTTTCAATCCAAAAAAATTAAGAGATACAAAGTTTGCTGTCACCGCGGAGGCTAAAGAGGTTAACAAAACCAAAGGGGAAAAATTATGGTGTACTTCTTCTAAAACAAATAATAGTCCTGCAATAGGTGCATTAAAGGCTGCCGCAAGGCCGGCGCTTGCTCCACTAGAGATTAGAACTTTCTTTTCCATTTTCTCTCCTTGAAAAAATTCACTAACTCCTTGTCCTATTGCTGCACCCAATTGTATGGAAGGGCCTTCCCTTCCAAGAAATAGTCCAGAACTAATAGATAAGATACCTCCAATAAACTTTTTCCAAAGTACAGACCACCAATTATATTGAATTTCTCCCAATAGTTGTCCTTCTACTTGGGGAATTCCACTACCGGTTATATTCGGATCTCTTTTTATTAAATATCCTACAAACAAAGCAGCAATAATAGATATTCCTCCCCAAAGAATAAGCCATTGGGGTTCTTCATGAAAGAAAAGATAAAAGGATTTTACATATATAAGGAAATGTTCAATGATAAGTCTAAATGCACTAACGATAAATCCAGTAAGAATACCAATAAGAATTGCTTTTCCTGTATAAATGATACGAGTATCATCTAACATGTTTATTTTTCTCATAGCAAACTCCTCTCTATAGCGATAATCCTATTATAATAATATTCTTACTTAGGATAGATTTCAAGTAAATAAATGGAAGGAAGCTTACTAACAGAAGATAGCCATTGGATAAAAGCAAAAAAGCCTGTTGAGAATTTTAGCACTCAACAGACTTATGACTTATATTTTACTATTCAAATTTAAATAGATTTAAGCCGATTTCTTCACTAAACTGTCTATCTATTTCGCCATCCATTGCTTCTATTATAATTTCCCCAGTAGCACTAATGGTGGCTGCATTCAAATGTCCCCCATAGGTTTTATGTTTCTCATCAGCTACATTAATATGTAGATGTAAATAGGTTTCATCCTTCATAGTAGAAATATTTCCTGAAAGATTGGTGATCTCAAAGTGTCCTGTTAACTCAGAAGAGTGATATTCTTTAGAATCTGTGTCAAATAATCCAACCGTGATCTTATTTACTGCACCGATTCCATGAATCCATCCTAGCTTGATTTGCTGGTCGGTACAAAAACTTTTTAAAGTTTCTATGATTTCTTCTCCTCTGTCAAGTCTAAGAATAAATTTGTTATCGAATTGTCGAAATTCCATTAAAAAGCACCTCCAATTCTTAAATTTTTACTATATAGTATTATACCAAATAACCTTTGAGTGTAAACAAAAAGCCCCATGTTTTTCGACATAGGACTTTGCATTATGATTTATTGAATTACTTTGCAGTTTTTGCAGCTTCAATAATTGCTTTCACATAACCAGGAGTATCTACTAAAGTAGCTCCGCTGATAGCGTCAATTGGACCTTGTTCTTCGCTTTTACTTAATAGAGTTTCTAATTCTTCTACAGTTTTACCCTTTACATAATTTTCAATGGCATCATAGTTTTCATCGATTGTTACTGTAGAACCAGCTTCCTCAGCCATATGAGTACTGTAGTATTTTGTATTTGTTCTCTTAGATCCTAAAACTGTATTTGGATCTTTGTAATTTTCTCCAAAGCCTCCATCAGAGTTTGGAACAGCAGCAGCGATTTGATCCTTAGGTAAGAATTGATATTCGTCTATGGAAGCTCCTGCGATGGTATCTCCTTGCATAGCTACTACAACAACTGCAAAGGATTTATCTCCATGGGCAGCATAATCTACTCTTCCCATTTTGATATCCCCAGCTGGAGCAGCTGTTTCCTCAGTAGTAGTTTCCTTTGCATTGGTTTCTTCCTTAGATGACGTTTGAGAAGAACAACCAACAAAGCCCACAGCCAATATAAGAACCAATGCGAATACTAAAAATTTTTTCAAAGTTTGTACCCCCCTTTTATTTATATCTCTTTAGCTCGTTGCAGAATTCTACAACTCGCATAAATACTGCATTTAAATCTATTGAAATGGATAAGTTTCCCCCATTTTTGGGTATATATACATTACCAAGTTGTTTATAACTCAAGAAAGGAGAAACTTATGCCAATTCAAGCTAAGCAATTAAATCTTTGTGATATTTCTTCTGATTTTGATAATTTTTATCATCAAAATCAAGGTATTTTACTCTCTTTATTAAGTGAATTCATTGACATTAGTGAATTTATTCCTTTTTCTTTTTATCAAAAATATTATTCTCATTTTGGTAAAAAGCGTGATTTCTCTTTAGAATCTATGTTAAGTGCTTTTATTTTAAAAAATCTTTTATCTATTCCACATATTGACCTTTTGATTTCTTTACTACATATTTCTTCTGAACTGCGTAGTTTTTGTGGCTTTTTAAAGGTTCCTCATAAGTCTCAGTTTTCTAGATTTAAAACAAATTTTTTAGATGATTTGCATGATCTATTTAATAAGCTAGTCACTGTTACCGAGGACTTTTCTAAGGAAGTTAATTCTTTTCTTTCTTCTATCTTAGTTACTGATACTACTGGCTTTGAATTTTATGTCTCTGAAAATAATCCTAAGTTTTATCAAACTCAGCTTCGCAAGGCTAAGTCCTATGCCAAAGCAATGGCTAAAAACAATCCTTCCTTTTCTCTTGATATTGAAAAATATGCTCAAGGGCAGATGCCTAAGGTTGCTTCTTCTAATAATGATGCTAAGCTTGCCTATCTTAATGGACACTTTGGATATTTCCAAAAATGTATCATTTCTACTAATGGTTTTGGTCTTGTTCGAAATGTTAATTTTTATGATACTGATAATAATATTGATCTTGATTTAAGACCTGATGATATCAAGGATTTATATGACTCTAAGTCTTTAATTCCTTCCCTTGAAACTTTTTTTCAGCTGCATCCTAACTTTTCCTATAAATACTTTTTAGGAGACTCGGGCTTTGATGCTGATGATAACTATGCTTACTTACATAATAAGAATATCATGCCTATTATCCCTTTAAATCTTCGCAATGCTCCAACACTACCTCAACCTAATTTTAATGAGGTCGGCGTGCCCCTTTGTCCTAATGATCCTTCTCTACCTATGGTTTATGATGGCATCACCCGGGAAAAAGGACGTGCTGATAGAATTAAATATATCTGTCCAAAGGCTAAAAAGACTAAGATGGATGGCAAAACCACTTATATCTTAAGTTGTGATAATCCTTGTACTAAGTCAAAATCAGGTCGCATTAAAAATATTACTGTTTGCCACAATTATAGATTCAATACTTCTATACCTCGTGATTCTTTCAAGTGGAAAAAGCTCTATAAACTTAGAACGATTTGTGAAAGATCTATTTGTCAGATCAAAAACTTTATACAGATTAAATCATCTAAGATAAGAAATACTGTTTCTTTAAAAGCAGATATTTTACTTGCTTGTATTTCTCAATTAATTGCTTTTATCCTTATGTTTAAAACACAAAATCATTCTAATCCTCTTGCTATTAAATCTTTGACTGCTTAAAGTACACATTTAAATATTTTTTAAAGGGTTTCTTCAAACCTTTATTTTGTTATGCTCTTTTTTTGCCCTTTTCTGTGGATATCTCCAATTTCTAACTAATTTAGTAGCTATTTCTTGTGGATATCTTTATAAAATTTCATTTTCCTATTTTGCAACTATCTATTTATATCTCTTAACTATAAGTTACCATATTGATAATTCTTCGTCAATAAATAATTGAGAA
>USMD01000110.1 GCA_900555725.1 uncultured Garciella sp. | reverse complement strand
TAGGTGGAATGAGTTTATATGATGCGACTTTGCATACCTTTGGAACCGTTGGTACAGGGGGCTTTTCTACTCGAAATTCTAGTGTTGGGGCATACAATAGTACCTACATCAATATTGTAATATCCATTTTTATGATATTATCAGGAGTAAATTTTTCACTATATTATCAATTAATACATCGTCGATGGAAAGATTTTTTTAAAGACGATGAATTGAAATTATATTTAGGAATCGTAGGGATAAGTACAGTTTTGATTGCTTTTAATCTAGGAGATTTTTATGATAATATTGGAAATGCCCTAGAGCATGCTTTATTTCAAGTAAGTTCTATTATTACTACTACAGGATATGCTACAGCTGACTTTGATACGTGGCCTACCTTTAGTAAAGTAGTATTATTTACACTGATGTTTATAGGTGGTAGCGCAGGTTCTACAGCAGGTGGAATAAAAAATATAAGGATTGTAGTTTTACTAAAGCTCATTAAAAGAGAGATGTCTATGATCTTTCATCCTCGGGCTATCATTCCTATAAAATTAAATGATAAAGCTGTATCATCAGATATTATAGCTAGAATCATGAGTTTTATTGCCTTATACTTTTTAATATTTGTAATAAGCACTATAATCATATCTTTAGAAGGCGTTGATTTAGTAACTGCATCTAGTGCTGTTGCAACTTGTTTAGGGAATGTTGGACCTGGATTTGCTTTAGTAGGGCCTACCCGTACATTTTTTGAATTTAGTGGATTTAGTAAGCTATTATTATCCTTTTTAATGCTTTTAGGAAGGTTAGAAATATTTACACTGCTTATGTTATTTATCCCTAAATTTTGGAAAGATGAAATTTAGAATTTCCACAGGTTTTGATGGTAGGTTTTTTAACCGTTATACATAAAGGGAGTATAATGATAGGCTAGGGAAGGAAGAAAATAAAACAAATGGTAATGAAAATAACAAGTGCTCAAAATTCCCAATATAAAGAATGGAAAAAACTTCGTCAAAAAAAATATCGCAATCAAAGAAAGGAATATTTAATTGAAGGAATAAAAATGTTAGAGGAAGCCGTTCATTGGGAAAACTCCTTTAAGACTATTTTATATAGTTCAAAATTATTTGAAGTAAATGGAGGAAAGAATTTATATCAAAAATTGATAGCAAAAGACGTTCCCCTTTTTGAATTAGAGCATATGTTATTAAAAGAATTGTGTTTTACTGAAAATCCTCAAGGAATTATGGCAATACTAAAACAATCTTCCCATTTCTTAGAGGATATAATAGATAAAAATCATTCTTCTATTGTTGTTTTAGAAAATCTCCAAGATCCAGGCAATTTAGGTACTATTATACGTACTGCTGATGCAGCTGGATTTGATGCAATTCTTTTAAGTGAGGATTGTGTGGATTTATATAATGATAAGGTATTAAGGGCTACTATGGGTTCTATTTTTCATTTACCCATTATTGAGGGTATTCGATTGGTAAAGGTGATTCCCAATCTTATTCAAAACGGATATCAAGTAGTGGGTTCTAGCCTTTACACAAATCGCTATTATCATAAAGTAGAGTATTCTATGAAAAAGGCTTTAGTTATTGGGAACGAGGCTCATGGGATATCTCAATCGGTGGAGAAGCTTTGCACTGATTTGGTTAAGATCCCCATTATAGGGAATGCTGAATCTTTAAATGCTGCCATTGCAGCTGGAATATTGATGTATAAAATGCAAGGAATATAGAAAGTTATTTGAGAAAATTACACAAATAAGATTTTTCTCAAACACGAGTTTGTGTCATATCATATATTGTATATGACTATCCTATTACATCCTAGACATAGATGATTGTGTTTGAGAAATCAATGATGCAATTTCTTTATTTGTAAATATCATTTTTTTTTGATATAATTTTCAAAAATACAAATTATAATAACTATGAAGAGGAAGAGTAGACAAAATACTTCTTACAGAGAGGAAATTACATAGGCTGAGAGTATTTCCAGGGATGGGTTTGTCGAAGTTCGCCTCTGAGTTATAGATGGGAAAGGTGGAATACTTAGTACTTTCTATCGGTAAAATCCGTTATCCAAATGAGTGGTCTATCGATTGGATAGATTATTAGGGTGGTACCGCGAATTACTTCGTTCCTTTGGAAGGAAGTTTTTATTTTTTTGAAGATTTTTAAGGATAAAATGAAAGGAGTGTCTATTTATGAAAGAGCAACTAGAAGAAATTAGAGAAATTGCCAGGAAAGAATTGGATCAAGTTGAAAATATGCATCAATTAGAAGAATGGAGAGTTAAACTATTAGGGAAAAAGGGGATGTTGACCCAGGTTTTAAGGGAAATGGGAAAGTTATCTCCAGAGGAACGTCCTATCATCGGGAAATTAGCTAATGAGGTTAGAAAAGAAGTGGAAGAAAAGTTAGACGATCAAAGGGAGAGATTAAAAAATCAAGAAAAAAATCTTCGATTGCAAGGAGAAAAAATAGATGTAACCTTACCGGGGAAAAAAAGAGCCATAGGAAATCTACATCCTCTTACCCAAGTATTAGATGAAATTAGGGAGATATTTTTAGGAATGGGTTTTTCTGTTGTAGAAGGACCTGAAGTAGAACTAGCCTATTACAATTTTGATGCTTTAAATGTTCCCAAGGATCACCCTGCAAGGGATTTACAAGACACCTTTTATATAAATAATGATGTGGTGCTTCGTACTCAAACCTCTCCTGTACAAATACGTACTATGAAAAAGCAAAAACCTCCTATTCGAATTATATCTCCAGGTAGGGTATACCGATCAGATGAAATTGATGCTACCCATTCGCCAGTTTTTCATCAAATAGAGGGTTTAGCAATAGATAAAGACATTACTATGGGAGATTTAAAGGGGACTTTAGATATTTTTGCAAAAAGTCTTTTTGGAGAACATACCAGGACAAGATTTAGACCCCATCAATTTTATTTTACAGAGCCCAGTGCAGAAATGGATGTTTCTTGTTTTGCCTGTGGAGGAAAGGGATGTAGAGTTTGTGGGGGAGAAGGCTGGATAGAAATATTAGGGTGCGGCATGGTACATCCTAATGTTTTAAAAGAATGTAATATTGATCCTAAAGTTTATAGTGGTTTTGCCTTTGGAATGGGCTTAGAGCGTATTACAATGATTAAATATGATATTCAGGATTTAAGATTGTTATTTGAAAATGATTTACGATTTTTAAAACAGTTTAAGTAAAGAGGAGGTATACGATGTTAACGCCAGTGAAATGGTTAAAGGATTATGTAGATATCGATATTTCTACAAAGGAATTTGTGGAAAAGATGACTATGTCAGGGACCAAAGTAGAGACAGTTGAAAATATAGGAGAAGAAATTGAAAATGTAGTAGTGGGAAAGATATTAGAAATTAATCGACATCCTAATGCGGATCGATTGGTTGTGACAAAAGTAGATGTAGGTAGTGAGATCTTACAAATTGTAACTGGGGCCAAAAATATATCTGAAGAGAATTACATTCCTGTGGCATTAATAGGTTCTACTTTACCTGGAGGAGTAAAAATTAAAAAAAGTAAATTAAGGGGAATTGAGTCCCAGGGAATGATGTGTTCCGCCCAAGAACTTGCCTTAGATATAGGATCACTGCCCCAAGAGCAAGTGGTAGGCATTTATATTTTTGAGAAAGAATATCCCTTAGGAATGGATATTAAAGAAGTACTTGGATTGGACGATGAGATTATTGAGTTTGAGCTAACCAATAATAGGCCCGATTGTCTTTCTATTGTGGGAATAGCCAGAGAAGCTGCTGCTATTTTAGAAAAAAATCTTATTTTGCCTGAAATTGCAATACAAAAACAAGAAGAAGATATTAAAGATTATATTGAAGTGGAAGTAAAAGACCCTGAGCTTTGTCAACGATATATGGCAAAAATGGTTAAGAATATTAAAGTAGGACCATCCCCTAAATGGATGAGAGATCGACTTATAAAAGTAGGAATACGACCTATCAATAATGTAGTAGATGTTACCAATTACATTATGATGGAAATGGGACAGCCCCTTCATGCCTATGACTATAATAAATTGAAAGAGAAAAAAATCATTGTACGTAGAGCTTATGAAGGGGAAACCCTTACTACCCTAGATGGAAACAAACGGAAATTAAACCCTTCTATGTTAATGATCGCAGATTCTAAGTATTCCTTGGGAATTGCAGGGGTCATGGGAGGGGAAAACTCTGAAATTGAAGAGAATACAGATAGGATCCTATTAGAAGCCGCTGCCTTTCATTCTAATAATATACGGCTAACCTCTAAAAAGTTAGGATTAAGAACAGAAGCATCTAGTAGGTTTGAAAAAGGAGTAGATCCTAATTTAGCTCAATTGGCTATTCATCGTGCAGCTCAGTTATTAGAAGAAATGAACGCTGGAATTGTTGTAGGGGGAATCATTGATCGATATGAAAAAACACTAGAACCTCATTATATTACCGTTGATCCTCATTGGATTAATCAGTTTATTGGTATCCAAATTACACCAGAGGAGATGGCAAATTATTTAGAATCCTTAGATATGAAAGTAGAAGTAGGAGAGGTTTTAAAGATTAAAGTGCCTACCTTTAGACAGGATCTTCAGATTGCTGAAGATATAGCAGAAGAAGTTGCCCGGTTATATGGATATGATAAAATATCTTCTACAATGATGACAGGGATAATAGTAGAAGGGAAAAGAACCAATAGGCAAAAATTAGAGGATAAGATTAAGGAGATTTTAGTTGGACAGGGAGGAAATGAAATCTATACTTACTCCTTTAATGCACCTCAGATATTGGATGAATTGAAAATCCCTACAGAGGATGATCATAGGAAAGCCATTCAGGTAATGAATCCGTTAGGGGAAGAAAATAGTATGATGCGTACTATTTTCATAGGAAATATGATGCAAGTGATTAGTCACAATATCCATCATAGTGTGGAGGAAGCCTTTTTGTTCGAATTAGGAAATACCTATCGACCTAAACAATTGCCAATAGAAGAATTACCTGATGAAGTAAAAACCTTGTGCATTGGAATGTATGGAAACATTGATTTTTTTGATTTAAAGGGTGTAGTAGAGAATTTATTGGATTTATGTGGAATAAAAAAATATGAATTCCAACGAATTGACTATCCTACTTTTCATCCTGGTCGTACAGGTCAAATCATCTATAAAGGCGAGGTTTTAGGTATTTTAGGAGAGATCCATCCGGATGTTGCAGAGAACTTTGATATTTTCCAAAGGGTTTATATAGGAGAATTTAACCTTGAATTGTTAAATCAATTCAGTAACTTAGAGAAAACTTATCAAGAATTGCCTAAGTATCCATCGGTTACAAGGGATATTGCTCTTCTATTAAAAGAAGAGATTCCAGCAAGAGAAGCAGAGAAAATTATCGAAAGACAAAAAAGTGATATTATTGAATCCTATTCTTTATTCGATGTTTATCAAGGGAAACAAATTCCGGAGGGATATAAAAGTTTAGCCTACTCTATTGTATATAGAAAGCGAAATAGAACTCTTACCGTTGAAGAAGTAGACAAAGTACACAATAAAATTATAAAAGAATTGCAAGAAGATTTAGATGCTCAATTAAGAGAATAGAGATAAACATTTTAAAAAAATCAGCATTCCCATTCAAATGAATGAGAATGCTGATTTTCTAACTACATTTGGTTCTTTTTTGTTTATATTTTTTACAAGGGGCTTTTATGATATAATTTATTTTTAAGAAGGAGTTCTATAGGATTTAGAGAATACATTATATAAAGTGCTTTTACTGTCTCTTATACACATCTCCGAGC
>USMD01000109.1 GCA_900555725.1 uncultured Garciella sp. | reverse complement strand
AGATCGTCGGCAGCGTCAGATGTGTATAAGAGACAGATATTAGTAAGTATTAATACTACATTAACTTTACCCGGTATAGCTGGTTTAATTCTTACTATTGGAATGGCAGTAGATGCCAATGTTCTTATATTTGAAAGGATGAAGGAGGAATTACGATTAGGAAAAACCCTTAAATCCGCCATGGATTCTGGGTTTTCAAGGGCTTTACCAAGTATTTTAGATTCTAATATTACAACTATTATTGCAGGGATAATATTGTTTTTCTTTGGTACAGGCTCTATTAGAGGTTTCGCTGTAACCCTTATGATTGGTATTGGTGTAAGTATGATTACAGCAATATTTGTAACTCGTTATTTGCTCCGATTAATTTTAAATACAAATCTATTTACCAATACAAAACTATATAGAGCATAGGGGGTAAATAAATGAAAATTATTGAACATAGAAAATTATGGTTTTTGATGCCTGGAATTATTATTGTTATCGGGATGATTTTTTTAATAACAAGAGGCTTAAATTTAGGAATTGATTTTGCAGGAGGAACTATTATTACTATTGATTTACATCAAACATTTGAAGTACCTGAAATACGAGAAATTGTAGACCAATTTGATCCTAAGGCGGATATTACCTATGCTGGTCAAAATAGGAGTCAAGCGATCATTCAGACACAACTTTCCCTTTCCAAAGATGAAAGAGAAGAAATTTTTTCAGCATTTCAAAAAAAATATCATTTAGAGCAGAAAGATTTGTTATCTATAGATAATGTTGATCCAGTAATTGGATCTGAACTAAAGAATCAAATGTTTATAGTTGCCGCTATAGCTACAGTGGTTATGCTTATTTATATTACTTTTCGTTTTGAATTTGACTTTGCAATTGCAGCTATTATTGCTTTAGTGCATGATTTTTTAATTCTTATCTCCTTTTATGCCATTGCAGGAATTCAAGTAAATTCACCTTTTATTGTTGCTATTCTAACAGTACTAGGGTATTCTATTAATGATACTATTGTAATTTTTGATCGTATTAGAGAGAATAGACGAGTTATAAAAAAAGATGATTATAAAACATTAGTAAATACAAGTGTTTCTCAAAGTCTTTCACGTTCCATTAATACATCATTAACGACTCTTATTACCATTACAACTTTATATATATTAGGAGTAGAGGCTATAAGAAGTTTTGCATTGCCTTTAATTGTTGGAGTTGCAAGCGGAACTTATTCTTCTATTTTTATAGCTAGTCCCCTTTGGTATATATTTAAAATGAAAAAACAAAGCAGACAAAATCCAGCGTAGTCTTAAACTAGAGATTTTTAATATTGCATATTTATATTTATTAGGAGGGGTAATTTTGAACTTAAAAGAGAAAATAAGGGTGGTTGAGGATTTTCCGGAAAAAGGAATTAGCTTTAAGGATATTACACCTTTACTACAGGATAAAGATGCCTTAAAAGAATCTATAAATCAAATGAAAAAATGGTCTGAAAATTTACAGGCAGATATTGTTGTAGGGCCAGAGGCTAGGGGATTTATTTTTGGTACCGCATTGGCCTACGCATTAAATGTAGGATTTGTACCAGTACGTAAGCCTGGTAAACTGCCTAGCGAAGTGATTTCTAAAGAATATTCCCTAGAATATGGGAAAAATATATTGGAAATTCACAGAGATGCCATTCAGCCAGGACAAAGAGTAGTAATAGTAGATGATTTACTTGCCACAGGGGGGACCCTTTTAACAACAGCAAAATTGGTAGAAAAATTACACGGTGAAGTTGTAGGAATCTTTTTTTTAATAGAACTTTCTGAGCTAAAAGGCAGAGAAACTTTAAAGGAATATAATGTGAAATCTTTAATTACTTATTAGGAGCTGGTGCTAACCGGCTTTCTTTTTAATTTAAACATTCTAATATGATTTTCAATCATCTTTTAGGGGATTTTGATAATTGAGAAAATCAACTATACAATTTCCTCGACTAAATAAGACTTGTCAATATTTTATTTTATATATATAATGATAAAAATATAGTCTTTGATTTAGAGTTTAGAAAGTGGGTAACTATGATAGATATATTAAAGAATAGAATAAAGAAATATTATAAAGATGCAGATTTGTCTATAATAGATGATGCATATAACTTTGCAAAAGAAGCCCATAAGGATCAAAAAAGGCTGTCTGGCGAAGATTATATTACGCATCCTCTTTCGGTTGCTCTAATTTTAGCTGACTTACAATTAGATATTGAAACTATTATGGCAGGGATTCTTCATGATGTTGTTGAAGATACCCCGTATACCTATGAGGATATTAAAAATAAGTTTGGAGAAGAAGTTGCTATTTTAGTTGATGGGGTTACCAAATTAGGGAAGTTAGATTTTGCTTCAAAGGAAGAGCAACAGGCCGAAAACTTAAGAAAAATGCTAATTGCTATGGCCAAAGATATTAGAGTAATTCTTATAAAATTAGCCGATAGGCTCCATAATATGCGAACTATGAAACATATGCCGGTAGAGAAGCAAAGAGCAAAGGCCCAGGAGACTTTGGAGATATTTGCCCCTATAGCCCATCGTTTAGGAATTTCTAAGATAAAATGGGAACTGGAAGATTTATCTTTGAGATATATAAATCCAGAAGGATATTATGATTTGGTAAAAAAAGTATCTCATAAAAGAAAAGAAAGAGAAGAATATATACAAGATGTAATCTATACTTTAAAAGAAAAGTTGGACCAATTGGGTCTAGATGCAGATATACAAGGGAGGCCAAAACATTTCTATAGTATTTATAGAAAAATGGTCTATAAAAATAAGACTTTTGACCAGATTTATGATTTAACAGCAGTAAGAATTATTGTCAATAGTATAAAGGATTGTTATGCAGTATTAGGGGTGGTCCATACCCTATGGAAGCCTATTCCAGGTCGCTTTAAAGATTATATTGCTATGCCTAAGGCTAATATGTATCAATCTCTTCATACTACGGTTATTGGCCCGAAAGGAGATCCGGTTGAAATCCAAATAAGAACATGGGAAATGCATAGAACTTCTGAGTATGGGATTGCTGCCCACTGGAAGTACAAATCAGGAGAGACATCTACCGATGACTTTGATCGCAAACTCACTTGGTTAAGACAATTTATGGAGATGCAAGGGGATTTAAAGGATTCTACAGAATTTATGGAAACCCTAAAAGTCGATTTATTTACAGATGAGGTGTTTGTATTCACTCCTAAGGGCGATGTATTGAATTTACCTAAGGGAGCTACCCCTATTGACTTTGCTTACATGATTCACAGTGCAGTGGGAAATCAATGTATAGGAGCAAAGGCAAATAATAAAATTGTTCCACTGGATTATCAATTGCAAAATGGGGATATTGTTGAAATATTAACCTCAGCTAATTCTAGCGGCCCTAGTAGAGATTGGCTTAATATCGTAAAGAGTTCTCAAGCTAGAAATAAAATAAAGCAATGGATTAGAAAGGAAAAAAGGGAAGAAAATATTCAAAAAGGAAAGGAATTGTTAGAAAAGGAAGTAAGACGCCAAGGATATCAATATTCTGAACTTTTTAGAACTGAATGGTTGGAAAAGATATTAAAAAGATTTAATTATAATACCATAGATGATATATATTCAGCTGTGGGCTATGGAGGATTAACCGTCCATCAGGTTATCATGCGGTTAAAAGAGGATTATAATAAATTTTATGGAAAGACAAAAGATATTATTGATACAAAACAAGAGAAAAGGAATAAAAAGAGTAGGAAAGAGACCAATGGAGTTAGAATACAAGGCTTTGATAATATGGCAGTACGTTATTCAAAATGTTGTAATCCTGTTCCAGGGGATAGAATTATAGGATATATTACTAGAGGTAGGGGAGTGTCTATTCATAGAGCGGATTGTATTAATATAACCAATTTAGAGGATCCTGAGAGGGTTGTTAGTGTATCATGGGTAAATGATGTTAAAGTAAATTATCAAGCAGAAATACAAATCAGAGCTAAAGATCAACAGGGCTTGATTTCAAAAGTTTCTGGAATTCTTTTAGAAAGTAGGATTCCTCTTATTGCAATGAATGTAAGAAGTACAAAGGATCAAATCACATATATTAATCTCACTATAGAAGTAAAAAGTACAGAAGAAGTCAATAAACTATTAAAAAGTATAAGAAAAATAAATGGTGTATTATCTGCCCATAGATTGTAAGGGGAGGAATGATATGAGGGCTGTAGTTCAAAAAGTAAATTTTTCTAATGTGCAGGTTGAAAATATAGAAATAGGGAAAATTAATAGAGGGCTTCTGGTTTTTTTAGGTATAAAAGATGACGATGCCGAAAAAGATTTGCTCTATTTAGTAGATAAAATTGTACATCTTCGGATTTTTGAAGATCAAGAAGGAAAGATGAATTTGTCATTAAAGGATATCAATGGAGAACTTTTGGTGATCTCGCAATTTACTCTATATGGGGATTGCAAAAAAGGAAGAAGGCCTAATTTTATGAAGGCAGCAAAACCAGAACAGGCCAATTTATTATATGAAAGATTTATTGAAGAGACAAGAAAGATGGGGTTTGATACCCAAACTGGTAGGTTTCAATCTCATATGATAGTAAACCTACAAAATGATGGACCTGTTACAATTTTAATAGATAGTGAGAAGCAAATTTAGATAATAGGAGGGAATCTACCATGAGGATAGAGAAAATACCAGTGGGACCTATACAAGCAAATTGCTATATTATAAGTTGCAAAACAACAAATGAAGGAATTATTATCGATCCTGGTGCGGATCCAGTAGATTTAATTGACAGAATTGAAAAATTAGATTTAAAAATAAAATATATTCTGTTAACTCATGGACATCATGACCATATAGGGGCAGTCAAAGAGATAAAGGGAAAAACCAAAGCCCCCATTTGTATTCATTCTTTAGATAAGGAAATGTTGGAAAATCCAGAATTAAATCTATCAAGTATGTTTCATCGACCTACTACTATTTCTTGTGATATAGAATTAAAAGAAGAAGATACGTTATCAATGGGAAACACTATGTTAAAGATTATCCACACACCTGGTCATACTCCAGGAGGAATTTCAATTTTAGGAGATCATGAAGTCTTTACAGGAGATACTTTATTTGCTGGTTCCATTGGCAGAACAGATTTCCCAAAGGGAAGTATGGAAAGCATTTTATCCTCTATTAAAAATAAGTTATTTATTTTGCCTGGAGATATAAGGGTATATCCTGGTCATGGGCCAAATTCTACTATTGAACATGAGAGAAATACCAATCCTTTTTTTGTATAGGCATAAAAGATGCGAGGTAAAAAATTATGATTTATATAAGACTACAGGGACACCTTTATGAATATGACATTAAAGAAATGCTTCGACAATACTTTCCTAAAGAAAATATACAAACTATAGAGGATTTAAATAAGACAAATAAAAATAGTATAATCATTATCAATGGATTAGGAGTAAAAAAGGATTATTATCAATTCTATACTATGATTCAAAGGGATAATCAAATTATTTCAAAGGAAATAATTCAATTGTCTGCTCCATTCTTTGAAAGTGATAAAGAAAAGCAAAAATGGGAAAAAAGAAAATTAAAATCTACTTTATACAATTCAATGAAAAAAGAATTTTCTAAATCACTGCCCTGGGGGATACTAACAGGAATCAGACCTTCCAAGATTGTTCATAAATTAATGGATGAGGGAAAAAAAGAAAAAAATATAGTTGATATTTTAAAATCTGAATACTTGCTATCAGATCAAAAAATAGAGTTATTGATGAATGTGGCAAGACAGGAGAGAGATATTATATATCCTGTCTCTTATACACATCTGACGCTGCCGACGA
>USMD01000108.1 GCA_900555725.1 uncultured Garciella sp. | reverse complement strand
GTCGGCAGCGTCAGATGTGTATAAGAGACAGATGCTAAACTTGCCAGTATACCAGGTAATCTATAGTATAGAATCATAAAAACAAATACTAACCCAACACCAATAATAGCTGCTTTTATACTTTGGGATAGTGCATCCTGTCCAAGAGTTGGACCAACAGTACGCACTTCAACAGGGTTCAATGAAACCGGTAGGGCACCTGCACGGATTAAAGTAGATAAATCTGAAGCTTCTTCCAAAGAACTTTGTCCTGTAATAACTGCTTCTCCATTAGTAATAGTATTTTGTACATAGGGCGAAGAAATTGCTTCTCCATCCAAAACAATGGATATAGGCTGATTAATAAACTTCTTTGTAGCTTCTGCAAAAGCAGTAGTTCCCTTTTTATTAAATTTTAAGGTTACTACTGGTTGTTCTCCTGTTTTGGCTTGCTGGTAGACAGCTTGAGAATCTTTTACTTCTTCTCCTGTTAAAATAACATTTCCATCAGGTCCTATAAATTCTAATTGAGCTGTTTTCCCTATGATGTCTAGAGCTTTGTCTTGATCCTGTATATCAGGTATAGATACCCGAATACGATTTTTCCCTTGTTTTGTTACAGTAGCTTCTGTTACTCCTAATCCGTTTACTCTTTGTCGAATAGTGGCAATTGCCCGGGACATTTTCTCATCAGTAACGGGATCTTCTTTGGAAGTTTGGGCCTCTAAAACTACATAAACTCCACCTCGTAAGTCCAAGCCAAAATTTATACCTTCTTTCATCGGTAATATTTCATAATTTCCTAATGACAATCCGTTTATAGCAGTATAAGCTCCTAAAAAAATCACTGCTATAATCAATGCTAATATGATGAAACTTTTTAGGTTCATTCCCTAACCTCCTCAAACTCCAATCAGAAAACAAATAAATTTTAAAAATTTTAATAGACATAAGTCTTCTCAATTATGATATATTTTTTATTATATCTCTTTTAAAAATCCAGGTCAAACCAATACTCTAAGCTCTTTGTAACATATTCGCTTGTACCATTAGGGCACATTCTATTCTTTTCTTCTCTATTTCACATCCTATATCATAAGGAATATAGATATCTTCATTAAAATTATAAGCATTTGCATGGCAACCACCACTACAATAAAATCTTGCCCAACAATTATTACATTTATCCTTATTCAATACATGTGCCTCTTTAAATTGTTTCTGAATATCATCTCTTTCTATTCCATTGAATATATCCCCTATTTTAAAGTCCTCATTCCCAACAAATTGGTGGCAAGGATAAATTTCTCCTTCAGGTGTAATAGCTACATATTCATTTCCTGCTCCACAGCCAGAAAGTCTCTTATACACGCAGGGCCCTTGGGATAAATCAATATTAAAATGAAAAAAATGAAATGGATGATCTCCTTGGTTCCTCTCAAGATATTTCATTGCTAAATTCTCATATTCTTTAAAAATAATTGGAAGATCTTCTTCTTTTATAGCGTAGTCCTTTTCTGGCTCTGCCACTACAGGTTCCATTGAAATTTCTTTAAAACCTTCATCCGCTAGGTGAATTACATCCTTAGAAAAATCAAGATTATATTTTGTAAATGTACCTCTTACGTAATAATCTTTATCTCCCCTTTTTTTCACCATTTTACGAATCTTAGGGAGAATCATATCATAACTTCCCTTTCCATTTACAATAGGTCTCATGAAATCATTGGTATTTTTATTTCCATCAATACTTAAAACCACATTATTCATATTCTCATTAATATATTCCATCTTATCCTCTGTTAAAAGGGTAGCATTCGTAGTAATGGTAAATCTAAAATTCTTGTTATATTCCCTTTCTTTTCCTCTGGCATAAGTAACAATATCTTTTACCACATCAAAATTCATTAAAGGTTCCCCACCAAAGAAATCCACTTCAAGATTTCTTCTATTACCTGAGTTTTGAATCAAAAAGTCTATTGCTTTTCTTCCCACTTCTTGTGACATCAAAGATCTTTCTCCCTGGAAATCCCCTTGGGAAGCAAAACAATATTTGCATCTAAGATTACAATCATGGGCAATATGAAGACACATAGCTTTTATTACTTTCTCTTGATTGTTTAATTTATCCTTCCATTGGGAAGTGTTTAAACTCTTTGTAAATAATAATCCTTCTTTTATAAGATGATCAATTTCTTCTATTACTTCTTCTATTTCATTTCTTTTGTAACTATGTTGTAGTTGTAATTTCAAAATACTTTCTTCTTTGGAAAATTCAGGATAGTAATCCAGTACATCATAAGTTATCTCATCTATTAGATGAACTGCACCACTATTAATATCAAGTACCATATATGTGTCATTTATGTTAAATTTGTGAATAAATGTCAAAGAATAATCCCCTTTCTTAAAAATTTTCTACACTAAAAATAGCAGTAAATATTAGGTAAACCCAATATTACTGCTCACTTCTATTATTTTCATATGTATATTTATACATTCTCACAACTTTGATTCCCTACAGTACATGAAGTTTTACAAGCTGATTGACAAGAAGTCTTGCATTCTCCGCATCCACCTTTTTCAACTGTATTCTTTAAACTACCCTTATTAATGATTTTAATGTGCTTCATTTCTTTCACTCCTCACTACTTTGATATAGGATCATTATAACATATATATGATTTCATGAAAAGTATATCTTTTTATACCCTTTATTTTAAATTGATTCCTAGAATACCACCTATCGTCCCGGCGATCAGACCCATTAGAACCCTAGAAATCATGATCTGTTCTAAAGAAAATCCACCAGATGTAATCATACCAGCAATAGTCAGAATAATAACATACAATAATCCTGTAATAGCCCCATAAAGCCAACCATTTTTATCCACTTTTCGAGAAGTATATCCACTTGCTATTACAATACTCACTACCATTATAATATAGGAAGATGGTTTAATAATGCTTTCGGATATACTACTAAATGATAGTATAATAGATATGATTAAAAAACATATCAATGAAAGTAAAAATCCAAAAATTAATCCTCTTAATATGAAACCTATATAAAAATTCTTTTGCGTATGATTCCCCTTTGAAATAGAAAAACTTTTTTTCAATTGATCCACCCCCAAAATCTTCTTTTACTGAATGTTTATTCTAAAAAAATAGATTTATTCCAGAATTTGATTCTTTCAGAATATAAAAAAAGACTGTTGCAAAATCTAATTCATTCTACAACAGTCCTCTTTCTGTTTATTCTTCTTTATTATTTTCTTCCTGATTAGAAACTTTATTATCTCTATCTTGTGGGTCATCCTCGTTATTATTTTCCTGTAGTTCTTCATGTCCTTCTGGATTTTTTTCCTGATTTAATATTTTATCCTCTTTTTTGTCTTCCTTATTGATCACTTCGGCTATAGCCCATCTAGCTACCTTTAATTTCACTTTATCCTTACCTACTGCAATGGTAAGCACATCATCGTGTATATTGAATATCTTTCCATGAATGCCACCTATGGTGATAATTTCATCTCCTTTTCTTAAATTCGCTCTCATTTCCCGTATTTCCTTTTCTTTTTTATTCTGAGGTCGAATCAGTAAAAAATAGAAAAGAACAAACATTAATACAATTGTTAATAATCCTTCCATGAATTTTCCTCCCTTTTTTGGATTGATGAAGCATACATATTTAATTCAACAAAAAAATTTAAATTCCTTTTAAACCTATAAAACATTCATTTCCTATTTAGTATATCCATAATTAGAAAAAAATTCTTTCTTAAAATCTAATAGCCTATCTTCCTTTATGGCCTGTCGAATATCTTCCATAAGCCCCAGGGAAAAATATAAGTTGTGATATGTCATTAAACGAAGTCCTAAAATCTCCTTAGTTTTAACTAGATGTCTAAGATAAGCCCTCGAATAGTTTTGACAAGTATAACACTTACAATTGGGATCTAGGGGTGAAAAATCTTTTTCATAAGTGGCATTCTTTATTACAACTCTACCTACACTGGTCATAGCTGTCCCATTTCTAGCGATTCTAGTTTGCAAAACACAGTCAAACATATCAATCCCCCGAATTACACCTTCTACCAATGCATCTGGACTTCCTACTCCCATTAAATATCTTGGCTTGTTTCTAGGCATTAGAGGCATAGTATAATCCAAAACCTCATACATTAACTCTTTTGGTTCTCCTACACTTAATCCTCCAATAGAATATCCCGGAAGATCCAATTCTATCATTTCTTTCACACTTTGTTTCCGTAAATCCCTATAGGTTCCACCCTGTATAATGCCAAAGAGTGCTTGCTGGTCCTCCCTTTTATGAGATTCTTTACACCTTTTTGCCCAACGAATGGTCCTTTCAAGGGAATCTTTGGCATATTCATAACTACTAGGATAAGGAGTACATTCATCAAAAGCCATAATAATATCAGATCCTAGGGCATTTTGGATTTCAATAGCTTTTTCAGGACCAATAAAATGCTTAGAACCATCCAAATGAGACCGAAAGGTTACCCCTTCTTCAGTAATATTTCTTAAACTATTTAGACTAAATACTTGAAAACCTCCACTATCTGTTAAAATAGGCCTATCCCAATGCATAAATTTATGTAGCCCACCAGCTTCTTTAACTAGCTCATGACCCGGTCTTAGATATAGATGATAAGTATTGCTCAATATTATTTGAGTCCCTATTTCTTTAAGTTCTTCAGGGGTCATGGTTTTTACCGTTGCTTGAGTACCTACTGGCATAAAAATAGGTGTGTCAATCACCCCATGGGATGTATATAATTTCCCTAATCTTGCTCCAGTTTGTTTTTCCTCTTTAATGACTTCAAATTTTATTGCCATATTCTTATCACACTCCTACTTAATTAGCATTGCATCTCCAAAGCTAAAAAATCTATATCTATTTTTTACCGCTTCATTGTAAGCTTTTAAAATTTTATCACGACCGGCAAAGGCTGAAACTAACATTAATAAAGTAGATTCAGGAAGATGAAAATTGGTAATCATAGCATCTACAATTTTAAACTGATACCCTGGATAAATAAAAATATCTGTCCAACCTGAGCTTGCTTTTATCTCTCCTACCCCTGTGGCCGCAGTTTC
Source organism: uncultured Garciella sp. (assembly GCA_900555725.1). GTDB lineage: Bacteria > Bacillota > Clostridia > Eubacteriales > Garciellaceae > Garciella. Next base: position 875 of record USMD01000108.1, on the reverse strand, counting down.
TAGAGTACGTACCGTAGTAGTTCCCACCGCAATCACTTTTTTACCATTCCTTTTGGTTTTATAGATTAAATCAACAATATTTTGCGAAATCTCGTAATATTCAGAGTGCATTTTATGTTCTTCTATTTTTTCCTCCTTTACTGGGCGAAAAGTTCCTAATCCTACATGTAAAGTAATAAAAGCAATATTTACACCTTTCTTCTTTAAATCTTCAAAAACCTGCTCAGTAAAATGCAATCCAGCAGTAGGAGCTGCGGCAGAACCTTCCACTTTAGAATAAATTGTCTGATATCTTTCCTGATCTTCTAATTGTTCTTTAATATAGGGAGGTAAAGGCATAGTACCTAGTTGATCTAATATTTCCTCAAAAATCCCTTCGTAGAAAAATTCAATGATTCTAATACCGTCCTCAAGTATATCTACAATTTCACCGATCAATAATCCTTCGCCAAAAACAATTCGATGTCCTATTCTAGCTTTTTTCCCAGGCTTTACCAGAGCTTCCCAACGATCTTTTTGGTTGTTTACTCTTTTTAACAATAATATCTCTACCTTTGAGTGAGTATCTTCTCTTGCTCCAAATAATCTAGCAGGTATGACCCTGGTATTATTTAAAATCAGTGTATCTCCCTTTTCAAAATAATCTACTATATCTTTAAAATGTTTATGCTCAATCTCCAGTGTATTTTTATCTAGCACCAATAGTCTAGAAGCATCTCGCTGTTTTAATGGAGTTTGAGCAATCAATTCTTTTGGTAAAACAAAATAAAAATCTTTTTTGTTCATATAGAAAACCTCTCTTTATCATTCATTATCTTCTATTAATATGCACTACATTACCTCTGTCTCTTATACACATCTGACGCTGCCGACGA
>USMD01000107.1 GCA_900555725.1 uncultured Garciella sp. | reverse complement strand
TTTATTGATTTACTGATACTATTTCCCCTAAATTCGATAAATTTCTCCATATTTTTTATAATTTTACTTTCATTAAATTAGCAAATTTTTTTAAATAGAACAAATCAATAAACTATTTGATCCAATACTACCATTGAATCATTAAATATTTATTATTTTTACTTAAAATTATATATCATAATCGCTATACAAATTTATACTTTAAGATATACTTACGCTACACGATTATTTGAAGGTGGTAGATAAAATGAATTCAAGACAATAAAAAAAGGAACTCTCAATTTATATCATTAAGTCATTCCCATCCCTATATTAATATTCATTTAAAATTGGTGGAGACGAGGGGAGTCGAACCCCTGTCCGAAGGCATATTCCCTAGAGTTTCTCCGAGTGCAGTCAGTTCTTTAAGATTCGCCTCACCTAACTCTAACTGGCAAGATTTAGGCTACGCTAGCTTCATAGATTCCACTAATCCTCAAAGCTTTGGATTAGCAGTTCCCCGCTGAGTCGGCGCCCTATCCAATCATGCGGGAATGATTGGTAGAACGTTAGCTGACTTACGCAGCTAAAGCTAAATTATCGTTTTTAGCGTTTATATTTAAGTTCCAGGTTTTATAGTGGTCCCGGAGTCCACTACTCGCTACTCCAGCTTCAACACCCCCGTCGAAACCAGTACGTCCCCTTATTAAGTTTAGATATATATTTTATCAGATTTTTAAAGTTATGTCAAATTAATATCGATTTCTCTCTTTAAAGGCTTTTTCCATTTCCCTTTTTGCATCCCTTTTTGCTAAGTCCTGGCGTTTATCATATAACTTTTTCCCTTTGGCAACAGCTAGTTCCACCTTTACTAATCCCTTTTTTAAATATAATTTTAAAGGGATTAGGGCATATCCCTGTTGTTGGGTATATCCAATTAGCTTTCTTATTTCAGATTTGTGTAATAATAGTCTTCGAACTCTTAGAGGATCCTTATTATAGATATTTCCTTTTTCATAGGGACTAATATGCATTTGATGAACAAAGACTTCTCCTTCTTTTATGGAAGCATAACTGTCCTTCAAATTCACCTTACCCTGACGAATGGATTTCACCTCTGTTCCAGATAGTTCGATTCCTACCTCATAGGTTTCTTCTATAAAATAATCGTGTCTTGCTTTTTTATTATTTGCGATTACTTTCATCGTTTTCTTAACCATTATTACACCTTCTTTTTTCTAATTATCAAAAAGAAAAATCATTAAGCTTTTTAAATAATAAAACCCTATTCACATTACAAATAGGGCTCAATATCTATATTTATTATAACATGCTCTATAAAAAAGTCAATGAGATAGAGTTTACTCTTCTATTAAAATAAAGTCAATTTGTTTTTGGGAAATATCTACCCCAACCACTTGAACTCTTACTTTTTCCCCTATCTTATAAGTTTTTTTGGTCCTTTCTCCTATAAATTGATAATGGGTTTCATCGTATTGATAGTAGTCATCATCCATAGAGCTTACCCGTACCAATCCTTCTACCGTATTTTCTAGCTCTACAAACATTCCAAAGGAAGTAATCCCAGATATAATCCCATCGAATCTTTCATCTATATGTTCCTTCATATATTCCGCCTTTTTAAGATCATCGGTCTCCCTTTCTGCCTCTTCCGCTACCCTCTCCCTGACAGAGGATTGGGAAGCAATTTCGGGGGTTCTCTGATTTAATTTTTGAATCCGTTCTTGATCTAATTTATTATAAAGCATTTCACTAATAATTCTATGGATGGCTAAATCTGGATATCTTCTTATAGGAGAGGTAAAATGAGTATAATAATCTGCTGCTAACCCAAAGTGTCCCAAATTATTTGCTGCATATCTTGCCTGTTTCATAGTTCTAAGGGCCAAATGGCTGATAATATTTTCTTCAGGTGTATCTTTTATTTTATTTAATAAATTTTGCAACTCTTTTGGATAAATTTCGTCTCCTATACGGATGTGATATCCAAAATTATGAATAAAATTGTTAAAATCTTTTAACTTCTCTGGATCTGGTTCCTCATGTACTCGGTAAATAAAAGGAAAGGATGTCCAATACATATGCTGTGCAATGGTTTCGTTGCAAACCAACATAAATTCCTCTATTATCCTATGGGAAATGGTTCTTTCATATCCTTGAATATCTATAGGTTTTCCCTCATCATCTAAAATAATCTTTGCCTCAGGGAAATCAAAATCAATGGCTCCCCTCGCCATCCTTCTTTTATTTCTAAGAATTTCTGCTAGTTCTCTCATCAATCTAAAATCTTCTATTAATTCCTGATACCTGTCCATTACCTCCGGATCTTGCTCTTCCAAAATTTTTGTTACATTCTTATAGGTCATTCTTTCCTTGGAATTGATTACCGATTTAAAGATTTCATAATTAACGACTTGTCCATTCTGATTAATCTCCATCATACATGATAAGGTCAAACGATCAATATGGGGATTTAAACTACAAATCCCATTGGATAATTTAGGTGGAAGCATGGGAATCACCCTATCTACTAGATAAACACTGGTACCACGTTTTAAGGCTTCTTGATCTAAAGAAGAATTTTCAATTACATAATGACTTACATCGGCAATATGCACTCCTAATAGATAATTTCCATTTTGAAGTTTCTCAACAGAAACCCCGTCATCTAAATCCTTAGCATCCTCCCCATCGATGGTAACTATTTTTTTATCCCTAAGATCTTTTCTTCCCTTTCTATCCTCTTCCCTTACATGGTCTGGAATTTTATCTGCCTGAGTAAGAACCTTCGAAGGAAATTCTTCAGGCAAGTCAAATTTTCGAATAATAGATAGAATATCGGTCCCAATATCATTTTTATGACCTAAAATTTCTACTATACGTCCCTCAGGATTTCTTCCTTTTACTGGATATTCTGTGATTTCTACCACTACTTTATAATCGGTCTTGGCACCCATGGTTTCTGATTTTGGAATATAGATATCCTGCTGAATTCTTTGATCATCTGATACCACAAATCCAAAATTTCTACTACTTTCAAAAGTTCCTACAATTTTTTTATTTCCTCTTTTTAAAATATGAATAACTTCCCCTTCTAATTTTCTATTTTCATCCTGCCTTTTGGACAATCGTACAATGACTTTATCATTATGCATGGCACCGTTCATATCCTGGGCAGATACATATACATCTTCTTCTATATTTGCTATATCGGGGATCACAAAACCAAATCCCTTGGCATGCCCCTGTAGGGTGCCTACCACTAGATTCATTCTTTCGGGTACCCCATATTTCTTTTTTTTAGTCTTATAGATAAGTCCTTCCTCTTCCATCTCATTTAATATGCGCTGAAACTCTTCTTTTTGCACCTTTTCTGTAATCTTTAAAACCTGAAACAACTCTTCGGATTTCATTGGATTATATGCTTGCTCTCGCATAAACTCTAAAACCTTATCTTTTATATCCAAATAATCACTCCTCTTTTGTTTATAGTGCTTATATATGTATTTTCCTACCTATTTTTATTTTTATACTAAAAATAGGACAAGGTAGTAAAAACCTTGTCCCATAAGTATCCTAATTTTTACATAAGCAATGGTGCAAATACTAATGATACAATTGTCATTAATTTAATTAAAATATTAATAGATGGTCCAGAGGTATCTTTATATGGATCTCCTACAGTATCTCCTACAACTGCAGCCTTATGAGCCTCACTACCTTTGCCTCCATGGGCCCCACTCTCAATATACTTTTTAGCATTATCCCATGCTCCACCAGAATTGGCCATTTGAATCGCTACCAATACCCCCGTTACCAAAGCACCGGCTAATAACCCTCCAAGAGCCTCTGGTCCTAATAAAAATCCAATTACCAAAGGTACTACCACTGCTAGCAAACCAGGAATGATCATTTCCCTCAATGCTGCTGCTGTAGAAATATCTACACAAGATGCATAATCAGGTTTATCCTTTCCTTCCATAATACCAGGTAATTCCTTAAACTGTCTTCTTACTTCTTCTATCATTTGATTTGCAGCTTTACCAACAGCTTCCATTGTAATGGCGCTAAATAAATAAGGCAACATCCCCCCTATAAACATTCCTACAATTACTCTTGGGTTTAAAATATCAATTCCCTCTAAGCCAACAGCTTCTGAATAGGATACAAAAAGGGATAGGGCTGTTAATGCAGCTGAACCAATGGCAAATCCTTTTCCAATGGCTGCAGTTGTATTCCCAACAGAGTCAAGGGTATCGGTGATCTCTCGTACCGAATCAGGTAATTCTGCCATTTCTGCAATTCCCCCTGCATTATCGGCTATTGGTCCATAGGCATCTACGGCAATTGTCATTCCCGTTGTAGACAACATTCCAACAGCAGCAAGAGCAATTCCATATAAGTCTGCAAAATAGTATGCAACCAAAATACCAATAGCAATAAAGATAATAGGTAGCGCCGTAGAATACATCCCAACTGCTAGTCCGCTAATAATATTGGTAGCAGGACCTGTTTCTGATTGCTGAGCAATTTTCTTTACAGAATTATATTTATCAGAAGTATACACCTCTGTAATCTGTCCGATAATGGTTCCTACAACTAATCCTGAAATAATGGCAATAAAAGGATTAATGCTATCTAACATTATCACACTCAATATAAGTGCAGCAATAATAGAAACTGCAGTATTTACATATGTACCTATTTTTAAAGATTTATGAGGATTGGAGTCTTCTTTCCCCTTTACAAAGAAAGTACTGATAATGGAACCTAGTACACCTATAGTTGAAAAAACTAAAGGAAAAGCAATCCCATTTGTTCCATAAGCAAGAGCTCCCAAAGTTATTGCAGAAATAATGGAACCAACATAGGATTCAAATAGATCTGCTCCCATACCAGCAACATCTCCAACATTATCTCCAACGTTGTCAGCGATTACAGCTGGATTTCTTGGATCATCTTCTGGAATTCCAGCTTCTACTTTACCAACCAAGTCTGCTCCAACATCAGCAGCCTTTGTATAGATTCCTCCACCAACTCGAGCAAATAGTGCAATGGAAGAAGCCCCTAAGCTAAAACCTGTAATAATAGTTACATCTTGAAAAATGAGAAAAAGAATCCCAATTCCCAAAACTCCAAGTCCCACTACGCACATTCCCATAACAGCTCCACCAGAGAATGCGATTTCTAATGCCTTATTCATTCCTTTTCTAGCAGCATTGGCTGTTCTTACATTTGCCTTTGTAGCAACCTGCATTCCAAAAAATCCAGCTGCTATTGAAAACAATGCCCCCACTAGAAAACTGACAGCTGTTTCCCATCCCAATCCTGGGGTGATTATTAAAATAATAAATAATACCACAACAAAAACAGCTACAGATTTATACTCCCTTGTTAAAAAAGCCATTGCCCCTTCATGGATATGTGTAGAAATTTCCTTCATTTTATCTGTCCCTATATCCATCTTACTAATTTTATTAGATAGATGTAAAGCGAAGAGTAATGCGATGACTCCCACAAGAGGTCCAAGAATTATTATATTCATTTTTTCTCCTCCTTTAATCCTTTGTAAATAATATATTTAGCCATGTTGATAAACTATCAAGCATGGCAAAATAACAATACTGTTATTGAAACATCGTTAAAAGTAGGGCTGTTAACATAAAAACAACGGCGGATATTGTAGTAATTCGAGATAATATGGCTTCGTAACTCTTTGCCCTTTTTTTCCCAAATAAGCTTTCTGCACCTCCGGCAATGGAGCCAGACAAACCGGCATTTTTCCCAGGTTGTAATAATATAGTCACAATTAATGCTAAACTAGCAATCAATAATAAAATAACTAGAAAGATTGTCAAGTGGACACCTCCCCCCTATACTTGCAAACATATTTTAACACAGTACCAATAAAAAAACAACTAAAATAAAGAAAGGGTTTACTCCCTTTCTATTATTTGGAAATTTATCAATTTATATACTTTTATTTCTGTCTCTTATAC
>USMD01000106.1 GCA_900555725.1 uncultured Garciella sp. | reverse complement strand
GCCTTTGTACTTTATAAAGATTGGGAAAGGAGAATATAGGTGAAAAAATATATTTTAAAAAGAATTGGAATTTCTTTGATTACCATTTGGATATTAGCTACCATTACATTTTTCTTAATGAATGCTGTACCAGGAGATCCCTTTAGCGATCAGAAGAGATTACCACCAGAGGTCATAGAGAACTTAAAGGAATATTATGGATTAGATAAACCACTTATTGTACAGTACTTTACCTATATGGGAAATTTACTTCAAGGAGATTTAGGCTATTCTATGGAGCAACAAAGCCGTACGGTAAATGATATTATTGCAGACACCTTTCCTTATTCTGCCCATTTAGGAATTCAATCTTTAATTTTTGGAATTACCATAGGTTTAACTCTAGGGGTATTAGCAGCTCTTCATCATAATAAAACTTTAGACTATATTACCATGATTGTTGCAGTTCTTGGGGTATCGGTACCAAATTTTATTATAGGAGCACTCCTTCAATATTTTTTTGCAGTAAAGTGGGATGTTTTCCCTGTTGCCCAATGGAAAGGCTTTCTATTTACCATTTTACCTACTATTGCATTAGGTTCTAGAATTCTTGCTTCTCAGGCTAGAATGATTCGTGCCACAACCCTAGAGGTTTTAGAGCAAGATTATATTAAAACAGCGAGAGCAAAGGGATTAAGAAAGGGAATGATTGTATGGAGACATATCATTCGAAATGCCATTTTACCTATTGTTACATCCTTAGGTCCCTTAATTGCGGCTATATTAACTGGTACTTTTGTGATAGAAAAGATTTTTGCTATTCCTGGATTAGGAAAATATTTTGTAATAGGAATTCAAAACTTGGACTACCCAGTTATTTTAGGAACTACCATATTTTATGGAGCCTTCTTGGTATTTTTAAATCTTTTAATCGATATTGTTTATGGACTTATTGATCCGAGAATCAAGGTTGCCCAATAGGAGGTGGGATAGATGAATAAAACATTAACAAAGCAAGATTTTGAAAGGGTAGAAAAGGATTTAGAACAAAGTCAAGCTATTGTACGGCCAAGATTAACCTATTGGCAAGATGCTTGGAGGAGACTCAAGAAAAATAAATTAGCAGTGGTATCCTTAGGAATATTAATTATAATTATTTTTATGTGTATTTTTGGCCCCTACATGGTGTCCTATGAATATTATGAGCAAGATTATACAAAAACAAACCTATCGCCTGGGGAGGAGGGACATATTTTTGGTACTGATTCCTTAGGAAGAGATCTTTTTTCTAGGGTATGGTATGGAGGACGGGTTTCTATTTTTATAGGAGTTGTAGTTGCAATCATTGCTTTGGTAATTGGCGTTACCTATGGTGGGATTGCTGGTTATATAGGTGGAAGGGTAGATAATATCATGATGAGAATTGTAGATGTCATTATGACGATCCCTGGAACTCTCCTAAACATTCTCTTGTTAATCGTTATGGAACCGGGAGTGAAAACCCTTATTATTGCCTTTGGAATTACCAGTTGGCTGAGTATGGCTCGCTTGGTAAGGGGTCAAGTACTTCAATTAAAACAGCAGGAATTTGTGTTGGCAGCCCGTGCTCTAGGAGCGGATAAAAAAAGAATTATTTTTAAGCACTTAATTCCCAATATTTTAGGTCCTATTATTGTAGAAATGACCCTTACCATTCCTTCTGCTATTTTTAGTGAAGCTTTTCTGAGCTATCTTGGTTTGGGAATCAGACCACCTAAAGCTAGTTGGGGGGTTTTGGCTGATGAAGGAACCAAGGTATTAAGGTTTTATCCCCATGAGCTGATTCTTCCTGGGATTTTTATTAGTTTAACTATATTTGCGTTTAATTTATTTGGAGATGGACTAAGGGATGCCTTGGATCCGAAATTACGGGACTAAAGGGGGAGAGTCAAATGGAAAGAGTTTTAGAAGTAAAAAATTTAAAAGTATCCTTTGATACCTACGCAGGAGAAGTGCAAGCAGTTAGAGGAGTGTCCTTCCATGTAAATAAAGGGGAGGCAGTAGCTATTGTAGGGGAATCTGGATGTGGAAAAAGTGTAACGGTCCAATCTATTATGAGACTGATTTCTATGCCTCCTGGAAGGATCAAAGAAGGAGAAATTTTATTTCAAGGAAAAGATTTAACCAAAGTTTCCAATAGAGAAATGGAGTCTATTAGAGGTTCGAAAATTGCAATGATTTTTCAAGATCCTATGACTTCTTTAAATCCCACTATGACAGTAGGGAAACAGATTGCAGAGGGTTTAAGAAAACATCAAAATATGTCTAAAAAAGATGCTATGGAAAAAGCCATTGAAATGCTTCGCCTTGTGGGGATTCCTAATCCCCAAAAGAGAGTTCATCAATACCCCCATGAATTTAGTGGAGGAATGAGACAAAGGGTGATGATTGCCATTGCCCTTGCTTGCAATCCCAGTCTTTTAATTGCAGATGAACCTACTACTGCTTTAGATGTAACCATTCAGGCACAGATTCTTGAATTAATGGAAGAGCTTCAAAAAAGATTAGATACTTCAATTATATTAATTACCCATGATCTGGGTGTCGTAGCAAATGTAGTACAAAGAGTTCTTGTAATGTATGCAGGGATTGTAATAGAAAGTGGTCTCTTAGATGAAATATTTTATAATGCAAAACATCCCTATACCTGGGGATTGATGAAATCTGTTCCTAGATTAGATTTAGGTAAAAAAGAAAAACTAGAACCTATAGAAGGAACACCGCCTGATTTATTTGTTCCGCCATCTGGATGTCCTTTTGCTTCAAGATGTGAATATGCTATGAAAGTATGTAGAGATCATATGCCAGAATATACTCATATAAGTAGTTATCATAGAATAGCTTGTTGGTTAGAACATCCCTTAGCACCAAAGGTAGAAAACCCAGTTAAGAAAGGGAGAGCAAGCCATGAAACAACGTAAAAAATTAGTAGAAATTAGAAACTTAAAAAAACATTTTCCTGTTGGTAAAAATCAAATATTAAAAGCCGTAGATGGTATTACCTTTGATATTTATGAGGGAGAAACCCTAGGTCTTGTGGGAGAGTCTGGTTGTGGAAAATCTACTGCTGGAAGAACCATGATTCGTCTATATCCTGCAACTGAAGGAGAAATGATTTTTAATGGGAAAAATGTCTATGCTATGAAAAAAAAAGAGCTTAGGAATTTTACAAAGCAAGCCCAAATGATCTTTCAAGATCCCTATGCTTCTTTGAATCCCCGTATGACCGTTGGAGATATTATCGGGGAAGGAATTGATATTCACGGCCTTTATAGGGGAAAGAAAAGATTAGAGAGAATTTATGAGCTTTTAGAAACAGTGGGATTAAATAAAGAGCACGCCAATCGTTTCGCCCATGAGTTTAGTGGAGGACAAAGACAACGGATTGGAATTGCAAGGGCTTTGGCCATTGAGCCTAAGTTTATTATCTGCGATGAACCGATATCTGCCCTTGATGTGTCCATTCAAGCCCAAGTGATAAATTTACTGATAAAACTCCAACAGGAACTAAGATTAACTTATCTATTTATTGCCCATGATTTGAGTATGATAAAACATATTTCTGATCGTATTGCGGTTATGTACCTAGGCAATATTGTAGAATTGACTACCAGTGAGGAATTATATGAAAATCCTCTTCATCCATATACTAAGGCTTTGTTTTCTGCCATTCCTATTCCTGATCCTGAGGTAGAACGTAAAAGAGAGAGGATTATATTAAAAGGAGATGTACCTAGTCCTATAAATCCCCCTAGGGGATGCAAATTTGCTGGACGATGTAGAAATGCAATGGATATTTGTAAAAAGACTTCACCAGAATTTAGGAAAATAGAAGCTGAACATTTTGTAGCATGCCATTTAGTAGAAAATTAAATTTTCACTAATCATCCCCCTCTCGAATAATATGAAGGAAACAATATTTTTGAGGGGGATTTTTATGTTAGAGATTACAACTATACATTGGGTGTACGTGGTTATGATAGTAGTTATTTTAATTATTATGGCAATGCGAAAAGACACTATTATACCTTGTATAGTAGGAATTTTTCTGATCGGTTTCGTTGGAACAGGATCCTTTGTTTCAGGAATTCGGGGAATTTTTGACAGTTTTCTAGTGGCAGGGATAGAGTTGATGAGTGTCATTTTTGTTATTTCTATCATCGTTGCTATGTCCAAGATGCTAGAGGATATAGGAGCTAATACGATTATGGTGGCGCCAGCTGCCAAAATCATCAAGAGTCCCACTATTGCCTTTTGGGTTTCTGGAATCATTATGCTGCTGATTTCCTGGTTCTTCTGGCCTTCTCCTACTACTCCATTGGTAGGGGCGGTACTCCTTCCTATCGCCCTAAAGGCAGGTTTACCAGCCATAGGTTTTGCCGTAGCTATCAATTTATTTGGTCATGGGGTTGCTTTATCCACTGATTATATTATTCAAGGGGCTCCAGCGATTACAGCCGTTGCTGCAGGGATAGAGGTAACGGATGTGATGGGGAAAGGAATGCCTTTGATACTTACTATGAGTGTGGTTAGTGTTATTTGTGCCTTTATTTTTTTAAAAAGAGATATGGCATCGGGAAAAATTGTAGCTCCTCAAACCAACCCTCAATGGGAGGAGCAATCCCAAACAAAAGAGATCGGAAAAGTGGCTAAGTGGGCAGCGATAATTGTACCAATCGCTTTTTTATTAGATATCATAGGAATGTTTATCTTTGGGTTAACAGGAGGAGATGCAACTGCCTTGGTAGGTGGAACGGCAACTGCTATCATGATTGCCTTTACTATGCTGGAGTATAAAAGCAAAGCATTGGATAAAATTACTGAATATATAAGGGACGGATTTGTTTTTGGAATCACAATATTTGGGCCTATTATCCCTATTGCAGCCTTTTTTTATATGGGAGAAATTACTCCAATTCAATCAGTTTTTGGGGAGAACATTTTGCCGGCCAATTCCCAGGGAATTCTTTCAGATATGGGATTATTGCTAGCTAAAAGTGTACCACTTAATATTCCTGTTGCTGCTATTACGGAAACCATTGTAGGGTCTATTACGGGATTGGATGGATCTGGATTTTCGGGTATGGCTCTAGCAGGTTCTGTTGCCCGGGTATTTGGAACAGCCATTAAAGGAAGCGTTGCAGTTCTTGCGGCTCTGGGACAGATTGCAGCTATTTGGATAGGGGGAGGAACCATTATACCATGGAGTATTGTACCGGTTGCTGCTATTTGTAATGTAGATGTTATGGAATTAGCAAGGAGAAACTTTAAACCGGTTATGATTGGATTGGCTGCTACTACTATTGTGGCTATGTTTTTTGTGTGAGGTTTAAATAGTGTAAAAAAGAGGTTGTTGCAAATGAATAAAAACAATATATGCTCTATTGTCATAGATGTTTCTATTCGCTGCTTCACAAATGACCTCTTTTCCTAAAAATAAAACAAGGTGGGGAGAGGGATACTTAAGTCGCCCAACATGAAACATCTATGACACAATTGTTTTAAACAAGATAAAAATAAGTTTACAACAGCCTCTTTTTATAGGATATCCCGCTTACTTGTACAAATAATGGAAGATTTATCTAAAATTCCTTTTTGTTAGAAGGCTGAAAAGTTTCTTTTTTTGTTTTTTCTTGAAAGAAGACACAATCCTGGTCAGTGGTACAAGTAGCTGTATCTACATGATCGAAGGAGCACTTTCCATTATCTTGGTAGATACAATTAGCGGTACAATTTATGATGGTCAAAGAAACCACCTCCTGTACAATTAGTTTAACCAATAATAGAAAATAAATCAGCTTGGGAGGGTGTTAAAAAATAGTATTTTCCTAAGGAATATTTTCAAAGAAAGAATTCAACAGCTTTGTTAATTTTTATGGATTTTAGACATAATAAAGAAAGAAAAACCTATAGAAATAATAGAAAAATTGTATAGATAATTGCGAAACTTGCAAATAAATTTAAAGTATAATCTATCTAATTAAGTT
>USMD01000105.1 GCA_900555725.1 uncultured Garciella sp. | reverse complement strand
GTCATCACTTAGTATATTTTATTAAGCATCTGTGCTATATATAAAAACTTTTCTTAATAGAATTATACTAATTTTATTTGATGATAAACTTTTTTTCCCTTTCGAATCATCAAAGTACCATCGGTGAAATCCTCTAGAGTAATGGCAAGATTAATATCATTTACCCTTTCATCATTGATGTACACTCCACCTTGCTGAATGAGACGACGTCCCTCTCCTCGGGAAGAGATTAAGCCTGCTTCTTGAAGTAGGGTGATTACATTAAGTCCTTCTACAAATTCCTCTTTAGAAACTTCCGTAGAGGGTGCATCTAAAGATCTTGTATTCTTTGCAAATAGAGCTTTGGCAGCTTGATCTGCTTTTTTTGCTTCTTCTTCCCCATGGACTAGTTTAGTGACTTCATACGCTAATATTTCCTTGGCTTTATTGATCTTTGCACCTTCTAGGGAACCCAATCGATTTACTTCTTCCATTGGCAAGAAGGTAAGTAAAGCTAAACATTTTTTCACATCTGCGTCATCTATATTTCTCCAATATTGATAGAAATCATAGGGACTGGTTTTCTCTGGATTTAGCCAAACAGCCCCAGATTGGGTTTTACCCATCTTTTTTCCTTCACTATTGGTAAGGAGGGTAAAGGTCATTCCATAGGCAGAGGCGGATTCGGCTCTGCGTATTAATTCTACGCCTCCAAGGATATTGGACCATTGGTCATTTCCCCCCAATTGAAGTTTGCAATTTTTCCTTCGATAAAGTTCTAGAAAGTCATAGGATTGCATTAACATATAATTAAATTCTAAGAAGGATAGTCCCCTTTCCATTCTGCTTTTAAAGCATTCCGCTGTAAGCATTCTATTTACTGAAAAATGAACACCTACTTCCCGAAGAAAAGGAATATATCCTAAATTTAGTAGCCAATCGGCATTGTTCATCATAAGGGCTTTTCCATCAGAAAAATCAACAAATCGAGAAAATTGTTTTTTAAAGGCTTCACCATTTTTTTGTATTTGCTCTTGGATGAGCATTTGTCTCATATCCGTTCTGCCGGAAGGATCCCCTACCATAGCAGTTCCACCACCGATCAATGCAATAGGCCTGTGACCGGCTCTTTGCATATGAGCCATTACCATTAATTGAAGAAAGTGACCTACATGTAGGCTATCAGCGGTAGGATCAAATCCTATATAAAAGGTAACAGATTCTTTTTCTAATAAATCCCTTACCTCTTCTTCGTGGGTTACTTGTTCAATAAATCCTCGTTCTTGTAAAATATCGTATACATTTCTCATTTGCTGCACCTCCAAAGATAAATTATTTTATCATACAATTAAAAAAGACTATCTCATTTTTTAAGGACGAGATAGCCGTGGTACCACCTTAATTTACACCAAAGAAAATCGGTGCCTCTAACCATATAACGTATGGTTCCGCGAAGTTTCGATACTCTAGAGTTGTACTTTGCTATCTATGTACTATAGATCTTTCACCCTCCGACCTATTCTCTTGATTGTAACCATAGAAAGCTACTAAGACTCCTTCATTGTATTTCATTATATAGTATTTTCTTACAAAATTTTATCAAAATATCTTTCGTTAATCAAGGGTTTTTCTCTGATTCATGGGATAAGGGTTTTGAGATAGTATCTCCGAGATTTTAAGGAATATACTATAAATTACTACGATGGTAAATATATTATTATAATAATTATACTATGATTGATTTTGAAAAACCTATTTGATAAGAAGTATTCTACAAATAATTGTGGAAAATAAAATTGTAGGGTATACTTTTAACGTAGTAAATGATTAGAATAGGAGAGAAAAAAATGTATAAAATAGAGTTAATTGCCACCAGTACCTTTGGATTGGAGGCTCTTGTAGCCCAAGAGGTACGAGATTTAGGCTATGAGGATATAAAGGTGGAAAATGGTCGGGTGACCTTTGTTGCTGATGAGTCCGCCATTTCTAAAACAAATTTATGGTTACGTACAGCAGATCGAGTTTTTGTAAAAATGGGAGAGTTTCAAGCTCTTTCCTTTGAGGAGCTTTTTGAAAAGACAAAGGCTCTACCCTGGGAAGAATGGATTCCCAAGGATGGAAAGTTTCCTATCTATAAGGCAAAGTCTGTAAAGTCAAAACTTTTCAGTCTTTCAGATTGTCAATCTATCGTCAAAAAGGCAGTGGTAGAAAGATTAAAAGAAAAGTACAAGGTAGAGTGGTTTGAGGAGACAGGTGCTCAGTATCCCATTCAAATATCTATTTTAAAAGATGTAGCAACCTTACTAATTGATACCAGTGGAGTAGGATTACATAAAAGAGGGTATCGGGAGCACGGCAACGAGGCTCCTATAAAAGAAACCTTAGCAGCAGCTTTGGTAAAGTTATCCCGTTGGGATCCCTCTAGGGAATTAATCGATCCTCTTTGTGGTTCGGGTACGATACTCATTGAAGCGGCTATGATAGGAAAAAACATTGCCCCAGGACTTCAGAGAAACTTTGTATCTGAAAATTGGCAGCGCCTTGGAAAGGAGTTATGGAAACAAGAGAAAGTAGAAGCCATGAGAGCTATGAATGTGGAAAAGGATTTTCGTATTTTAGGATCGGATATCGATGGAAAGGCATTGAAACAGGCTAAATTCAATGCGGAGATGGCAGGAGTGGATGATTGTGTTTTCTTTCAGAAATTACCGGTACAGGAATTAAGATCTCGAAAAAGATATGGAGTTATTATTTCCAATCCACCCTATGGAGAACGATTAGGAGAAAAAAAGGAAGTAGAGGCATTATATAGAGATATGGGAAGGGTATTTAGCAAATTAAATGATTGGTCCTTTTTTATCATTACTTCCCATTCAGACTTTGAGAAACATTTTGGGAAAAAAGCAGATAAAAATCGTAAACTCTATAATGGCAGAATCCAAACCTATCTTTATCAATATTTTGGGCCCTTACCACCAAAAAAGAGGGGTCTATAGATAATTTTTTGTATTGCCAAAAAGAATGATAAGAACCAATAAAATGGTACCTATTACCACAAAGGTATCCGCTGTATTAAAAATGGCAAAATTAATGATACGAAAGTCAAAAAAGTCAATCACATAACTAAGTCGTATCCGATCCATAAGATTTCCTATGGCTCCTCCAATAATAAAAGACAGGGAAATTTTAAACCATAGGCTATTGCTGGTTGTGGGCACTTTTTTAAGATAATAAATTAAAAAAATGGTAAAAATAAGAGTAACTACAATCAAAAAAGTTTGTTTTCCTTGAAAAATGCTAAAGGCAGCACCTCTATTTTCCACATAGGTAAGATGAAAAATATCCCTAATAATGGGAAGAGTATAGATAGGTTTTATGTATTTTATAACGAGAAATTTTGTAAATTGATCCAATAGTACTAATAAGGCAATAATTCCAAAAAAAATCAATAGAGTACCTCCTAAAAATTATTAATCATAGGTATTATACCATTTTACAGGTTTTAAAGGTAGCATTGCTGAAGGATTATTTTAGGAAAGAATTAGAATATGAAATAATTTTTAGGACAGTAGGAAAAAATTGTTATAGAAAAGATTATAATTCAATTAAAAAGTCGTAGATATTTCATAAAATATAAGATTCTCATCTAAGTTTTTCCTACTTTCTAGCGCACTCAGAAGTTATGCCCTTTAAAACTTCCAGTCCATGGGCCAAAGAAGGTAGGATAAATTCAAGACTTTCTTTTACTGCCTTAGGACTGCCCGGTAAATTAATGATTAAGGTATCCTTTCTTATACCAGATACACCGCGGGATAGCATTGCCCGGGGTGTAATTTGTAAACTATTATATCGTATGGCTTCAGCGATACCTGGGGCATAACGATCTATAATATTTAACGTAGCCTCTGGAGTCACATCCCTTTTAGAAAATCCTGTACCACCAGAAGTTAGTATCAGATTCAAATTCAAATCATCACACATATAAATAAGTTCTTCCTCTAATAATCTCTGTTCATCAGGCACAATACTATACTTTTTTATATCATATCCGCTATTCTTCATCATTTCTTTTATAAGCTTACCGCTTTCATCCACTCTTTCTCCCCTAGAGCCCTTATCACTGGCAATAATAATTCCTAAAGTAAACATAAAAACCCTCCCTTTCTTGGAATGATAATTTAAGATAATTTTCAAGGGTGATGCCAATCTATAGGTTATCATTTTCTTTATTATATGAGTGTATCTTATATTTATATGATTTTCAATATTGACAAATATTCCTTTATATTATATAATACGACTTATAAAATTCTCATCTTATGAAAATCGTTTTTATACTTTGAATACACGTTTTTACACAATATGAGAAATATTCATGAGAAGAGGTGAAGTTATGTCTAAGAGAATTCTATCTAAAAAAGAACAGCAAATTTTAAGTGAAAATAAGAATGTTTTAAATGTTACCAGTAAAAGCATTACTTATCGTCCGGAATTTAAAATTATAGCAGTAAAGAAAAATCTAATGGGGATATCCCCCATGAGTATTTTTATTGAAGCTGGTTTTGATTTAGATACCATTGGTATCAAACAACCCTATCGCTGCTTAGATCGTTGGAGAAGAGTTTATAAGACCAATGGAGTAGAAGGACTTAGATGTGATTCACGGGGGAAAAGGGTTTTTCAAAGAGTTTAATAAAAAATTATCTTCTAAAAATCTGTAAAATAAAAAAGAGGACTTATAAATGATTTATAGTCCTCTTCTTTTCTCCTAAAGGACAACCGATACTAGTTTTGTAGCAGTTCCTTTAGGGAGAAAAAAACAGGCTTTGAAGTTTAGGAGACTAGGTTTCCCAATATTTTAGATAATTTTTGAGAAATTTTTGATAAATATTGAATTTTCTCCAGATCCTCTTCTTCAGAAAACCTTTCTTTAGGACCAGATAAACTAATTGCATATTCTACTTTATTATGGAAATCAAATATTGGTAAGGCAATTGCCTTGATCCCAATAATCCTCTCTCCCTGGCTAATAAGGTATTGATTTTCACGAATTGTTTTAAACTTATTTTCTAAATCTTCAGTAATATTAGGGAGAATTTTTTCTAATTCTTGCTGATCCATATAGGCTAGAAAGATATTTCCAATTCCTCCATCGGATAGGGGAACAGAGCCTCCAATCTTAACCACATCTCTCAATTGTTTGGTTGACTCTCTTACATCGATGCAAACCCTAGAATCACCACTTAAGGTATAGAGGCCAATTGTTTCATTGTATTTATGAAAGATCTCATCTAAGAAAGGTTTTGCATAGTCTCTAATCCCTACTTGCATGGATTTCATCCCGATGATACCTAATTTAATTAGTTTTGGACCAATAAAGTATTTTTTGTTGATTTCGTTTTTTATTAAATATTCATGTGCTGACAAGGCGGTGACAATTCTATATACGGTACTTACAGATAAATTTGTTTTTTCAGCAATATCACCAATGGATAGTTCGGTTTTGTATTCCATAAAAATATCCAATAGGTTTAAGGCTCTGACTAAGGATCTCATTACATCATTATTCTGCTTCTTCATTTGTATCCAACTCCAAATATAAATTTTATTGGTAAGCATCTAATAGGATACCAGAAATGCAATCAATTTTATTGATAATGGCTATGGTACCTTGCTGTTCCTTTAACACTAACTGGCTTAATTCTTCTAATTCCCTGTCCAAAATTTTTATAATGGTCATAGAATTCATGCCATTCCAGGGACTTTGAATTTTTTTGATTTTATAACCAGTCTGTAAGATCAATGAAAGATATTCACGGATCATAGATTTATATTCTTGTACTGCCTTTATACTGTTGGTTTGAATGATTTGTCTTCCTTTTTTATTAATTTTCGATAATAGTTTTTTTAAGTTCTGTTTTCTTTTCCTATTATCTTCAAATTGAAATTGGGAAGAAAAATTTTCGGATTTTCTTTTTATTTGGGTAGGAGAGGAAAAATCCTTTTTTATAGAGTCATTACGGGAAATTTTCATTTATAAGTTCTCCTTTTTCTTTTATTTTAACATAAAAAGATAAGTGGGGAAATTGCACAAATAGGATTTTTCTCAAACACGAGTGTGTGCTACATCATATACTGTATCTGTCTCTTATACACATCTCCGAGCCCACGAGACAGG
>USMD01000104.1 GCA_900555725.1 uncultured Garciella sp. | reverse complement strand
ACGCGTAAGATCGTCGGCAGCGTCAGATGTGTATAAGAGACAGGAATAAAATGGAATGAACTGGTAACAATGAAACTATTAAGGCTTGAGGCAAACTGATTCTATCTTTAGGGATACATCTTCATTAGGTGTATCTTCTTTTTTTTGTTTTGTCTATTATAAAATAAGGTATAGTAATATTAGTAATAAATACAAAAGAGGAGTATGTACATCAATGAAAAAGAATATTCCAGTACAGAAAAATAAAATCTATTCATTGCAGATTCATGGACTAGGTCATAGAGGAGAGGGAATCGGAAAGATAGATGGTTTCACCATATTTGTAGAGGGAGCAATACCAGGAGATGAGATTAAAACCAAGATTATAAAAGTAAAAAATAATTATGCCATTGGAAGACTGGAAAAAGTCATTGCCCCATCGACGGATCGAATCTCTCCTCCTTGTCCTATAGCAGAGAAATGCGGAGGATGTCAGATTCAACAAATAGACTATCAAAAGCAATTAGAATATAAAACTCAGCTGGTAAAAGATAATATTGAGAGAATAGGGAAGATAAAAGATATCATTATTCATCCTACCATAGGCATGAAAGATCCTTGGAACTATCGCAATAAAGCCCAATTTCCCATAGGGGAAGAAGGAGGGGTGGTATTAGGGTTTTATGCTTCAAAAAGCCATAAGATCATCTCAACTGATCAATGTCTCATCCAACACCCTATCAATGATAAAATTATAAAGATTGTAAAGGAATTTATAAATGGGTTCGGTATTTCTATTTATAACGAAGAGCAGTATGAGGGATTATTACGACATGTAGTTACTAAAGTAGGTTTTACTACAGGCGAGATTATGGTGGTATTAGTAATCAATGGAGAAAGCCTTCTTCATTCTGAAAAGCTAGTGAATAGATTGAAAGAATCTATACCTAATATCTCTAGTGTATACTTGAACATCAATAAAAAAAGGGGCAATGTTATTCTTGGAAAAGACAACCGATTGCTTTATGGGAAAGAGTATATAGTAGATTATATAGGGGATATTCGATTTGAAATCTCTCCTTTATCCTTTTTTCAGGTAAATCCTGTACAGACAAAAGTCCTTTATGAAAAGGCCTTAGAATATGCAAACTTAGAGGGAAATGAAATCGTCTATGATGCTTATTGTGGAATAGGGACTATTTCTTTATTTTTAGCCAAAAAGGCTAAGAAGGTAATTGGAGTAGAAATCGTAGAACAAGCTATAGAAGATGCCAAAAGAAATGCAAAAATCAATAATATAGAAAATGTAGAATTTTATGCAGGAAAGGCAGAAGAGATCATTCCCAAACTATATCGACAAGGAGACCAAGCCGATGTCATAGTAGTAGATCCTCCCAGAAAGGGCTGTGATGAAAAACTATTAGATATCATTATACAAATGAAACCACAGCGCATGGTCTACGTTTCCTGTAATCCCAGCACTCTGGCTAGAGATTTAAACTATCTAGAAAAGGGTGGATTCAAAGCAGTGGAAGTTCAACCAGTGGATATGTTTCCGCACACGATGCACGTTGAGTGCGTGACATTGATGTCAAGGGTTGAGAAGTAGGGGTATTCAAAACACTGATAAATAAAGGGTTTTCAAGGTTGTAAGATTTTCTGTCTGATGTCTGGCAGTCCTCTTAACCTTGGAAATCCTTATTTTTATTTATTGAGGAAACAGGTCGACTGTAAAAAAGTGTGTAGGGTTGAGTTGACAGATTAGATAAAATCGTAGGGTCGAGGAGATAGGATAGATATACATGGGGTTAAACAGATAATTGATTGAGAGAACACTTAGTAATTTAGGACTAAAGAACTTGAAATTATAGCGCAATGCGCTATAATGATAGTAGAAATTAAAACTTAAAGAGGAGATTCACTATGATTAATATAAAGAAAAAGTCGCTTTCTGGTTTTACTTTTATCGATTTATTTGCAGGATTAGGTGGTTTTCGAATTGCATTAGAATCGCTGGGTGCAAAATGTGTTTATTCAAGTGAATGGGATGAACCTGTAAGAGAAGTTTATGCAGAGAATTTTGGAGATATCCCTGATGGAGACATTACTCAAGTAGATGAAAACTCTATTCCTGATCATGATATTCTATGTGCTGGATTTCCATGTCAGGCTTTCTCAATAAGTGGGAAACAGCGTGGATTTGAAGATAGTAGGGGTACATTATTTTTTGATGTCGCAAGAATTGTGAAAGCTAAGAAGCCAAAGGTAGTTTTTATGGAAAATGTTAAGAATTTTGCTTCTCATGATAATGGTAATACTTTGTCCGTGGTAAAAACCATTATGGAAGAGTTGGGGTATACATTCCATCAGAGAGTTTTAAACGCTGCTGATTATGGAATTCCTCAAAAGAGAGAGCGTATTTACATGGTTTGCTTTAGAAATGATTTAGACATTGAAGAGTTTAATTTTCCAAAGCCTTTCCCATTGAAAAAACATGTTGAAGACTTTTTATTAGAAGATGAAAGCCAGGTAGAACATCTATACATACAGAGGCCAGATACTTATTTCAATGGGGTGGAAGATAACAAGTACAGTAACAAACCAATTAGATTAGGAATAGTAAATAAAGGCGGTCAAGGTGAAAGAATATATAGTGTAAAAGGGATAGCGATTACGCTATCGGCTAACGGTGGAGGAATATTTGCCAAAACGGGAGGATACTTAATTAATGGAAAAACCAGAAAATTGCATCCTAGAGAATGTGCTAGACTAATGGGGTTTCCAGATAGTTACAAAATTTGCAAGAGTGATAATCAAGCCTATAAGCAATTTGGTAATTCTGTAGTTATTGATGTTTTGCAACTGATTGGTCAAGAGATAGGAAGTGCCATGGAGGGAGCAAAGAATGAGGGAAATAGAATTCAGACAATGGCTATCTAAAAATAATATATCCAAAAAGATGCAAAGTGATCTTGTGTCGAGATTGAAACGTTTTGAAAAGGCGATAGAAAACTGCGATATTGATGAGCAATATCGCAGTGATAAGTTTTATTACCTATTCTCCCTTTTTCAAAACAAAGGTTTAAATGACAATATGAATAAGTTTAAAAATGTAGATTTGCCAATTGGTAAATACCAGCTTAGTATATTTAAGTATGCACTAAATAAGTATAAGCAATTCATTGAGGACGAGATTACCTCAAAGCCTGAATGAACTCATCTGGTCCAATACCGCTTTTATTTGACTTTAAGTCAATTGAAAAAATGACGTTTGCATTAAATGTATTAGAAAGCTTTCTGATTTCGTATTCAGAGTCTCGTAGAGAGAACATATATTCATAACCGTGTAATAGGAAACGTTGGTTGTGTAAGGATTCCGCTGAAACGACAAAAAGCTTGCCAGCATCTGTTCTTGAGCTTTCAATATTATAGCCATTGGATTTAATATAGTTTAGAACATTGGATATATTACTCTTTCCAACATGACTTGACCCACTGCGTTTAACTCTGTATTTAGCACTAACATTAAAATATTCACTAAATCTTTCAACAGGTAAAATAGTATAGTTATTTGTTATAAAATAGCGAGCACCCTTATTTCTGTAGCTGTCGATAATCCAATTTGAAAAGATTTCAGAACCATTATTCATTACTATATCTTTTCCTGCTGTTCCAGCCTCCTTAAACTCGTCAAATTGGGCATTCATATGTTCAATGATTTGTTTTGCGTATGTATTAATTGGAGTGGTATTTAGACGGCTATAAATAAATGTACTTGATGCAATATCTGGTAGCAAAACAAATTGACCACATTGTGCTGGAGAGTGCTTTGCATCAATGTAAAAAATATTGCCAGACTTAGTTGTAACTTTAATGTCTGGTATAGTGGAGTCAGATCCCCCCTCATGTTTAAAGCTTGCATAATCACCGAATTTTCTATTTAAATATTCGGTACAGTCAATTTCAAAATCTTCCCATATTGATGACATTATATTACCTCCTCTTTTTTTAAGATGTTTAATGATACAATCACCTAACTTTTTAATGACATTAACTGTCATTGCATTTCCAGCCTGCATAAGTAAGTGTCTATTTGTAACACTGTCTTTTACTTTTTCTGCATATTGTACAGGAAAACCTTGTAAAAGTAGTGCTTCAAAACCTGTTAGTTCTTTAATGGCATGATTTTTTATGTAAAAGATCCCGTCTCTTTGAGAGCGTAAAGTTGGCACCTTTCCACGGTATAACCTTAAATCTGACATTCTTGTATCGATTATAAGTAATTCTTCATCCAAGAAATCTGTTGGTACATACTTTCCCTGATTTGTTGGGTTTTTTAGGTAATATGTGAATTTTTCAAGATTAATCTCTGATATATCGTTGTTTGAATCAATTAAATAATTTTCTAAACCAGGTACGGGCTCTACTGTTGGCCATTCGAAGCCATCGGCAGAAAGATTCGATTTTTTATCAAATCCAATGAAATATACTCGTTGCCGCATTTGAGGAACGCCGTAATCAAGGCTGTTTAAAACCTTATAAACAACTGAGTATCCAATATCATCAAATTCAGTCATAATCTTTTTAATTGTTGCACCTTTGTCATGGCTCACAAGTCCACGTACATTTTCTAATATGAAACATTTCGGGCGAGTCTCGTTAAGGATTCTTATAAGGTGAAAAATGATCTGCCCTCTATCATCATTAAATCCTGCTTTTCTACCTATGACAGAGAATGTCTGACAAGGGAATCCTGCAATTAGAAGATCAAATGATGGTAGAGTTTCACTTTTAATTTTTTTTAAGTTTCCATAATTCTTTTCATTTTCAGTATCAAACATCTGTTTATATGTTGCTACCGATAGTCTACTTGTATCTGAATAACCGACACATCTTAATCCACTTTGCTCTAAACCGAGCCTTCCGGCTCCGATTCCCGAACAAAAGTCGAAAAATGTATTTATTTTCATAATGACCTCCGTATATTTGCTTAGACTTCTGCTTAATAAGGCTAGTCTTTTATTATTTCAACGATATCGGAAATATCGCAGTCAAGTGCTTTACAAACTTTAGTTAAAGTTTCTGTACTTACATTTTCATTCTTCGCCATTTTAGTAATGGAAGATGAGCTTATTCCTGCAGCTATCTGTAAATCTTTCTTTTTCATATCTTTGTCGATAAGTAATTTCCATAATTTTTTATAACTTATGGACATCAATTTCCACCTCTCAACTTCTACATTAAAAGAAGTAAAGTGGCTTAATAATAGGCCACTTTACAAGTCCTTTTTCAAGTATATCACCTCAAAATGTAAAAAACAATGCTTAAAGCATGAATAATCATGCGATAGCAAGATTTTCATGCAGAATCGATTGAAAGCTCTTTATTACGATGTTACAATATTATCCAAGGGATTAATAAAAAGAGAGATATTTTAGAAGCAGAATAAATCTTTTTAACATTGATTGGAGAGGGGGATAATATAGTGGCGGGTAATCGTTCTTTTAAAGACTATGTGGCAGATAGGTTCTATAATGAAATATTTGCTGCTATACAAAGTTACACCACGGATAACTACGATGATTTAGACTTAAGGCTATACAGGGTTCGAAATATTGGTGGCATAGAATTATCAGATATAGAAGTAAAGTTTGTATCTGTTAATGACTTACCAGGTATGAAAATAGAATTTGATGTTGTTGTGGAAGCCGAATTAGAAATCCGTGAGTCAGACTATCATTATGATGAATCGGAAAATTGTAGGCAGTGGTTTATGCTGACATGTTCAGGAGATTTGGCTTGCAATTTAGATGACTTTACAATCTCTAGTGTAACTGAGTATACCAGTAAAAATAAGCAGCCCAAACCTATGTCGGACTCTCTTGTCCCTATCATTCATAAGGAGCAACTTGAATCTGTCGCTACAGACTTTCTTCGCAGACATTACCCAGAAGCACTAAAAACCCCAATGGCAATTGAACCACAAGTACTAGCAGAAAAAATGGGTCTTACAGTGGAAATGAGAGAAATTACAAAGGATTTCTCTGTTTTTGGACAGCTATACTTTCATGATTGTGATGCAGTATTCTATGATGAAGACAGTGATGAAATGGTACAGACCCATGTAGATGCCAGAACTATCATAGTTGATCCAAAAGCGTTCTTCCTACGTAATCTAGGATCGGTAAACAATACCATTGTCCATGAGTGTGTTCATTGGGATCAGCATAGAAAAGCGGATTGACCCCTTAATTTTGGACAAAAACTCACGAATACTTTTTTATTCTTAGA
>USMD01000103.1 GCA_900555725.1 uncultured Garciella sp. | reverse complement strand
TGCCTGTCTCGTGGGCTCGGAGATGTGTATAAGAGACAGGGTGTATATCAATCCTGCC
Organism: uncultured Garciella sp.; assembly: GCA_900555725.1. Taxonomy (GTDB): domain Bacteria; phylum Bacillota; class Clostridia; order Eubacteriales; family Garciellaceae; genus Garciella. The sequence continues at coordinate 6,257 of USMD01000103.1, read as the reverse complement.
TATACAAGGATAACGGGTCTAACTCAAAAAGATGCTATAGGGAAACCTGCTACTGTGGATATTGCCGAGGGAGAAAGTATCCATATGAAGGTATTAAAAACCCAAAAACCTATAAAAGGAGCACTTTTAAGGGTAGGACCTAATAGCAGACAGGTAATGGTGGACGTAGCTCCTTTATTTATAAAAGGAGAATTAAAGGGAAGTGTCGGAGTGATACACGATACCTTAGAAATGAAAAAGCTTTCAAAAGAATTGGAACAGGCAAAACAGATTATAAGAAATCTAGAGGCAAAATATACCTTTGAAGATATTATAGGAGAGCATGAGTCTATCAAAAAAACTATAGAATGGGCTAAAGTGGCTGCTCAGACCCCTGTTACTGTTTTATTAAGGGGAGAAAGTGGAACAGGAAAAGAACTTTTTGCCCATGCGATTCATAGTTCTAGCAATAGAAAAAACAATCAATTTATCCGGGTGAATTGTGCTGCTCTTCAAGAAAGTCTTTTAAATAGTGAATTGTTTGGATATGTAGAAGGGGCTTTTACGGGAGCCAAAAAAGGTGGAAAAAAGGGATTTTTTGAAAAGGCCAACGGTGGAACCATATTTTTAGATGAAATAGGGGAAATATCCCTAAATATCCAGGCTAAGATTTTAAGAGTCCTACAAGAAAAGGAAATTATACCTGTAGGGGGAAATCAGTCTATTAATATCGATGTGAGAATCATTGCTGCGACCAATGTAGATTTGGAAAAAGCAGTAGAAGAAAAAAGATTTCGTAAGGATCTATATTATAGATTAAATGCATTTCCTATTTACATTCCTGAGTTAAAGGAAAGAAAAAGCGATATAGGTTTATTATGTAACCACTTGATTCGTAAGTTTAATCAAGAATACGGACGCAGTGTCAATAGCATATCCCAGGAATCCCTTAAAATTTTAATGGGTTATCCTTGGCCTGGAAATGTCAGGGAATTAGAGAATGTCATAGGAAGAGCTATGATCAATATGAAAATGGGGGAAAGAACCATAAAACCTAAACATTTGCCCATTTTAAAAACCAATTCTAATCTATTCGATCAGGGGAAAAGCCTACTTTTTATAGATAAAAAGGATAGGACCCTAAAAGAATTTTTAGAAGAAACGGAAAAGAAGTATATCCGGGAATTACTCAATAAAAATAAAGGAAATAAAACCCAAACCGCAAAAGATTTAAATATTTCCATTAGAAGTTTATACTATAAGTTAGAAAAACATCAAATTGAATAATACAATGCAATAGATTGCAGAACATTTAGGGTTTTGCAATATATTGCATGAAAAAATATTCAATAGTACAAGAAAAAGATAGGGAATTTCATTCCCTATCTTTTTTCTTAGAAGAAGAGATGCGTTTCGATAAGGAAGCTAAGAGGAGTGTGATATTTTTATCATACCTACGGCACAATGGTTGCAATATATAGATAGCGTAAGGATATAAAGGAAGAGGTTATTTTTTAAAAATAAAAAGGGGGAGTGTTGTATGAAAATATTTGATTACATGGAGAAGTATAATTATGAGCAGTTGGTTTTCTGTCATGACGGAGTATCAGGTTTAAAGGCAATTATTGGAATCCATGATACAACCCTAGGACCTGCTTTAGGAGGAACAAGAATTTGGAATTATAAGACTGAAGAGGATGCTATTGTTGATGTTTTAAGATTATCTAAGGGTATGACCTATAAAAATGCTGTAGCAGGATTAAATCTAGGGGGCGGTAAAGCTGTTATCATAGGGGATCCTGATAAAATTAAAAGTGAAGAATTACTAAGGGCCTATGGACGTTATGTGGAAAGTTTAGGAGGACGTTATATCACTGCAGAGGATATGAACACCAGTACAAAGGATATGGACATCATCCATGAGGAAACCGAACATGTGGTAGGCTTAGAAGGAAAAAGTGGAAATCCTTCTCCAGTAACTGCCTATGGAGTATTTAGAGGATTATTAGCTGCAGCAGAAGAAGCCTTTGGCACAACGGATTTAAAGGGTAAGGTAATAGCTGTACAGGGATTAGGAGCAGTAGGATACTCCTTATGTAAACATTTACATGAGGCAGGAGCAAAATTAATTGTGACAGATATTAAGAAAGAATACATTGATAAAGTAGTAGAAGAATTTGGGGCTACTGGAGTAGCACCAGATGAAATCTACGGAGTAAAATGTGATATTTTTGCCCCCTGTGCAATGGGAGCCATTATCAATGATTTTACCGTTGAACAATTAAAATGCAAAGTAGTAGCTGGTTCAGCCAATAACCAACTGGCAGAAGAAAAACATGGAGACCTGCTAGAGAAAAAGGGTATTATTTATGCTCCGGATTATGTAATCAATGGTGCTGGTGTTATGAATGTTTATGAAGAGTTGATAGGATATAATGAAAAAAGGGCAGTGGCTAGAGCTTCAGGAATCTATGATGCTATTAAAAAGGTCATTGAAATTGCTAAAAGGGATGGTATCCCAACTTACAAAGCAGCTGATAGACTGGCAGAAGAAAGAATCCAAAAAATTGGAAAAATTCATAAAACCCAAATCTTTAAAAAATGAGAAAATTTTTATTTGTGCAATTTCCTTAAATAATAAATCAATCAAAATCAATTGGTACAAGAGATTAAATTAAAATATTGGGAGTTAGGAGAATATCCTACTCCTAATAGAAAAAAGTTTTAAGGAAGAAGGTAGGATCTAGAATATTAATAGAATGGATTGAACACTATGAAAAAAAATCAAAGAATCCATATTATAACAGGTCACTATGGCAGTGGAAAAACCGAATTTGCCGTGAATTATGCAATAAAAAAAGCTCAAACTCAAAACAATATTGCTTTAGGAGATTTGGATATCGTAAATCCTTATTTTCGTTCCAGGGAAAAAGAGGTTCAGTTAAGGGAAAAAGGTATCAAAGTAGTTTCCAGTAGTATTGGATATTCTTCTGTGGATATACCGGCACTTTCACCAGAAATCTATACTATTTTGCAGGATGAAAAGCTGGAAACCATTTTAGATGTGGGAGGAGATTCCGCAGGAGCAAGGGTATTAGGAAGGTATCATGAATATTTCAAAGAGGGACAATATGATATGTGGATGGTAGTCAATGCAAACCGTCCCAGTACTCAGGATGCTCAAGCAGTGATCCAATATATGGAGGAAATTCAAGGGGCTAGTGGTATTTCTATTACTGGACTGATTAACAATACCCATATGTTAAGGGAGACGAGCAAAAAAGATATCATAAAAGGAAATCAGTTGGTAAAGGAAGTTTCTAAGTTCACTGGCTTACCCATTGTATATACTCCAGTGATAAAAGAATTAATAGGCCTTTTACCACAGGGAATAGAGGGTGAGATATTTCCATTGACACTTATGATGAGACCAGAGTGGTTATAGATTATTTTAAGGGGGGATTTTGAGTGCCTAATGTTAAAGGCAAGGTAACATTTCAGACAGAAAGCTGTAAAGGATGCAAACTTTGTACCTATGTTTGTCCTGTTCATATCGTGGTAATCGATGAAGAAAAAATAAATAGCAAGGGGTATCACCCTGCCACAGTAAAAGAAATGGATCGATGCATTGCCTGTGCAAATTGCGCGGTTATGTGTCCAGATACCGTTATTACAGTAGAGAGAGAAAAATTATAAGGGGGGATTTTAGTGGCTAAGGTATTAATGAAAGGAAATGAGGCAGTAGGAGCCGCGGCCATTCAAGCAGATTGTAGGTTTTTCTTCGGTTATCCCATTACTCCTCAAAGTGAATTACCTGAATATATGTCAAGGGAACTGCCTAAAAATGGTGGAGTATTTTTACAGGCAGAAAGTGAGATAGCAGCCATTAATATGGTATATGGTGCTGCAGGTGTAGGAGCTAGGGTAATGACAGGATCTTCTAGCCCAGGGATTAGTTTAAAACAAGAGGGAATCTCTTACATTGCCGGCGCGGAACTTCCCTGCGTCATTGTAAATATGGTGAGAGGAGGTCCTGGATTAGGGAGTATTCAACCAGCTCAGTCTGATTATTTTCAAGCTACGAAAGGAGGAGGACATGGGGATTATCATATAGTAGTACTAGCACCGGATTCTATACAAGAAACAGTAGACCTTGTAATGGAAGGCTTTGATATTGCAGATCAATATAGAAATCCCGTTATGATTTTAGGAGATGGCATGATTGGTCAAATGATGGAGCCAGTGGAATTTAGACAACCCCCAAAAAGAGAGTTGCCTCCTAAGGACTGGGCTACCACCGGTACAAAGAACAGTAATGGGAGAAGAAGAGTGATCAACTCTTTATATATAGACGCAGCGGATTGTGAAGAATTAAATACGCGACTTCAGAAAAAATATCGAGTGATTGAAAAAAATGAAGTAAAATATGAAAGCTTTAATACAGAAGGAGCTGACATTATATTAACAGCATATGGTACTACTTCGAGGATTGCTAAAAATGCGATTAAAAGATTGGAAAAGGAAGGAATCAAGATTGGAATGATTCGTCCCATTACTTTATGGCCTTTTCCCTATGATATTTATAAAAAGGCTGCAAGAGGTACAGCAAAGGCATTTTTAACTATTGAAATGAGTGCAGGACAAATGATAGAGGATGTTAAACTGGGGGTAAATGGGCAAAAGCCTGTATACTTCTATGGAAGAACAGGCGGGATGATTCCAACACCTGCAGCTATTGTAGAAGAAGTGAAAAAGATATTAGGGGGTGTAAAATAGTGGAAACTGTATTTAAAAAAACAAATGGACTTACTGAAGTAGGCTTCCATTATTGCCCAGGTTGTACCCATGGTATTGTTCATCGATTGGTAGGGGAAGTATTAGAGGAACTTGACATTTTAGATAAAACCATTGCAGTAGCACCGGTAGGTTGCTCTGTGTTTGCCTATAATTATTTTAATTGTGATGCCCATGAAGCAGCTCATGGTAGAGCTCCAGCTGTAGCAACAGGGATCAAGAGGGTGCTTCCCGATAATATTGTATTTACTTATCAAGGAGATGGGGATCTGGCCTCTATTGGAATAGCGGAAATTGTTCATGCAGCTATGAGAGGAGAAAAAATTACAGTAATTTTTATTAATAATGCCATTTATGGAATGACCGGCGGACAAATGGCTCCCACTACTTTGGCAGGGCAAAAAGCCACTACTGCTCCCTATGGAAGAGATCCAGATCATTGTGGATATCCAATTCGTATGTCAGAAATGCTATCTACTTTAGATGGGGCTTGTTATATTGAAAGGGTATCTGCGCATAATCCGTCCCATATTCGAAAGGCAAAAAAGGCAATTAAAAAAGCCTTCCAAAATCAAATAGATAAAAAAGGATTTTCTATGATAGAGGTATTATCTACTTGTCCTACCAATTGGGGGCTAGCTCCTAAAGAAGCCTTAGATTGGTTAGAACAAAACATGATACCCTACTATCCATTAGGTGTATTTAAAGATACTAAGGGGGTGAAATAAATGGCAGAACAACAAATTGTAATAGCAGGTTTTGGAGGCCAAGGGGTAATGTCTATGGGGCAACTTTTAACCTATGCAGGAATGTTAGAAAATAAAAAGGTGTCCTGGCTACCTTCCTATGGTCCTGAGATGCGTGGAGGTACAGCTAATTGCAATGTAATTATTTCTGATGATCCAGTAGGTTCACCGGTAGTAACGGATGCTGATACAGCAATTATTATGAATCTGCCATCCTTAGATAAATTTGAAAACTACGTGGTAGAAGACGGATATCTACTGATCAATAATTCCTTAGTAGATAAAAAACCCTTTAGAAAAGATGTAAAGGTATATGAAATTCCTGTGAATGAGATTGCAGATGAACTAGGAAATGCAAAGACTGCAAATATGGTTATGTTAGGAGCATATATAGAACTTACCCATGTAGTAAATCCAGAATCTGTCCTAGAATCCTTAAAAAAAGTTTTAGGACCTTCCAAAGAGCATTTAATCCCATTAAATAGAGAAGCTCTAAAAAAAGGAGCTAAAGTTATAAAAGAAAGTACTCAAGGAATTTAATAGATTTAGGAAACGATTACCATTCTAAGAGTCATTGTAGGAAAGTGGGGAGAGGCATTTTTTACCTCTTCCTATTGTAGCAATGAAGAGATAAAATAGAATTAATGTCGAAAAAAATAAAAAAATCAAAAAATTTTTTTAAAAAGTTAGAAAAATGTAGACTGATCTGTACAATATTTGATAATGTATTGTACAGGT
>USMD01000102.1 GCA_900555725.1 uncultured Garciella sp. | reverse complement strand
TTTAATCAAAAGGTGAGTATTATCTAATGAAAAAAGATATGGTAAATATATAAAAGTATAACAAAGGAAAGCTTTGTTATACTTTTATTTTTGGTATAATAATAAAAGAGAAGCAATAGAATTGAGGTGGAGATTTTGACCAAAAAAAAATGGATCATTATTGATGGAAATAGTTTGATTAATAGAACTTTTTATGCATTACCCCCATTAACCAATACCAAGGGGATACATACCAATGCTCTTTATGGGTTTGCTTCTATTTTAATGAAAGTAATTAATGAAGAAAAACCAGATTATGTAGGGGTTGCCTTTGACGAAAAGAAACCAACCTTTCGACATAAAGACTTTAAAGAGTATAAGGCAGGAAGGCTTAAAATGCCAGAAGAACTTGCACAGCAATTTGATTTATTAAAGGAAATGCTAAAAACCTTTGGCATAGAAATTATATCTTTAGAAGGATATGAGGCTGATGATTTAATTGGTACCCTATCTAAATATGGAGAAGAGCAAGGATTAGAGGTAAATATTATTACAGGAGATCGGGATGCCTTTCAACTAGCTTCTAATCAAGTATCGGTTTGGTATACGAAAAAGGGAATTTCCAATCTAGATAAGATGGGTAAGGAAGAAGTTTTAAAAAGATATGGAGTTGCCCCTAAGCAGCTTATTGATGTAAAAGGATTAATGGGAGACAAATCGGATAATATACCTGGTGTACCTGGAATAGGGGAAAAAACTGCTTTAAAATTAATTAAGGAATATGGTTCCATAGAGGAAGTATATCATAATATTGACAAGATCTCTGGTAAAAAATCAAAGGAAAATCTAGAACAATATAAAAAACAAGCTATTTTAAGTAAAAAATTAGGAACCATCGTAAGGAATATACCTATAGAGATTAATCTAGAAGATTATAAGTTGGAGAATCCTTATAATGAAGGAGTTATTCAATTATTTGAAGAATGGGAGTTTTCTTCTTTATTAGAGAAAATAGGAGTAGAAGAGTTCCAAGGATCAATAGAAGAAAAAAGGCTAGAGTATCAAGAGGTCGCCACGATAGATCAATTAAAAAGTATTCTACAAGATGTTAAAAAAGAGAGTTGTTTGTATTTACAGTGGCTGCTAGAAGGCAGCGGTCACAGGAAAAAAGTTTTGGTAGGATTGGCAATAGGGAGAAAGGATGGACAATTATATCTAGTAGATCTTGAGAGGCTAGAAATTTTAGAAGTATTAAAAGAAATGAAGGAAGTTTTTGAGAGTAAGGAAATCAAAAAAATAGGACATAATTTAAAGGAATTATCGGTATATCTCTTTTTATATAATATCCAACTAAAGGGATTAGAATTTGATACCTATATTGCAGCCTATCTTTTAGAACCATCGGAAAATAAATATGATTTAAGTCTCTTAGCTGCAAAGTATTTAGGTGAAAATATATTAGGAGAAGAGCAACTTCTAGGAAAGGGGAAAAAGTCTAAACAGTATAGGGATATTTCCCAGAGAGAAAAATCTGATTTTTTGATTGATCATTTAGATGGGATTATTCAATTACATAGGATTTTGAGGGAAAAGTTGATTGGACAGGATATGACTTTCCTATACTATAATATAGAATTGCCTCTTATTGATGTATTAGCTAGCATGGAAAATATAGGGTTTCATGTGGAAAAAGACGAATTGAAAGATCTTTCAGAGGAATTTGGAGAAAAAATTAGTACCTTAACTGAGGAGATTTACCAATTGGCAGGGGAGAAATTTAATATCAATTCCCCTAAACAATTGGGGCAAATTCTATTTGAAAAGTTAAAATTACCGGTTATAAAAAAGACCAAAACCGGTTATTCCACCAATGTGGAAGTTTTGGAAAGATTAAAGGGCAAACATCCTATTATTGAAAAAATTATGGATATTCGACAATTAACAAAATTAAAATCTACCTATGTAGATGGTCTAATGGATATCATAGATCCTGAGACTAAAAACATACATTCTAGTTTCAATCAAACCATTACTTCTACCGGTAGAATTAGTAGTTCAGAGCCAAACCTTCAAAATATTCCCATTAAGATGGAAATGGGTAGAAGAATCAGAAAAGTATTTGTGCCTCAAGATCCAGAAAATTATTTGGTAGATGCAGATTATTCTCAAATTGAACTTAGAATTTTAGCCCATATTTCTGAGGATGAAAATTTAATGGATGCTTTTAATAAGGAACAAGATATTCATACTCGTACCGCTTCCCAAGTTTTTAATGTGGATATGCAGGAGGTTACTCCCCTTATGAGGAGTAGAGCCAAAGCAGTGAATTTTGGAATTGTTTATGGGATTAGCGATTTTGGACTATCTAGAGATTTAAATATACCTAGAGTAGAGGCAAAAAAATACATTAATAATTACTTTGCAAAATACCACAGAGTTAGAGAATATATGGAGGAAATTGTGGAGACTGCCAAAGAACAAGGTTATGTGACTACTTTATTTGGAAGACGAAGATATTTGCCGGAACTTCACTCAAGAAATTATAATATTCGTTCTATGGGGGAAAGATTGGCTCTAAATACCCCAGTACAAGGTACAGCAGCAGATATTATAAAAATTGCAATGGTCAATGTCTATAAAAGACTGAAAGAGAATCATATGCAATCAAAACTAATACTGCAGGTCCATGATGAATTGATTGTAGAAGCAGTAAAGGGTGAGTTGGAAAAAGTGCAAAGGATTATGATAGAAGAAATGGAAAATGCAGCTGACTTAAAGGTAGATTTAAAGGTAGAGATTGCTTATGGGAAAAGCTGGTATGATACAAAATAAAGACAAAAGTAGGTGCTTTAGAAAAATGAAAATCATAGGATTAACGGGAGGTATTGCCAGTGGAAAGAGTACTGCCTCTGAGATTCTTAGGGGCTTTGGGGCTATCATTATAGATGCAGATGTTCTCGCTCGCAAGGTAGTACAACCAGGGCAGCCTGCTTTAGAAAAAATTGTGCAAACCTTTGGAGAAAATATCTTAAAAAAAGATGGTACTTTAAATAGAAAAACTTTAGGAGAAATTGTTTTTCAAGATGAAAAAAAATTAAAAGTATTAAATAGTATTGTCCATCCTGCTGTTTATCAGATGACTGAGAAATTATTTCAAAAGGAAAAGGAGAAAGGAAAAGAAAGGATTATATACGATTGTCCTCTTTTGATTGAAGAACATCTTATAGATATGGTAGATGAAGTATGGTTAATTTATGTAAATAGGGAGAATCAATTAAAGAGACTAATGGAAAGGAATCATCTTACTAAAAAACAGGCAATGAGTCGAATCAAGAGTCAATTGCCCTTAGAAGAGAAAAAAAAATATGTGGATGTTTTAATTGACAATAATGGTAATCTATCAGACTTACAAGAAAGATTAAGGAAACTTTGGTATGATCAAGGTCAATAAATCATAGTATTTTTAGTAGAAACTAATCTTTGGAGGTTCTTTTTTGAAAAAAGGGAAATGGCTTATTTTATTGTTGATATTTATCATCACCATTTATGTTTTTCATCCAATCATTATGAAAAAACTTTTTCCTATTCCATTTGAAGGAATAATTATGAAACATAGTCAGGAATATGAAGTAGATCCTTATTTAATCGCTTCTATTATAAAAGTAGAAAGTAATTATGATCCTTATGCTCAGTCTTCTAAAGATGCGAGAGGGCTAATGCAAGTTTTACCTTCTACAGGGAAGTGGGCAGCAGAAGAATTAGATTTAAAAAAGTTTTATACTGAGGAACTTTATGTGCCTGAGATCAATATTCAGATTGGCACTTGGTATATTCAAAAATTGAATCAGCAATTTCATGGAAATATCCACCTAGTGATAGCTGCTTACAATGGAGGAAGTGGAAATATTTCTAAATGGTTAGAGGATGAAAGGTATAGTAAAGATGGGAAAAACCTGGAATATATCCCCTTTGAAGAAACAAGAAATTATATTGAAAAGGTATTGTTTTATTACGATTTATATAGACGTATTTATGATGTCCATGAATTTAAGGAGGAAAATTACTAATGATAAAAGGGAGAAAGCGAGGATGCCTATTAATATTTCTTATAGTTATAATTTTTTTTACTTCTTGTACCAATACAACAGGGCAATCTACTGAGGGGAAAAAAGGGACCCAAGAAGAGAAAAATGTTACACCTGTTTCTGGTGGGACCCTTTCTTTTTCTATTTTGAAGCCTGCTCATTTCATTCCCCTATTGAATCAAGAGGAAGAGAGTTATTACATGATGAAACTTATTTTTGAACCTTTAGTATCTTTAGATGAAAATAATAAAGTGAAGGGTACTCTTGCAGAGAATTGGACAGTGCAGGATAATGGAAATAAGATTTTATTTCATTTAAGGAAAAATGTTCTGTGGCATGATGGGAAAGCCTTTCATGCCGATGACGTGAAATTTACCCTAGATGTTTTAAAGAATAAGGATGTAGATTCGCCCTATAAATCCTATGTAGAGAATGTATCTAGCTATCAAGTGATAAATGATTCTACCATAGAGTTAACTTTTTCGAAGGGAAAAGTTGGGCACTTAGAGGACTTTATCTTTCCTATACTTCCTGCCCATAGGTATAAAAAAGTAAAGGATGTAGTTACTACACATAAATTGGATCCTATAGGGACAGGGCCCTATCAATTAGAAAAATATCAAGAAAATAGATATATTACATTAAAGGCAAATGAAAATTATTGGGGGCAAGTTCCTCATATTAAAAAGATTCTTATGAAAATAAGAAATAATGCTCAGGAGATTGTAAAATCCTTTGAAAGTAAAGATACTGATTTATTAAAGGCAACAGACCCAGATTGGAGTAGATTTAGTGAAGACAAACACCTTAAAATATATTCTTATCCTACCCAAGATTGTAATTTTATTGCTTTAAACTATAATAATGAGTTGTTCCAAGATAAAAATGTACGAAAGGCTATACAAATGGCAATCAATCGCAAAAAGATGATAAAAGATATTTATTTAGGCCAAGGGGAGATTGCTGATATGCCTATTTCTCCTAGTTCATGGTTGTATGATAAGCAGCAAAAACCTTATTCTTTCCAACCGGAGAAAGCTAAAAAATTGTTACAAAAAAGTGGATGGAAAGATTCTAATAATAATCAATATATGGATAAAGAATTTTCAAAAGGAAAAAAAGAGTTGACCTTTGACCTTATTGTGAATAAGGATAATCCTATACGGGTGCAAGAAGCAAATAGTATTCAAAGGTATCTAAAAAATATAGGGATAAAGGTGAATATTAGCAGACTTTCCATAGAGCAAATTCAGGAAAAAATGTTGAATAAAGACTTTGATGGGATACTAACAGGTTGGAGTTTATCCTTTGTTCCTGATTTATCTTTTGCATTTCATTCTAGTGAAATTAAGAATGGAAGAAATTTTATATCCTATAAAAATCCTCAGATGGATCGATTACTTATGAATACAGCTAAGACCTATGGAGAAAAGGAAAGAAAAAGTCAATATTCTAAGCTTCAAGATAAAATAATCCAAGAACTTCCTTATATTCATTTATATTTTAATGAATCCGCTATTATTGTTAATGATAGAATCAAAGGACCTATTCAGCCGACGGATTATAACATTTTCAATAATATAGAAGAATGGTATATAGAATATAAATAATAGATCTTTCATTGACAAATGAAATTTAGAGCAATATAATAGAATCTAGCCAGTAGATGCGAGAGTGGTGGAATTGGCAGACACGCAGGTTTGAGGGACCTGTGGCGTAAAAGCTATGTGGGTTCGAGTCCCATCTCTCGCACCAACTATAAAAATGAAGTAAATTATATTACATAGACGAAAGGATGGATAAAAATCCAGCTTTTTTATAAAAATTTTTTATAGTCTAAAAACTCCCTTTGAATATATTACCAGCATAGTAGCAAGAGGAAGGGCAATACTAATAGTAATCCAAGAAAAAGGAGGGAGAAAAGTGGCCAATAACAATACTGGAAGAAATCAAATTGAAGTTCCTGAAGCAAGAAAAGCTATGGAACAATTTAAGCTAGAAGTAGCCAATGAATTAGGAATAACCAATTATGATACAGTGGATAAAGGAAACTTATCTGCTCGTCAAAATGGTTATGTTGGTGGAAACATGGTTAAGAAAATGATTCAAACAATTGAAGAGCAAAACTTTAGATAAATTAATAGAAATAAAAAAGCTGGAGGTCTGCCTTCAGCTTTTTTATTTGAGGAAATTGCATAAATAAGATTTTTCTCAAACACAAGTTTATATATCCTATATACCTGTCTCTTATACACATCTCCGAGCC
>USMD01000101.1 GCA_900555725.1 uncultured Garciella sp. | reverse complement strand
GTGGGCTCGGAGATGTGTATAAGAGACAGATTTATTATACCCTATTCTATAGGGAACTTATAAAATAAATTTTCATAAAAATATCCTACAGAGCATGAGATTCCATTTTAACTCTGCAGGATTTATTTTAGTTCACCTGAACAACTTGTTTTTTCCACTTTCTTTCTATTATCCTGGCAAATAGGATACTTACTTCATACAATATCAGCATAGGGCAAGCCAAAAGAAGTTGAGATATCACATCTGGTGGGGTTATAATTGCTGCAACAACAAATATAATAAATATAATATATTTTCTATTCTTTTTGAGAAAATCTGAGGTGACCAGCCCTAACCTACTAAGGATTAGCACAATCATTGGCATTTCAAATATGATTCCAAAGGATAGCAAGGTGGTGCTAATAAAGCTCATATAATTTCCCACCGACATCATAGGCTGAATTTCTTCCATTCTTAGATTGACAAAGAAATATAGTATGACGGGCAGTACAATCTTAAAACAAAACACTACACCTAATACAAAAAAGAATGCGCCTCCAAACAGGGAAATGAATACATATCGCCTTTCTTTTTTTTCTAATCCCGGCTTTATAAATACCCAAATTTCATAAAAAATAATTGGAGATGACAATACAATTCCTGCTACCAAAGATATCTTAATATATGCCAAAAACAATTCTGGTGGACTAATGTATATAAACTGAACTTTATCTTCCACAAGATCAATCACTTTTTCTACGATTGGATGTATATACCTATAGCAGATACAACTACATAGTAAAACAGCAACAAGGATAATGAAGAGCCTTCTTCTAAGTTCCGTCAGATGCTCAATAAAGGTAAGCTTATTCACATCTCTCATATAATCATTCCTCCCTGCTGGATCCACCCATTAACTTTTTTTCTTATTGGAATCATCTAAATCTACTTCTACATCCTTAGAAATCTTGTTTGCATGATCTTTAAACTCACTAATTGCTTCTCCTAATGATTTTCCTATTTGGGGTAACTTGGATGGTCCAAAAATCACCAATGCAATCAATAATAGTAAAATAAGCTCCGACACACCTAATCTTCCAAACATATTTTCCCTCCTTTATGATTTAATAAATACTATGTGGAAACTCTTTCCTTATAAATATATATAATAGGATTGCTGGAAACAGCTCTCCCTATAAGGGTAATCCCTAATTTATCGGCCAATTCTAGAGCCAAAGTAGTGGGAATACTTCTAGATACGATGAAAGGGCAATTAGCATTAGCAGCCTTTAGTACCATATCCGATGAGATCCGCCCTGTGGTCATCATCATCACCCGACTAAAATCTACCCCTAAAAATAGTCCTTTACCTATGGTCTTATCTACTGCATTATGGCGCCCTACGTCTTCACTTAAAGCAATGATTTTATTACCATCGGAAATAGCTGCACAATGCATTCCACCCGTATGTTTATACATCTCAGCCTTAGAAAACATCTCTATGATCAATCTCTTAACATTTTCCATTGATATTTGAAAGGTGGACTGGATTTTAGAGATTTTTAAAAGCTGATCACTAAATTTATCTCCCCCTCCCGTACAATTACTGGACAATACCGTGTTTAGATCTATTCTCTCAAAGTCAATAGAAGCAGTGGTAATTCCATATATTTTCCCCATACCCTTGAGAACCGATAAAGAATAAATTTCTTTTAAATCTTTTATGATTCCTTGGCTATATAGATAGCCTACTGCCAATTCCCTTAAATTTTTTAGGGTACACATAAATGTTACCATTCTTTTTCCATTCAACAGAAAATCTACAGGTTCTTCTTCACAAAGATTTACTTTTTGAAAAACCATTGTCTGATTCATACTAGCCTCCACTTTTAAGGCGTTTCATAACGAGTGACTTCCGCCCATTCCGTTAATGCCTTAGCATAGTCCTCTGTTAAGTATTCATCTGAATAGAAGCAAATTACACCATTTGAAGCTTTTGTTTCTTTAATATCCTTATATTCTTCTCTATTCTCAAGCTGCTTTAGAATATCCTTAAGCTCTTCTTTCTGGAAATAAAAGGGATGTGTTAAAAATACCTTAGGATTTGTAGTCTTTGGAAATCTCTTAGAATCATTTCGTATTGTTTCAACTACAGTTTTTAAAATATCCTTCTCCTCTAATCCAAAAAGTAACTTAGCATAACTATTGGTCATTTCACTATCGGAATAAAAATATCTAGCTTTTTTCCCTTGTAACTCCTTTATATCTTTATAACTCTCTACAGCCGCCAATGTATCAATAACATCCTCGATTTCCTCTTTCTTAAGATCAATAGGTTCTTTGGAAAGATCAGTGTAGGTAATAAATCTACCTACAGCTGATTGTTCCCTAATGTATCTTACAATGAATTCCAAATCTTCATTTCTTCTTTTCGTATTTTCATCTTTTCTCTCCAATTTCGTTTCCCCCTAAATTAGGATGGCCTATCTATGCTGATAATAAATTTAATTTTTCCAATTCATCAGCAACATCCTTTAATCCTACTTTTTCTAGAGTAGCTCGGGTAGGAGCTCCAGTTTCTTCATCCCAGCCCATTTCTTTATAAAACAATGTTAAAGCCTTTTTCATATCTTCTCTCTCCATCTTTACCGTTCCCGGAGTAAATGGTTTTTTGTCAGGATCCATGTCAAATACCCAATCCATGATGATATCGTGTTTATTTCGCATATCTATAGTACCCATTTGTTTTACCGTTAAAGCCCTATGTAAATTAAATATTCTTTCGCCAGCCAAATCCAGCTCTTGCTCACTGGTTTCTATCCCGGTAACTACAGAAAAATATTGAGCCTCTAAACTAGTATCCCCTCGATAATTCCTTTTTTTATTAGGAGAGGTTGTCATAGGCCATACCCAGTTACAGAGGGTTAAGGAATCATGAAGGCAGTTTCTTATAATACTCCATTTTGCAAATTTCGCTTTATATTGATTCATAGGAGTATAATTAGCCGGTGGATCTACAGCATCTCCAGAACCCCATACTTCTTTCGCAATTTCCTTTTTAATATCGATAGGAAGACCTGAATTTAAAAAGTTAGCGTGGGAATGGCTTTGTGCATCTCGATTAAACATACAATTGATGATGGCCCCTGTTTGTGCTCCCAGTTCGTTGGCATGATGCTCGGGATATCCTAAAGGCGACCAAATTTTATTTTCCGCATTATTCCAATAATCCTCTCCAAAATTCCACCTTTTAGCAACCCAATATGCTCCATCTCCTAAATGGCTAAATTCTCCTTCTTTAAAGGCAATTCTTTTATAGAAATCAATAAGAAAAGCGGGATCCCCGGCCTCAAGTTTATCCCATGGAATACTATCATATTCTTCTTTTGGCAATACTTTCTTTAATATTCCAGATTCATAGGCATATTTAAAATCCCTTCCCATCTGGGAATAATTACACCATACCCCATAGTCATCAGCTAATTGAGAGCCTAAGGTCTTAGCAATCATTACCCCATCGCCTTTTTCTTCTTGATCCGCCATCCCTTTAAACATAATTCCACCAGGTGAATGAAATCCTGCGCAAGTATTAGCAGCATATTCCGATACATTATATTTTTTTAATTGAGGTAGTTTTAATTGAGAGTGACATCTTATTGGGCAAGATTGACAACCACCCATTCTTATAGTATATTTTTCTGCCACGGGGCCTAAATCATATACAGATTTCATGGTACGGTATCCTACTTTATTGACATCTCCAGTAGCTGCGATTCCTGTTTCAATATTGCCTTCTGATGCTCCCCAATGTAAACCTTTCCTTGCAGTCCATCGGCTTCCTTCATCATGAAATTCAGCCCAAGGCTGGGGTGTACTTGGGACAACCCATTGATTATTTGCTCCAACAATATCCTTCATCATATAATCGTTTATTTTTTTTAATTCACTTGTTTTTCCACCGATTTTTACAGAACCTGTACCTTTTACAGCAATGGCCTTTAACTTTTTGGCTCCCATTACTCCACCATGACCACCAGCAGAGTGAGAAGTGCCATTCATAATGACAGATAAGTTTACCAAATTTTCACCTGCCTGGCCTATAGCAGCAATAGACGCTTCTTTACCGATAATAGATGCTATTTGAGCAGTGGTATCATAAATACCCTTACCCCAGACAAAGGAAGCATCCTCTATAGAAACGTTGTCATTTTCAATTCTTAACCAAACAGGTTTTTGGGATACTCCTTCAACAATAATTCCATCCCAACCTGCATATTTTAATGTAGCGGCAAAGTTTCCTCCCATATGACTATCTGTTACCATATGATAGGGATTACTAGCAAGCAAAGAAGTAATATTAGTTCTTGAACTCATTAATGCTCCGCTTCCAGTTAGGGGTCCAACCCCAAATATAATTTTATTTTCAGGATCAAAGGCCTTGGTTCCTACTGGAACTTCATCAAACATTATTTTATATCCTATACCCATGCCTCCAATAAAGTCGTGATATTTGGATGTTTTCTCCGTTGAAATTTTCCCAGATGTAAGATTTACTCTTAGTATTTTACCAGTCCAACCTCCTGTTGGCATAAATTTTCCCCCTTTAGACTTTATGATCAAGTATTTTATTTTTTATTATCCAACCCTATATCCATTTTTACGTAAGACATATTTTACATCATTCCAGGGAACTATTTTTAAAGCCCCTGTTGGGCAACTGCTCGCACATGCTCCACAAGATAAGCACTTAGTAGATATTTTGGTTTCAGGATCTACTGTCGGAAGATTCCAAGGACATGCTTTGGTACATACGCCACAACCAACACATTTTTCTTTATTTACAACCCTAGCCTTTGTATTTGGATCTGCTTCTATTGCCCCCTGAGGACATGCCTTCCCACAATAAGGCTCTGCACACTGTCTACAGGTTTCTGGAGACATCAATAAATTTCCGTATTGCCCATCTTCCTCGCGATAAGCAATTTTGGGTCCATCTACCCCAAAGTTGTAATTTCTACTAACCTTAATCCTTGAAATAAAAGGCTGTATTTTTGAATCGTTTACCAAAGTACAGGTTATTTCACATCTTTGACACCCGGTGCATTTTGATCGATTAGCAATCAATACTCCTTCGGCTATAGGAAAAGCTGCTACATCTTCTACATTAGAAGTTTGACAACCAAATAAACTTAATACGGATAAAGAAAGAGCTGCTCCCCCAATTCCCTTACCAGAAATTTTTAAAAATTCCCGTCTGGTAGTCTCTCTGCTTAAAAAACCTTTTTTTACTTCTTCTTCCGGCATTATGGATACCCCCCTTAATATATAGTTCTATTTCTTACATCCTTCTTTCCATTTGCAATTGTTGTTATTTTAACAACCATGTCTATTTATATATTAGCAATTTTCCCCATATAATTCAATAAAAATATTTTATAATAGTATAATCTCTTTTGTTTTCTAATTCATTCTCAATTTTCTTCATTTATCCGATGACTATCTGCCGTAAGACTCCCACTTCTACCAAAGTGGGAGATAACGGCAGATAGTCATCGGATAACGATTTTCCCTAAAGGACAACGAATTCTAAGTATCGAAAATACCGATACTAAGAATTCTGTTAGGTAGCTTCAGCTGGAGTAAAAACTCCATCTGAAGCCAAGAACTCTGTTTATGAATGATAAGACATTTTTGATATAATAATTTTGATATAATAGTGAAAGTAGTTATTTAATTTTCGGGGGTGACATAGAGTGCAATCTAATAATAATTTAATCGGTGTAATTGATTCAGGAGTAGGAGGATTAACAGTAGTAAAAGAAATTCAAAAGCAATTACCTAAGGAAAGTATTGTATATTTTGGAGATAGTAAAAATATGCCCTATGGGAATAAAGAGCCTAAAGAAATTATTATCCTAACTAAAAAAATGTTTTCGTTTATGGAATCACAAAATGTAAAAGTAATCTTATTAGCATGTAATACCATTTCTTCTTTTGTAGATCATCTGATTCCTTTGACAGAAATTCCTATTTTTGACATTATCTATCCAGGTTGTTTAGCGGCCATTGAAAATAACCCTAAGGAGGGTATTGGACTCATTGCAACAGAAGCTACAGTAAATTCCAATATCTACAAAAAAACACTAGAATCCTTAAAGCCAGAATTTTTTCTTTATTCAAAAGGAAGTCGTGACCTTGCTAAACTCATTGAAAAAAATAATGGGGATTGGGCACAGTTAAACTTTACCATAAAGAATGCCATTGATCCTATTTTGTCTAAAGCTCCAATCAATAATCTTATACTTGGTTGTACCCATTATCCCATTGTGTCAGAGAATATCTCTAGGCTTTACCCTCAACTTCATTTGATAGATCCTGCTGTAAAATTAGTAGAGAGTGTAAAACACTTTTTAGAGAAAAATCATTTGCTTTCTACTAGTGCAAATACAAAGCTAGATATCCATACCTCTGGTCCTATGGAAAATTTTTTACCCTTTATCGATCAATTGGAACTAAAAAATTACAATATAGCAGTAAAAGAATTAGATTAGCTATATACCTGTCTCTTATACACATCTGACGCTGCCGACGATCTT
>USMD01000100.1 GCA_900555725.1 uncultured Garciella sp. | reverse complement strand
TTGTTCTATTTTGTAACAAAAAACATCCCGTATTTATGCGGGTTTTGGCGTTTCGCAAACGCCTAGAAAGTATTAATATTATGAGGATTGAGGAGGTGACGGATTACCATGGTAAGCAAAAAAGAAAATGATAAATTCATGCCAGCTATTGCTATTCCGCCGGGAGAGACAATTAGAGAAAACATGATATTTTTGGGCATGAATCAAAAAGAGCTAGCTATTAGACTAGAAATAACACCAAAGCACTTAAGTAATATTATTAATGGTAAAGAGCCCATCACCTATGGAACAGCCCTAAAACTAGAAACAGTTTTGGGACCTAAAGCACAATTTTGGATGAATTTAGAAACGAACTATCAGTTAAATAAAGCTAGATTAAAGCAACAAGAAGAATTAAAAGAAGACTTAGAAATTCTGAAAAAGGCGCCGTATAAATATATGAGCGACTTAGGTTGGATATCAGAAACAAGTGATAGGAACGAAAGAGTTGAAAATTTAAGAGATTATTTTGGCGTTGCTAGCCTGCAATCAATAGAAGTTTCAGTAGCTGCTATGTTTAGAAAGCAGAAGCAGATTAAAGAAATTTCCGATTTAGGGGTGTTAGCTTGGGTCAGAAAAGCTGAGATAGAAGGACTTAAAGTTGAAGTTGAGAAATTTAATCAAAGAAAATTAAAAAGTTATATACCAAAGTTCAGAGAGCTAACTATGAAGGATCCTGAAGAGTTTTATCCTATAATGAAAAATTTGTGTGCTGAATGTGGTGTGTCACTAGTATTAGTTGAGGCACTGCCGAAGACTTATATATGTGGGGTACTATCTGGAGGAAAGATAAAGCTATATTAGCATTAAGTGTTAGAGGAAAGCGTGCAGATATATTTTGGTTTACGTTTTTTCATGAGCTAGCCCATTTAATTAAGCATACAAAAAAGATATCGAGTATTAATTATGATGATGACAAAGAGGATGAAGCAGATAAGGAAGCAAGTAATTATTTAATACCAGATGAACAGTATAAAACGTTTATTGAAGATTATGATTATACAAATAAAAGTCAAATAGTAGATTATGCTTATAGTATAGGAATTGCACCGTGTATACTTGTAGGAAGGCTACTTCATGATAGATTAATTGATTATAAATTTTATAGCGATTTAAGGCCATCCTTTGAAATAGTTAATTAAGATTTAAGTCTAAAGAGGAATGACAGGGGGACGTTTCGTTTGTCTCCCTCTTCACATTCTTTTCTTTTTAGAATTTTTTAAAATTCTTTCTATTACACCCTTACCTATGCCTAATGCTCGACTTAATTGCCTTATACTAATTCCTAAATCATTATAAATTTCAACCACTATATGCTCGTACTCTTTTTTTGATAGAGATTAAAAATTTTCTAATTGATAAGTGTTCTGTATCTTTTTTTATCAGAATCTTCTAAAAATATGTAATGCTTATCTAATTCTCTTAACATAACATGATAGATACTGGTACTACTTTTTTTCTAGCTTCTCTAACCATTTTCATCACCTCATAAATATTTTATTATTATAGGATAAAAATGGAAGAAGAATTTCATTAAATATTTTTAAAATTCAAAAATAGAGATTAGACGAGGAACGAGACAAAAATAGCTGTCTTTGCAGACAAATGAAACGTCCCCTTGTCTTTTAAAAATAAAAAAGCAAAATATCTGTTTATTTTCGCCCTAATTATGATATAATAATAAAAAAGGTAATCGGATTCGCAAAATGCGATTGCCATCTGGTGATTAGTTATATTTTAATCACTCTGCATGGCCGTGCAGGGTGATTACCTTTTTCCTTGTTTGTTATCCTTTAACAGATTAACAATTAAGGAGATTAGCGATATTGTAAATACACCAAAGGTTATCATTAAAGATATTGCCTCATATGTACTCATACCGCACCACCTCCTTTCATCTGAAAGTAAGGTGGCAACCGCACCCTGCTTTTATCCGATTACCCTAGTATTATTTTATCAAACCTTAGAATCATTTGCTATATTTTATCTGAGATTGTTCTGATTATCTACATCGCTAGAACCGTCCCATTGATTCTTTCTCACGTGAAAAAGCACAGGGGGGACTGTCCCTCTGTGCATCACGAGACAAGCAACGGTAGTTTCAAAAGAAGTTTGGAATTTAACTCTCGACCTAGTTTAACTAGGCTACCCTTATTCCTTTGGGAGTGTACATGACTCCATTATCCCTAATTTGACAAATCATTTTGGGAATACATTTATCTTTGAGATATTTTCTCATGATGTTTATACTTCCGTTTACATCGCTATTTATTATTTTGTTTCCTGTTTGGAACAATCCTCTTTTAATTCTCCTTGATTTATTCAATTCCTCTAAGTCTATAGCAGATAAAAAGAAAGTTAATAGAAATATCCAAGGACTTATTGAACAAATAAATCCACTAACTCAAACTTTATAGTATCCACCAATCCTCTATTGGTCAATCTAGGCTCTGGCAGTACAGCTAGGGCAATAAGGGCCATGGTCATAAAAGGGGATACCAGGTCACAGCCTAATTTCTTCCAAGCTTTCTCTAAAGCTTTTACTTTTTTGGCCACCTCTTCTGCTGGCTCTTGGCACATAAGTCCTGCTATGGGGAGGGGAAGAAGGGCAATGACTTTTCCATCTTTGACGGCAACCATTCCGCCCCCAACTTCAGCAAGAGTATTGCCCGCTAAGGCCATGTCCTCATCATTGGTGCCTACAATAAGAAGGTTGTGGGAATCGTGAGCTACGGTGGAGGCCACTGCTCCTGCCTTGATGTGAAAACCTTTCACAAAGCCCTTTCCCATGGTACCAGTGCCATGATGTCTTTCGATAACGGCAGCTTTTATAATATCTTTATCAAGATCATTGGTTACCATACCATTTTCTATAGGCAGAACACATTCTCTGGCATAGGTGCCTACCTTTGCCTCAATGATTTCCATAACCCTTACTTTAGCTTGGGTCATTTCAGCTGTAGGAGCAGAGATGATAAAATCCTTAGCTTCTAATTTTTTAGAAAGATTCATGGTGTTCTTTGCTGTCTCTGGATATTCTACTCTAGGAATTTCCACCAGCATTTTTCCCTTCTCTGCCACAAGCTCTCCGTTGACAATGACCTTTTCTACTTTTACTTGAGTTAAGTCACTGAGAAGAACAATATCTGCCCAGCGTCCAGGGGAGACAGTGCCGAGGTCTTCATCCATGCCAAAGCATTGGGCTACGCTGAGGGTGACCATTTGTATGGCGGTAATGGGTTTTTGTCCCTCTTCAATAGCTCTTTTTACTATGTGATGTGGTCTAGATGACCTACAGTAATCAAGGTATTGGGATGGGTATCATCACTGACCAAAGTAGCAAAACGACTATCAATAGAATTTTCTGTAATGCTTTTAATGGTTTCTTTCACATCATGTCAAGCAGAGCCTTCCCGTAGCTGTACGTACATTCCTAAGCGCATCTTAGCTAGGGCATCCTCTGCTTTAGATAGGAATAAGAACCAAAAAAAGTAATCACCCTGCACTGCCATGCAGAGTGATTATGATTAAATAATCACCTTATGGTAACCGCACCTTGTGGTACCGATTACCTTTTTTATTATTATACCATAATTAGATCGAAAATAAACAGACATTTTAAAAATGTTACTGTCAAGTAAACGTTGGCAATTTTTTTCATACAAAACCTACTGTAACTTTCCAGTGCATTGAATCTCTTTATTATTCAAAAGGAGACAAGGGGATGTTTCATTTGTCTGCAAATACAATTATTTTTGTCTCGTTCCTCTTCTAATCTCTATTTTTGAATTTTAAAAATATTTAATGAAATTCTTCTTCCGTTTTTATCCTATAGTGATAAAATATTTATGAGGTAGTGAAAATGGTTAGAGAAGCTAGAAAAAAAAGTAGTATCGGTATCTATCATGTTATGTTAAGAGGATTAGATAAGCGTTACATATTTTTAGAAGATTCTGATAAAGAAAAGAATGTGAAGGGGCGGACAAACGAAACGTCCCCCTGTCACTACTGATTCATTTTAGGATTATCGGTCCTACCCATCAAGTAATCCACTGATACATCGAAAAAGTCTGCTAAAACATCTAACTTCTCCATGGTAGTGGTTCTTCTTCCACGCTCAATATCACTGATTGCAGTATAAGTAAGCCCGACCATATTTCCCAGTTCAGACTGTTTTAATTTTTTCTTTTTTCGTAATGTTTTGACACGTTCAGCGAAAATCTCCTTAGAAAACATAGAAAAACCCCTTGACATTTCGCGAAACGCGATATACAATATGTTATGTAATACGCGAATAGCGAAAAAAGTTATTAAAAGGTGGTGATGATAATAATTCCTTGCTCACTAAAAATGAGCATATTTTGCTGTTTCCAAAATAAAGCACAGCAAAAAAATTAGGTGATAGCTAGTATTAGCAAAATATCATAAAGTTTGCCCCCACAAACTTTATGATAACATTTTATCAGATGTTTTACCTTTATACAATCCTATTCCTCATAGAAGCTTACAGAAACTACAGCACAAAATAGTCAATCCATCACAATTATAAAATATATAGAACATTTTCCAGAAAATCTATTTAAAATTCATTTCATAACCAATATACCCAAAAATATTTTTAGCAATATAGATTCCAGAAAGGGAAAAGTGTATCACTTAGAGTGAAATTTAAAATTTTTGAAAAGGGATGATAAGAAAACGATTCGTATTTAAAGCAGATTCTATGTTGTATTGTCAAAGTATTAATAAAGTATCGAATGTTTTGAAGACGATTCATTTATCTAATACTCAAAGTTTTTTCCTTAAGAATTTTTTCAACTTATTTTCTATAACGAAATTTCCCTTACCAACCAGTTTTAGCAGGTCCTTTTTATACTTTTGATATAGTGCTTAAGACCTATAGAATTTGTATTTTACACAAACATAATTTGAGAGGAGTGTTACTATGCTTTTTTCTGCAATATTAGTCGCAGTCATTGCTACATTAAGCCAATGGTGGGTTAGCCACGCTATTACCAGGACTTGGCTATATCCAATTTGGGTAGGCTTTCTAGTAGCAGTTGCTATGGGGCAGCCTGTTGAAGGAATGCAGGCGGCGGCTTATATACAGTTAACGTATCTTGGCTGGATTACAGCAGGGGGAACAATGCCGGGAAACTTAATGGCTGCTGGCGTATTTGGTACAGCACTCACATTAATTTCAGGTGCAGAACCGTCCTTAGCACCAACATTCGCAGTTCCATTTAGTTTACTGGGCATATTTATTAATCAGGCTTATATGACGATTAATAGTTTTTGGATTCACAAAGCAGACAAATATTTAGAGGAAAATAATATAACCGGTCTAAGAATCATGAATTATGTACCATCTGGAATTTTAAGTTTCATCTTATATGGTATTCCAGCATTTTGTTTAGTTTTCTTTGGCGGTGACTATGCATCTAAAATGCTGGACGCTCTTCCAAAGTCAGTAGTGGATGCGTTAACAGTTGTAGGGGCTTTAATGCCAGCATTAGGTATTGCCATGTTATTGAACTATTTAGGAAAGAAAAAAATTGTTGGATTTTTTATTTTAGGTTATTTTGCAACGATTTATTTGGATTTGGATATTATGGCTACTACCATTTTTGCAGCAGTAATTGGTGCGTTAATGTATATGTTCTCAAGTGAGAACGAAAACGCAGAAGGGCAGCGTAAATCAGTGGATAACATAATAGACGAAACCCAAAGGATAAATGAAAATGCTAAATTAAGAAAATCAGATCTTGTCAAACACTGGCTTTTAGGATATTCAAGTGAAACTTGTTATAACTACGAACGATTACAAGCGCTGGGCACCACTAATGCGATGGTTCCAATTGTAAGACGGTTATATAAAACAAAGGAAGAACAAGCGGCTGAGCTTAAAAAATACATGGTTTTCTTTAATACTGAGCCATCATACGTCGGTACTGTCATTCATGGGATAGCAGCATCAATGGAGGAACAAAAAGCAAGAGGGGAAGACATTCATGCTGAAGACATTAACTCAGTAAGAACTGGGTTAATGGGGCCGATGGCAGGTATTGGTGATACCGTTTCACAAGGAATTGTATATCCTATACTTGCTGGGATTTGTTGCAGTCTGGCACTTGCAGGAAACGTATTAGGGCCAATTTTATTTGAAGTTTTATACAAGATTATCATGTTAACAATGGGGTATGGTTTTTACATGATGGGATATAAGCAAGGGAAAAATTCTATTGTTAAATTCTTGAAAGAGGGTAAGTTAAATAAAATTACCGAAGCATTTAGTATCATTGGTCTGATGGTAGTGGGAAATATGGCCGCAACCAGGGTTGGCATTATGACACCTGTTGATTTTAAAGTTGGGGAAGTAGGTTTTAACCTGCAATCCGTGCTGGATTCATTATTACCTGGTTTATTACCTTTATTGGCAACCTTGGGGATTTGGAAACTGGTAAGAAATAAAATGAATCCAACATATATTATCGTAATTATATTTGTGGTTGGATTTATCGGTTCCTTTTAAGGTAGGGATTAAGAGTTTGGCATCATGGACAGATTTATCTTCATCAGG
>USMD01000099.1 GCA_900555725.1 uncultured Garciella sp. | reverse complement strand
GATCGTCGGCAGCGTCAGATGTGTATAAGAGACAGCAGTATAGAGCAAAAAATAAGAAGTAAGTATTATACATAAAAATAAAATTAATAATATTATACCATATTTCCCTTTTCTAAATCCTCTAATGTTATAAGAATTTTCTTTTTTCCTATGTTTTTTTTTCATATTTTATCTCTCCATAACTAAAGGTCTTGTACAATTTTAACTTAATAAAAGTAGCATTGCAATGCTACTTTTATTCTTTGCGTATAGATGCTCCTATACTTTGTAAAACTTTTTCAAAGTTTTCATAACCTCTATCTACATGGTAAATATTATCTACAACAGTTTCTCCTTCAGCAGCAAGTCCCGCCAGTATCAATGCAGCGCCTCCCCTTAAATCCATAGCTGATACATTGGTTCCAAATAACTTATTTACACCCTTCACTACTGCAATTCTTCCATCTATACTTATATTAGCTCCCATGCGAATTAGTTGTGAAGCGTGCTTATATCTATTTTCAAAGATTGTTTCTGTAAAAATACTAGTACCCTTAGCTATCGTCATAATTGCCATCATTTGAGCTTGCATATCTGTCGGAAAACCAGGATAAGGTAGGGTTCTTATTGTTTCTACTGCCTTTAATTTTTTTGGAGAACTGATTACTACTTTATCTTCCATAGAATAAACATTACAACCAGCTTCTACCAACTTTGAAACAACGGAACTTATATGTTCTATTTGAGAATTATTTAATACTATTTTTCCCCCTGTTATAGCAGCAGCTGTAGCAAAGGTCCCTGCTACTATTCTATCAGGCATAATAGTAAATTCCACATTATTTAAATCCTGCACTCCTTCTATTATAATAGTATTACCACCTGCTCCTTTTATTTTACATCCCATTTGATCTAGAAAACTTTGTAAATCTTGTATTTCAGGTTCCTTAGCAGCATTACGTATAATTGTTGTTCCTTCAGCTAAGGAAGCTGCCAACATAATATTTTCTGTAGCCCCTACACTGGGATAATCCAATTGGATATGAGTACCCTTTAAACTATTTGATTTACAATAAATATACCCATGGGATTCAACCACCTCAGCTCCTAGTTCTCGGAAACTTTTTAAATGGAGATCAATTGGCCTAAGCCCTATGTCACAACCTCCTGGATAGGAAAACTTTGCTTGTTTATGTTTCGCTAAAATAGCCCCCAATAAAATAATGGAAGAACGCATTTCTCTTACTAAATATTCTGGAATTTCATTAGTATGAATGGCTGAAGAATTTATAATTAAAGTGTGTCCTTCTTTTTTTATATCGCAACCAATTGATTCTAAAATTTTCATCATTGTTTTTACATCTTCTAAGTCAGGTACATTGTGAATAATGCTTTCTCCTTGATTCAATATAGTAGCCGCTAAGATAGGTAAAACGGCATTTTTTGCCCCTTGTACCTTTACCTCTCCTTTTAAAGGAATGCCCCCCTTAATATAAAATCGGCTCATGTTTTTACACCTCCAAGAAGCCAATATCATTATTTCATTTTTTAAAAGAAATAATCTATAATTATAATATGTGCTAAACTTAAAGGTGTGACAAAATTATTAAAGATATAAACTTAACTTCGTTCTAAGACTGTATATCTAGAAATATTTAATAAAATACCTATCCCCCCCATTAAGAAAACCAAAGAGGATCCTCCTGCACTTATGAATGGTAATGGCATCCCTGTAACAGGCATCATAGAAGTAGCTACTCCTACATTTATAATCACCTGGAATGCAATCATAAAAACTATTCCGCTTGCTACCAATGAAGCAAACATATCGGGAGCATAAAGAGCTATACGAATTCCTCTCCATATTAATAACATAAATAACAGCAGTATAGTAGCAGTTCCAATAAGACCTAATTCCTCCCCTATATGAGCAAAGATAAAATCGTTTTGAGGTTCTGGTATATATAGTAATTTCTGCTTTCCATTTCCTAATCCCTGACCGAATAAACCTCCAGAACCAAAAGCCAATAAGGATTGTATAATTTGGTATCCATCTCCTGCCATATCAGACCAGGGATCCAAAAAAGAAGTGAATCTTCTTCGACGATAATCTGCTGAAAAAATTAATGTAAACAATACTGGCATAGCTACTATACCTAGCGTAAAAAAATACTTTAAATTTACCCCTGCAACAAAAAGCATGGAAAAAACAATTACTGCAATTACTACAGAAGTACTTAAATTGGGTTGTAAAATAATAAGACCGCAGATGAACCCCACTAGTAAAATATAAGGAAGAATCCCCTTAGAAAAGGTCCTAATTTCTTCTTTCTTTTTACACAAACTATCAGCCATAAAAATGATAACCCCTATTTTAGTAACCTCTGATGGCTGTATTGTAAGAGGTCCAAAACCAATCCATCTTGTAGCACCATTGGCATTTACCCCTAAGCCAGGAATAAAAACTGCCAACAATAATAAAATACAAAAAATAAGAATAACTTTAGCATACTTTTGAAATATTTTATAGTGAACTTTGGAAGTGATAGCCATTACGATAAAACCTAATATGCTCCAAGTAAGCTGACTTTTTAAAAAATGTAAATCATCATTAAAACGGATTCCAGCAGAATATTGACTAGCACTAAATACCATGATAACACCTATGGAAGTTAGTAATACTACTGAAAATATAAGAATAAAATCAGCGGGATTTTTTTTAGCCATCCTCTGACCTCCTTAAAGTTTTCACAACAGTTTTAAATAAATCTCCTCTCTCTTCAAAACTATGAAACATATCCCAGCTAGCACAGGCAGGGGATAATAAAACAACATCACCTGGATGGGATTTTTGAAAGGATGTTAATATAGCACTTTTAAGATCTTCCACTTTAGTTATATTATAAAAGCCCTGCTTTTTTGCTGTTTTTTCAATTATGTTAGCTGTTTCACCTAACACTATTAAATGCCGAACTTTTCCTTGAAAAGATTGTATAAATTTAGTAAAATCACTACCTTTATTCATTCCCCCAGCTATTAAAACAATGGGCTTTTCCATAGCTTCTATTGCCTTTATAGAAGCTTCTGGATTAGTACCCTTAGAATCATTTATAAATTCTATTCCATCTATAGTATCTACTAATTCTATTCGATGGCTTACTCCCTTAAATGTTTGTAAAACCTTTTTAATGTTACTTATAGGTATTTGAGCATAGTAGGAGATTGCCACAGCTGCTAAAGCATTTTCTAAATTATGGTTTCCCAACATTTTAATCTCTGATACAGGACAAACCTTTATTTTATCATTATCATCGTGTATTACTATTTCATTATTTTCTATGAACACTCCTTTTTCCAGTGGAGATGATCCACTAAACAAAACAACCTTTCCCTTTGTTTTTTCCTTTAAGGAAAATGTAATCGGATCATCAGCATTTAAAATTGTAATATCTTCATAATTCTGATTCAAAAAAATCTTACTCTTTTCATATATGTAATTATCCATGGTCTTATGCCTATTTAAATGATCGGGAGTAATATTTAAAATTGCTGAGATATGAGGTCTAAAATATTTTGTACCTTCTAATTGAAAACTGCTAACCTCTGCAATAAAATATCCATTTTCAGTAGCCTCTTCTATCTTTGAAATCATAGGTATTCCGATATTCCCTACCACATAAGCTTCCCTTTTACTTTCCTTAAATATCTCTCCCACTAATGATGTTGTTGTTGTCTTTCCATTGGTTCCTGTAATAGCAATAATTGGTGTATTACTAAGGCGATAAGCCAATTCTATTTCGCTTAGTACTTCAATATTTTCCTCCTTGGCTTGCTGAATAATAGGAATATCCATTGGTACCCCTGGACTGACAATAATGGAATTGATTTTTTCTAAAATAGACAAAGGAGGTTGCATCCCATAAATTCCTTTAAAATTAGGACTTTTCTCCAATTCCAATATTTCTTTATTAAGTTGTTCCCTTTGTTTTACATCTGTTAAATTCACATAGGCACCCTTTGATAATAAAAATTTTACAACTGCAATTCCACTAATGGCAGTGCCTATTACTAAAAAATGATTGTCTTTTATTACCATATTCTCACCCTATTTCCCTAATATATTGACAATGCCAACATACTAATAATTGCTAAAATTAAGGCTGCAATCCAAAATACAATAACAACCTTTGTTTCATGCCATCCTTTCAGCTCAAAATGATGATGTAAAGGACTCATCCTAAATATTCTTTTACCAGTTAATTTAAAACTAATCACTTGTAGGATAACTGAAAGTGCCTCTATTACATATACTCCTCCTATAATAGGTAAAAAAAGTTGCATCCTTGTTAAAACTGCTAAGGCAGCCACTGCTCCGCCTAATGCCATAGACCCAGTGTCTCCCATAAATACCCGGGCTGGATAATAGTTAAATTTTAAAAAGCCCAAACAAGCACCTACAAGCGTTCCTGCAAAAATAGCTAATCCATGATATCCTAATCCTAAACTTACTAAGGCAAAAAAAGCAGAAACGATTAATGTCACACCAGAAGCCAATCCATCTAATCCATCTGTTAAATTTACACTATTAGCTGTTCCAACTACAACAAAAACTGTGAATGGAATATAGAGCACTCCTAAATCAACATATTCATTTGTAAAGGGAATTAGAAGTGAAGTCCCAATATAAGGATGATTTGCTGCATATATAACAACAATTATTGCGATAAGAAATTGTCCAATCAATTTTTGATAAGGTTTCAAACCTAAGTTTCTCTTTAATACAATTTTTATAAAATCATCTATGAATCCAATAATCCCAAAACCTAAAGCTACTAACATTGCAATCATTAAATCACTATTTCCTAATGCAAAGATCGTGCTGGCAATGGATACTGCTACCATAATGATAATTCCACCCATAGTAGGAGTTCCAGATTTTTTCATATGACTTTTGGGGCCTTCTTCTCGAATACTTTGTCCAAACTTTAATTTTCGTAGGATAGGAATGATGATTGGTCCAATTATTACAGCAATAATAAAAGATATAATGGCTGCTAAAATTAATTGTTTCATCTTCTAACACCTCTCTTGTAAAAAAGTTACAATTTCTTCCATTTTCATTCCTCTGGAACCTTTTATTAAAAATGCATCTCCGTCCTGAATTATTTTATTTAGATATGCAATCGCTTCATTATTTGTTTTAAATGACACTGCTTTTTCCTTAGCCATTCCCTGGTCTATTGCTCCTTGAACATAATATTGAGCATTATGTCCTACCCCAATAAGAATATCAATATTATATTCATAGAGAAACTTTCCTACGTTATAATGAGCTTTTTGTGCCCATTTACCCATTTCCAACATATCTCCAAGTATCGCTATCTTCCTTCTAGTTTTACTACTATCCTTTAAAACTCCTAGTGCTGCTTTTATGGAATCCGGATTTGCATTATAGACATCGTTAATAATCTTAATCTGTCCCTTTTCAAAAATATCCATTCTCATCTTACTGGGTTTAAATTTTTGAAGTCCTTGTTGTATTTCTTCATGGCTTAATCCGTAATATTCCCCTATATAAATCGCCATCAAGCTATTATATACATTATGTACCCCAGGTAAATTTAAGAAGAATTTTTCTACAGTATTATTTTTATCCTGTACGCAAAACTGTATACCTTTTTCTGTTTTGACAATATCTCTAGCTTCTAAGTCAAGTTTATTGCTACTCATCCCGATAAAATGAACTTTAAACTTATCACTCTTCACAGTACCTAAAAATTTATCATCACCATTTAGCAAAGCAATTTGATCCTTTGATAGGGTTTCTAATATCTCCTTTTTGGCCTCGAATATTTTTTCTTGAGAACCTAAGTTTTCAATATGGGTTAATCCTACATTTGTAATAATGGCAATATCAGGATATACCATATGAACCAATCTGCTGATTTCTCCTAAAGCACTCATTCCCATCTCAATAACAGCCACCTCATGATAGCTTTCTAATTGAAATAAAGTCAAGGGTAAGCCGATCTCATTATTAAAATTTCCTTTGGTTTTTAGTACTTTATATTTTTGTTCTAAAACTGATGCGACCATGTCTTTGGTTGTGGTTTTTCCACTACTTCCTGTGATCGCAATAAAAGGAATATGAAACTTCTTTCTATAATGCAGTGCTAAATCGTGTAAAGCCTTTAAAGTATCTTTTACCAAAATCATATTTGTATTTTTATTAAAATAATTCTTTTTTTCAGTAAAACAAGCTATAGTGCCTTTTTCTACAGCTTGATCTATAAAACCATGCCCATCAAAACGTTCTCCTATAATCGGTATATATAAATCTCCCGGCTTTAAAGTTCTACCATCAGTAGAAATTCCATTTACTTCTTTCTTATCAATGCTATTTAATAGAGTACCATTTACTGCCTTTAAAATCTCATCTAATGTCATGCTTTGCATTTTGTTCATCCTCGCTTATTCATTTCATAATTATTTATCTAACTGAGGAAATTGTATAATTGATTTTCTAAAACACTATCATCTATATCTAGGATGTAATATAATAGTCATATTCAGCATATAGTGTAACACAAACTCGTGTTTGAGAAAAATCTTATTTATGCAATTTCTTCAACTGTTAAGGAATTAGCAATTTATGAAATTTTTTCATACTCTTTTCCTTCCATTAATATAATACTGTCTCTTATACACATCTGACGCTGCCGACG
>USMD01000098.1 GCA_900555725.1 uncultured Garciella sp. | reverse complement strand
AACTTAATTAGATAGATTATACTTTAAATTTATTTGCAAGTTTCGCAATTATCTAAATTTATGATAGTCTTTTTAATTGAGGAAATTGCACAATTGATTTTCTCAAACTCAATCATCCATATCTAGAATATAATAGGATAATCATATATAGTATATGATATAGCACAAACTCATGTTTGAGAAAAATCTTATTTGTGCAATTTCCTCTAGCAATAAAAAGTCTCTATATCCATGATATAGAGACGATGTATTCGCGGTTCCACTCTATTTGAGCAAAAACTCCTCTTTTTCTCTTTAACGGGATCATCCGTCTCTTCCTACTATGATTTCAGAAGAAAGACTCCTAGGTGCATTTCCATGATTTTAGGGAACAAAGTCACTCTCAGCCTATGATGACTTCTCTCTGGGATAGTAAAATCACTTACTTTTCCTATTCAAGGCTATTTTCTATTTTATTATGAAACTCTAATTGAATTTTTTTCTTACCTACCATTATAAATAAATTGATAAAAATGTCAATAACAAAATTAAGGTAAAAAAAGGGTATTAGAACGCCTAAATAGATGTCTTCATTTAAAGCAGGTTTTTATTGAAAGATACCTAAAATAGCATCAATCAATTGCCCAATGAAATCTCCAATTTTTTCAAATATCCCCTTTACTTCCTCATTATTCTCAGCAACGTCTTTTACCTTTTCCCCAATTTGGGAAACCTGTTCCTTTAAGGTGTCCACATCTATATTTATACCCTTTATTTTATTCATCAATTCTGTTAATTGTTGTATTTGCTCTTCATTTAAATTAATATTTAAATCATGCTGAATTTCCACAATGATTCTCTTAATCTCTTCTGGGTCGGTAATCCCTTTTTCTACAACCTCTTCCTTCACCCTTTTTACCAATTCGCTGGCATCTTCTTTATTTTCCAATTCTTCTCCTAATTCTCCAGTGACTACCATTTCTTCATTTGCTATTTTTTTTGCATCTTCATCTAACTCTTTTCCAGTGATTGTCTCAAAGGCTTTCATAATTCCAGTAAGGGCTGCGGTCCCAGACACCTTAAAGGGTGCTGCAGCTATAATTTTTGCATCTTTTACTCCTGCTGTCGCTAGAGCATTTTCATACATATCTGCACTTACCCAAGTAATATTATGGGTTTGTACTTGTATCCCCTGTCCTTGATCTAATTCTTCCACATAGGCAGAAGATATGGCACGGCTTCCTATCTGGTCAGCTGCAGCAGTATCCTTTAGATAATCGGCCTCCTCTTGATTAGTAACTTCAATAATATTTACCTCTTCCTTGTTTACATCCATAAAATCCAGCATTTGTTCCCTTTGTTCTTGAGTAAGATCTGCTCCTAAGGATACCACTGCCTGGATACTATCAGCCCTTGCTATATTTATCATAGGGAAAATCAAGGACAGTAAAAATATTGCTATTAGAGATATGCTGAGCATTCTTTTTATCATTTTCATCTCTCCTATTTATTGGAATTTTTTTAAGTAAAAATGAGCTATTTGATCATAAGTATTCTTATACTTATCGTTTACTTCTTCTTTTAACTTCATTTTCTTGATGACCTCTCCAGTCTTATCTTTAAATATCACCCTTTGAGGCAAGCAATTCCATGGATCTAGGTCTATTTTAATAATGGAAATGGGATAATTAATAACTTGAGCTACTACTTCTCCCTTTTTAGGCTCCTTTTTGTATATCATTATTTCCCACTCCCCCATTACTTTCTTTTTTATTTCTCTAATATTTATTTCATAGCCCGCCTTCTTTTTTTGTCCTAAACTGGCCGATATATATAAGCGATTTTCATATAGATAGATATCAAGATGTGCTTCTTTTTTTCTTTGCCTAATTTTCTTTTCTATCTTCTCAGGTAAACTATCTATATTTTTTACCCTTTCTACTTTCATTTTATCACCCCTAATGAAAATAAAACTACTCCTACTATATATTTATATGCCAAATTTATTTTTCATTTTCCCCATTGTTCAATAATGCTACTACATAACTGGCGATTCCTTCTTGTTTCCCTGTAAAACCTAATCCTTCAGTAGTTGTAGCTTTTATATTGATTTGACTTAGGTCAATTTCCATGACATTTGCTAGATTTTTCCTCATTTCTTCCATGTAGGGTGCACATTTTGGTTGTTGGGTCACAATAATCCCATCGATATTTTGTATTTGATATCCCTGCTCCTTTATCCTATTTAGCACATAGGATAAAAGTTTCATGCTAGATACACCTTTATACTTGGGATCAGTATCTGGAAAATGTTTTCCTATATCCCCTAGGACTGCTGCCCCTAAAAGGCTGTCCATAATTGCATGTACTAGCACATCTGCATCGGAATACCCCAATAGTCCCTTCTCATAAGGTATCGAAACTCCTCCTAAAATCAATGGTCTATTTTCTACTAACCGGTGTACATCATAGCCCATTCCCACTCTCATAGTACTCCTCCTTATTGTTTTCCCTTATAGATTTCCTTCATAAGACGATAGGGTTTTGAAATGACCCGAAAGGGAAGACTGGTGATAAACAAGGTAATATCTTCTTCCATCTCCTTAGTCATCCTGGAAGGTTTGCTCAACACCCTTTCAACAATATCTTCTTTAAAATTTCTTTGAATGTATTCATGGTCTATTTTGATTTCCCTTCCACATTGATTACATTTGATGTTTTCTATTTTCTCATTTCTATAGGTTATGGTATGATTGGTATTTTCATTACATTCTATACAAAATAACATTGCATCCATATGATGATAAGACATCTTTTCCGCCTCCCATTTTTCTCAGTAAAATATCTATTGATAGCTTTGATTCATTATTTGATAAACAGCTCCTCGTATTTCCTGTTCACTGGGAACTGCTGCCTTTTCTAACTGAGGATTAAAGGGAATAGGGATATCCTTACCTGCTAAACGTATAATAGGTGCCTTTAAATGATAAAAAGCCTCACTTTCTACAATAGTAGATAAAATTTCTCCTCCATATCCCGCTGTTTTTACAGCTTCATGCACAATGATTGCTCTACCGGTTTTTTTAACAGACTGAATAATGCTCTCTTTATCTAAAGGCACCAATGTTCTAGGATCAACTACTTCTACATCAATGCCTTCTTTTGCCACTTCTTGGGCTATTTTTAATACCCTAGAAAGCATTCTTCCGTAGGTTACAATTGTTAGATCGCTTCCTTGTTTTTTTATCTCTGCTTTTCCTAAAGGAATGATAAATTCAGGATCTTGAGATACTATACCCTTTACCTGGTACAATAGCTTTGACTCTACAAATATCACTGGATTATCATCTCGAATAGAGGCCTTTAGCAATCCTTTGGCATCGTTAGGGGTAGAGGCTGCTACTACCTTTAATCCCGGTACATGACAAAACCAAGATTCTAGGCTTTGGGAATGTTGGGCTGCTGCACCAGTACCAGAACCTCCAGGAAGGCGTATCACCATTGGCACCTTTGCTTTTCCTCCAAACATATATCTCATTTTTGCCCCTTGGTTTACCAAAGCGTCCATTCCTATTGTAATAAAATCTGAAAAGGGCATTTCTGCAATAGGCCTCATCCCTGTTACAGCGGCACCTACCGCTGTACCTACAATGGCGGCTTCGGAAATAGGAGCGTCCTTCATTCTCTCCTCCCCAAATTCTTCTATCATTCCTCTGGTAACCCCAAAGGAGCCTCCATAGATTCCGACATCTTCTCCAATTAAAAAAACATCTTGATCCCTCCTCATTTCTTCAGTCATGGCTAAACAAATTGCCTGGGCGTATGTCATTTCTTTCATTTTTCTCCCCCCTATGCATAAACGTCTTCCATTAGAATCTCTAAAGACGGATCTGGACTATTCTTTGCATACTCCACTGCTTCTTCTATTTCTTTTATAACCTGCCTTTGAATCTCCATCATTTCTTCTTTGGTTGCAATGTGATTTTCTATTAAATATTTTTCCAATCTTTTAATAGGATCTTTCTTTTTCCAACGTTCAATTTCTTCTTTAGTTCTGTATACATTTCTATCACTCTTAGAATGGCCTAAGTATCTATAGGTTTTGCTTTCAATGAGTATAGGACCATTTCCCTTTCTACAATATTCTGCTACTTTTTTTGTAGTCTCATATACCTCTATTGCATCATTTCCATCTATTATGTAACTGGGAATATTATAGGATTTTCCTCGAATAGCTACATCTTTTATGTTCATAGATTTTTCTATTGAGGTAGACATTCCGTAAAAATTATTTTCGCAAAAAAATATCACCGGTAATTTCCAAACTGACGCAAGATTTAAGCTCTCATGAAAAGAACCTTCATTAGAAGCCCCATCTCCAAAAAAACAAAGGACAATCCTTCCTGTATTTTTCATTTTTTGTGTTAAAGCTGCCCCTACAGCAATGCTAAATCCTCCTCCCACAACTCCATTAGCTCCAAGATTTCCCTTATTTAAATCTGCGGTATGCATAGATCCCCCTTTGCCCCTACAATAGCCAGTTACCTTTCCGAATAACTCTGCCATCATTTTATTAAGAACCATGCCCTTTCCTATGGCATGACTATGCCCCCTATGGGTAGAAGTAATATAGTCCTCCTTATTTAAAGCCATACAAGAAGCTACCCCTGATGCTTCTTCTCCTACTGAAAGATGAGTGGTGCCATGCATGAAACCTTTTTTGAAAAAAGTATTTAATGTTTCATCAAAAGTTCTTGCTTGTTGCATTCTTTTATAAATTTCCATTAACGTACCTTTGTTTATGCTCATCTAAATCCTCCCTTTCCCCATTTATTTTCCTTTTTTTATCTTCTGATATTGAGTATCGCTTCCGCCATAATAAGATCTTCTGGAGTGGTAATTTTAATATTACCATATTTTCCTTTTATTATTTTTATGGGATGCCCAATTCTTTCTACTAGGATAGCATCATCGGTTCCTATAAAGCCTTCCTCATGAGCTTTTTGATGGGCTTCCATAATCAAATGATAAGAAAAGCTTTGGGGGGTTTGCACCGTCCATAATAAATCTCTTTTAGGAGTACTGTGGACAAAACCTTTTTGATTAATCATTTTTATTGTATCCTTTACCGGTACTCCCACAATTGTAGCCTTATGGATTAATGTCTCTTTAATGCTCTCCATGAGAGTTTGCTGATGAACCAAGGGTCTAGCCCCATCATGAGTAATTACAATATCCGTATGGGGAGTAACTGCCTTTAGTCCATTGTACATAGATTGTTGTCGGGTAGCACCTCCTATTACAATCTTTTTTACCTTTTTGTATCTATAGGGCTTTATAATTTCCTGTAAGCACTTTGCCTTTTCGGTTTTACCCACTACTACAATTATTTCATTGATTGCCTCACACTTTTCAAAGGTTTGAAGAGTGTGGGCTAATATAGGTTTGCCTTGAAGGAGTAAATATTGTTTATTTACTCCTGTTTTCATTCTTGTTCCTTGTCCTGCAGCTACAATAATTGCAGCAACATAGGGCTTATTCATTTCTACACCACCTATTGGCTACCATCCGTCGTTGGCTTTTCATTCTTCTGCTATTATAACAAAAAGGAGGAAAAATAAAAAGCATTGTAAGAGTCACTCCTTTTCTAAATGAAAAAAACTAAGAAGTATTTAAATACTTCTTAGTTTCTAAAAAATATTCTACCAAAAATGATTATGATACCTTGTTATTGACCTTTTCTGCCTCCTTTAATCGGGCAAAGATCATTCTTCCCGCTGCTGTTTGTAATACACTGGTAACAATTACTTCTATCATCTCTCCTACATATTTTTTCCCATTTTCTACTACTATCATTGTGCCATCATCTAAATAAGCAATTCCTTGACCAGATTCTTTTCCATCTTTAATAACTTGTACTTCCATTTCCTCTCCTGGTAATACCACGGGTTTTACCGCATTGGCAAGTTCATTAATATTTAGGACACTAACCCCTTGAAATTCTGCAACTTTGTTTAAATTATAATCATTGGTAACTACCTTCCCATTAAAATATTGGGCTAGTTTTAACAATTTTATATCTACTTCTGCTACATCAGAAAAATCCTTCTCTGAAATTTTAACTGGAATATCCAGTTCTTTTTGTATTTTATTTAAAATATCTAAACCTCGTCTTCCCCTATTTCTTTTCAAGGAGTCAGAGGAATCAGCAATATGCCTTAATTCTTCCAATACGAAATGGGGTATAATCAGAGTCCCTTCTATAAATTCAGTTTTACAAATATCAAAGATTCTTCCATCAATAATGACACTGGTATCTAAAACCTTTGGAATCCCATATTCCCCTTTTTCCTGTTTTATTGTCTTATTTTCTTTATTATGCTTTTTAAACAAAACGCTTAAATTTAATAAATCATCTCTTTTTTTGGTAGCTAAGCTACCTCCAAGATATCCTAATACAATATATAAGATAAAAGAAATAATACTACCTATCCAGGGAATGGGAATATTGCTAATTGGTAGACTGATTAAACTTGCAATAACCAGCCCAATAATAAGACCAAATACTCCAAAAACAATCTCATTAATAGACATTTTTTCAAGATTTTTTTCAACTCTATAGGTTGATTGTCTACCTTTTTTTATGATTTTAGGTGATATTATAAATAATATAAGGCCACCAATAATTGCTCCTATTATATAGAATATGATTGCAAATGTAGGTGTGATCTCTAGGTCAGGAATAAAACGTATTGCATAATACATTGCCTGTTGTCCTAAAATCATACCTAGAATCACTAGTAAACTTCTTACTATTTTATTCACCATCCTTCCACCTCCTAACTCTAATTATCGCCAAAAATTTCCTAAACTATAACTAAAATAAAATAACCATTCCTATCATTCCTATATAAAGTATATCGTCTGTCTCTTATACACATCTCCGAGCCCACGAGACAGGCAG
>USMD01000097.1 GCA_900555725.1 uncultured Garciella sp. | reverse complement strand
CTCGGAGATGTGTATAAGAGACAGATATATTTTCTTATACATATTTTCTATAGTAAAAAAATAGTTTTAAAAAATTATCCATAATTTCATAGGAAGATCAGTCTATTAAAGTATTTCCCCTAAATTTAAAATTAAAACAGAAAAGGAGTGCATTCACGCCTTTTTATCATTTTACTTGCTGCATAATAAATTCTTTGGCTTTCTCTAGGGATTCTGATAATTTACTCGTATCTTTTCCACCTGCCTGGGCCATATCTGGTCTTCCACCGCCACCGCCACCAGCAATTTGCGCAATTTTTCCAATAAGTTTTCCAGCATGAATTCCTTTTTGTACTACATCTTTGGTTGCCATAGTTACAAAATTAATTTTACCTTTTTTAACAGATGTAAGAATTACTAAACCAGAACCAATTTTATCTTTCAATTGATCTCCTAACTTTCTTAAACCATCTATATCTAAATCATCTTGCCGAGCAATAATTGTGGATATTCCTGAAATCTCTTCTTTTGTATTTAACAATTCTTCCACAAAGCCACCAGTCATTTTGTTCTTTAGCCGCTCTATTTCTTTTTCTTGAGTCTTTATAGTCTTCAAGAGCTCTCCAACTTTCCCAAGCAAATCCGTTGGTGTTGTTTTAAGCAGAATAGTGGATTCAATTAATAAAGCTTCTCTATTTTCATAGTATTCAATAGCCTTTCTACCAGTAACAGCTTCAATTCTTCTTACTCCAGCTGCCACACCGCTTTCATTGATGATCTTAAATAAACCAACCTGACTAGAATTTGATAAATGGGTTCCCCCGCAAAGTTCTAGACTAAAATCACCTATTTGAACTAATCTAACTTTTTCCCCATATTTTTCTCCAAATAAAGCCATAGCACCTAATTTTTCAGCTTCTTCTAGGGTCGTTTCTATAATCTCTACTGGCAAACTCTGTAATATAATATCATTTACCCGATCTTCTACAGTCTTTATTTCCTGCTGAGTGAGACTTGTAAAATGTTTGAAATCAAATCTTAATCTGTTTGGAGTTATCAAGGAACCTGCCTGTTCCACATGATCCCCTAGTACTTCTCTTAAGGCCTTTTGAAGAATATGAGTACTAGTGTGGTTTCGAGCCGTATTCATTCGTAAGTTCTTATTTATATATGTTTTTACCATTTGATCTTGCTTTATACTTCCCTCTACTACTTTACAGTAATGGATAATTTTATTGCTAGTCTTTTTGCAATCTTTTACATAAATTTTAGCAGTATCTGTTTTAATTATCCCCTGATCACCAACTTGACCTCCACCTTCTCCATAAAAAGGTGTCTTATCTAAAAGGACTATTATTTCATCCCCCATAGAAGCTTCCTGTACAATTTCCCCATCCTTTAGCATTCCAAGAATGGTTCCTTCTCCTTCTAATTGGGCATAACCAATAAAATCTGTACCGATATTATTTCCAAGATAAGCAAAAGGATCTTCCTTCCAACTATCAATATCACTAACCTTTCTTGCTCTTCTAGCCCTTTCCCTTTGTTTTGCCATCTCTTCATGAAAGCCAGCTTGATCTACTTTCATATCCTTTTCTACTGCAATCTCCACTGTTAATTCCAATGGGAATCCATAGGTATCGTAAAGCTTAAAGGCATCTACTCCTGGAATTATGTCTACATTTTGTGTCCTTAATTCTTCCATAAGATTTTGCAAAATATTTAAACCTTGGTCTATGGTTTCCTGAAACCTTTCTTCTTCAATACGAATAATTTTTTTAATAGATTCTTCCCTTTCCTCTAATTCTGGATAAGCACCTCTAGATACTTCAATTACCTTGTGGCATATTTTATATAAGAATGGCTCATGAAGATCTAATAATTTCCCATGCCTTGCTGCCCTTCTTAAAATCCTCCTCAGCACATATCCTCTTCCTTCATTGCTAGGTAAAATACCATCACTTGCCATAAAAGTCACACTTCTAATATGATCAGTAATTACACGAATAGACATATCTTTAGAAGAATCTTTTCCATATTCTGTATTTGCTAAGGAACAAACATAATCCAATATATGTCTAATGGTATCTACTTCAAATATATTATCTACTCTTTGCATAATAGCAGCTATACGCTCTAATCCCATTCCTGTATCAATATTAGGATGCTCTAAAGGAGTATAATTTCCTTCTTCATCCCTATCAAATTGAGTAAATACTAGATTCCAAAATTCAACAAAGCGATCGCAATCACATCCAACTGTACAATTTTCTTTTCCACAACCTACTTCTTCCCCACGATCAAAATAGATTTCTGAACATGGCCCACATGGACCTACTCCTATTTCCCAAAAATTATCTTCTTTTCCTAGTCTTACAATTCTTTCTGGTGAAATTCCTACTTTCTTTGTCCAGATTTCAAAGGCTTCGTCATCATTTTCATAAATACTTATCCAAAGTCTATCTTGAGGTATTTTTAATTCTTGGGTAATAAACTCCCATGCCCATTGAATAATTTCCCTCTTAAAATAATCTCCAAAGGAAAAATTTCCTAACATTTCAAAGAAGGTAGCATGTCGAGCAGTCTGTCCAACCCTTTCAATATCTGGAGTTCTAATACATTTCTGACAGGTTGTCACTCTCTTTCTAGGTGGTTTTTCTACTCCTATAAAGTACGGTTTCAGGGGAGCCATACCTGAATTTATTAATAATAAGCTTTTGTCATTTTGAGGTACTAAAGAAAAACTCGGTAATCTTAAATGTCCCTTTTTTTCAAAAAAACTAAGAAATCGTTCTCGAATTTCGTTTAAACCTAATGATTCCAATTTGATTCCTCCTTACTTTCTTTTTAAAAACAAAAAGGCCCCCATCCCACAATAGGGACGAGAAACCATTTCTCGCGGTACCACCCTAGTTATTGATTTCATGGAAATCAATCCCTCCTGCAAATAACGATTGCTGACCGTTAAGATCTACTATCATTTTAACCTTAAAACTCTAAGACTGCTTCTTTTTGCCTATCTAGAAACCTTCCAGCTAATGGATTTCCTCTCTATGAGAAATCAGCAAAAATACTCTTTCTTTTCATCGCTTTTTTATATTATTTTGCTTTGGATTATATATAAGATAAAGATTTTTGTCAATAGTTGTCATCGTTTGTAGCAATATAATTAATAATATGTTTTCCTATCACCTTCACAGTTCCAGCTACAGGAACAGCTACTATCATTCCAATTACTCCAAAGAAAGTTCCTCCCATTAACAATGAAAAAATAATTGCCACAGGATGCAATCCTACACTAGAGCCAATTACCTTAGGTCCAATAACGTCTCCTTCTATTTGCTGAACAATTACAAATAAAATAATTACCCATACAACCTTAATAGGATTCTGAAAAAAGGCTATCATTGTAGCAGGAATAGCAGCTATTACAGGCCCAAAATAGGGAATGATATCAATAATTCCCGTAATAATTCCTATAATAATAGCATAATTTATATTTAGTAAATATAAACCAAAAGCA
Organism: uncultured Garciella sp.; assembly: GCA_900555725.1. Classification (GTDB taxonomy): domain Bacteria; phylum Bacillota; class Clostridia; order Eubacteriales; family Garciellaceae; genus Garciella. The sequence continues at coordinate 3,492 of USMD01000097.1, read as the reverse complement.
GTAAGCACTCCAACAAAAATAGCCACAATGATTTTTCCCCTTATAAACCCTCCTATTACTCTATCACTATCCTTTGCCATCTCTATGACTTTAGTTCTCCACTTTTTAGGAATTAATTGAATGACTATTTTATTAAAATATTCCTTATCCTTTAAAAAATAATAGGTTACTATCGGTATCATTACAATATCTAAAACCCCAGAAAAGAAATCTACAATGGTGATAGAAACACTTCGTACCCCATTTACAATCCTACTTTCGACACTACTAATACTGTTTTCGATAAAATCATTGAATATTCCCGGTAATTGAGTCTCTGTTGACTTACGTATCATGAACAAAAAATCTTGGACTTGTTCCGTATAATAAGGCAAATCTCCCATTAAATTTTTGGTTTCTTTTATAATTACAGGTATAATTGCCCACCCAATCACAATAAAAACTCCAGTCAATAATAAATATGTAATGAGGATGGCTAAAGATCTATTGACCTTTTTCTCTTGTAGAAAGTTCACAAGGGGATTTAGCAAATAGGCAAATATAATGGACCAAATAAATGGGCTTAATATCTCCATTAATTCTCCTCTTATACGAAAAATTAAAATAAAAAATAATATTCCAATTATAATTAAAAAAAGTAACTGCCATTTCTTTTTTGAAAATGTCACTAATGTCTAAGCCCCTTTCGATCTATCTCTTCAGAAAAATAATTTTTAAGCCCTCCTATTTTTTCAATTCCCTTTTTATCTGTAATAATAACTCCTTGATCTTCAAATCTGATATTATCTGAAAGGAAAATTCTTAGTCTTCCATAAAAGATGTCTTCGAAAACTCCTTCTGATATTTCTAAAGAATCAATTCTACCGGTCTTTTCATTAAATAAAACATCTTCAATTCTACCTAATTTATTCCCTTCACTATCAATTGCTTCTAGATCAAAAAGCTTATATTTATCCTCTAGTATCTGTTCTACCTCAGGTATTTGCACCGATGACATAATAAACTCTTTATTTCGTATAATCACTGCATCTTTTCCAATAGTATGCACATGTTTTAATAGAAGGATCTTAGCACCTTTAAACCATCCTCCTTCATCTATTAAAAAACCTAATATCCTTTTATTTTTTGGACTAAATAAAATACCCTTGATATCAAATACTTCCTCTCCAGTATCTAAAAGAATAACCGGCAAACCCAATATATCCTTAGCCTTTCTCAATTTCGTCTCCTCCAATGTATATCCTATACAATTGTTCTAAAGTAAAAATCCTTTTATAAATATAGTATTACAAAAGAGATTATAAAATATTTTAGGAAATTGCATCCTAGACACAATTTCCTAAAAACATTGTTATTTATTATTTTTTTTACGATAATCCTCAATAGCAGCTTTGATCGCTTGTTCTGCTAATACAGAACAATGGATTTTCTCAGCTGGAAGTCCATCCAAAGCCTCAACTACAGCCTTATTTGTTAGTTTTTCCGCTTCTTCAAGGGTTTTCCCTTTGATCATTTCAGTAGCTATACTACTAGTAGATATTGCACCAGCACATCCAAAAGTTTTGAATTTTACATCTTTTATAATGTTATCTTCTACCTTTAAATACATCTTCATAATATCTCCACATTTTGGATTTCCTACTTGGGCAACACCATTGGCTTCTGGTATTTCTCCAACATTTCTTGGATTTGCAAAATGATCCATAACTTTATCACTATACATTATTTATTTCCTCCCTTTACTCTTTCATATAATGGTGACATAAGTCTTAATTTATCAACGATTTTAGGAAGCTCTTGAAGTACATAATCAATATCTTCTTCCTTTGTATATCTTCCAATGGTTAATCGCAAAGAACCATGGGCTATTTCATGGGGTAATCCTATCGCCAATAAAACATGGGAAGGATCTAATGATCCTGAAGTACAAGCAGAACCACTGGAAGCACAAATACCCATCATATCTAAATTAAGGAGTAACGCTTCTCCTTCTACAAATTCAAAACTCATATTTACATTACCTGGCAACCGCTTGGTAGGATGTCCATTTAACCTCACATAATCAATTTTTTCTAAAATCCCATTTATTAACTTATCCCTAAGTTTTGCTGTTGTTTCTATATGTTCCTGTAAGGAATTAGAAGCAATTTCAACAGCTTTACCAAATCCTACAATACCTGGAACATTCTCAGTACCTGCTCTTTTCTTTCGTTCTTGAGCTCCTCCATGGATAAATGGATCAACTTTAATTCCTTTTCTAATATAAAGGGCTCCTATTCCCTTAGGCCCATATATTTTATGAGATGACATAGACATTAGATCGATATTCATATCATTTACATCAATCTTAATGTTTCCCAATGCCTGTACAGCATCTGTATGAAAATATATATTATGTTCTTTGGCTATCTTCCCTATTTCCTTAATGGGCTGAATAGTACCAATCTCATTATTGGCAAACATAATGCTAATTAATATTGTCTTATCAGTAATAGAATTTTTAAGATCTTCTAGACTAATTAGCCCATTTTCATCTACTGGAAGATAGGTAACTTTAAAACCATGTTTTTCTAAATATTCACAAACATGCAAAACCGCATGATGCTCAATCTTAGATGTAATGATATGATTTCCTTTGTCCTTTAATGCCATAGCAATTCCTTTAATTGCCCAGTTATCAGATTCAGATCCCCCTGCTGTAAAAAATACTTCCCTAGGATCTGCCCCAATGAAATTTGCTATTCTAGATCTTGCTTCCTCAACAGCCTTTTTGGCTTCTCTTCCATAGGAATAAATACTAGATGGATTTCCAAAACTTTCTGTGAAATAAGGCAACATTTCCTCTAATATCTCTGGGTCCACAGGGGTTGTTGCTGCATAATCAAAATATCTTCTTTCCATTTTGCTCACTCCAAATCTTTGATTTAAATATAAAACATATACGCATCGTTATTTAGTTTCTGTTTATATTTTTCTACCATATCAGCTAAAGTAATATTATCTACTACTTTACTAATACTATCTCTGATTTCAGCCCATATCTCCCGTGTAATACAAATATCTGATTTCTTACATACAACAGGATCTTCTTCTAACACACAATCTGTAGGTGCAATAGGTCCTTCTAATACTCGAATCACATCTCCAACTGTGATATCCCCTGGATGACGGGCTAAAACATATCCGCCTTGGGCACCTCGAATGCTAGTAATCAATCCTGATTTTCTCAGGCTAGAAAATAATTGTTCTAAATATGGCTCTGAAATTCCTTGCCTATCGGAAATTTCTTTAATAGAAATAGGGCCTTGTCCATATCGAACAGCTAAATCAAACATTGCTGTTACTCCATATCTACCCTTTGTAGAAAGCTTCAATCAAATCACCTCTTTTCTTAATTCCGAGTGTATGACTCGGAATTCATCTTAAGAATACCATAATTATATTATCCCTGTCTCTTATACACATCTCCGAGCCCACGAGACAGGCAGAAAT
>USMD01000096.1 GCA_900555725.1 uncultured Garciella sp. | reverse complement strand
CGCGTAAGATCGTCGGCAGCGTCAGATGTGTATAAGAGACAGCAGCTACTCCACCTGCTAATTTTGCTAATCTTTCTTGTAGTTTTTCTTTGTCAAATTCAGATGTAGTATTTAGAATTTGCGTCTTAATTTGTGCTACTCGATCTTCGATTGCTTTAGAATCTCCTGCACCTTCAACAATGATAGTATTTTCTTTGTCTACTTTTACTTGTCTTGCTCTACCTAGTTGATCTAGTTGTACTGTTTTAAGATCTAATCCAAGATCTTCAGAGATTACAGTACCGCCAGTTAAAATAGCAATATCTTCTAGCATCTCTTTTCTTCTGTCTCCAAATCCTGGTGCTTTTACTGCTACACAATTAAAGGTTCCTCTTAATTTATTTAATACTAAAGTTGCCAGAGCTTCTCCTTCTACATCTTCAGCAATGATTAATAGTTTTCCACCTTGTTGTACAATTTGTTCTAAGATAGGTAGAACTTCCTGAATATTAGAGATTTTCTTATCAGTAATTAAGATATATGGATTGTCTAATATTGCTTCCATTTTTTCTGTATCGGTTACCATATATGGAGATAAATATCCACGGTCGAATTGCATTCCTTCTACCACTTCTAATTCAATTCCCATGGTATTTCCTTCTTCTATAGTAATAACACCATCATTTCCTACTTTTTCCATTGCATCGGAGATTAATTTTCCAATATTTTCATCAGATGCTGAGTTAGAAGCAACTTGACTAATAGCCTCTCTTGTCTTCACAGTCTTACTGTTTTTCTTAATTTCTTCTACAACAGTCTCTACCGCTTTTCCAATTCCTTTCCTTAAAACCATTGGATTTGCGCCAGCAGCTACATTTTTAAGCCCTTCTCGAATAATTGCTTGAGTAAGTAAAGTAGCAGTTGTAGTTCCATCCCCTGCAACATCATTTGTCTTTGTAGCTACTTCTTTTACCAGCTGAGCTCCCATGTTTTCATAAGGATCTTCTAGTTCAATTTCCTTTGCAATAGTTACTCCATCATTTGTAATAATAGGAGAACCAAATTTCTTATCTAATACTACATTTCTACCCTTTGGTCCAAGGGTAACTTTTACTGTATTTGCTAATTTATTTACACCTGCTTCTAGTGCTTTTCTAGCTTCTTCACCAAATTCAATTTGCTTTGCCATTATATATACCTCCTTAAGTTTGTTTTTTCATTTCTGGGGTAGATTATGTAATGCCCCGAAGTATACTATTGTAAAATAGCTAGAATATCATTTTGTCTTAAGATTAAATATTCTTCCTCGTCCAGCTTTATTTCTGTACCAGCATATTTAGAGAAAATAACTTGATCTCCTTCCTTTACTTCAAGCTCTACTTTTTTCCCATCTACAACTTCTCCACTGCCTACTGCTACAATAGTACCTTCTTGTGGTTTTTCCTTTGCAGTATCGGGTAAAACAATACCGCTCTTTGTCTTTTCTTCTTCTTTCTTTACTTTAATGACAACTCTGTCTCCTAATGGCTTAATGTTCATAGATTACCCTCCTTAGTATTTAAAATTTTATTATTATAATCTTTCAAATTATTAGCACTCATCTACATTGAGTGCTAACATATTTATATATATAATATAAAAACCTTTTATAGATAGCAAATAGAATTGTTGTTTTTTAGTTGCTATTTTCAGTAAAATTTCTTGATTAAATAAAAATATCTCTTTATTACTATTATTATCTACTTTTTCCTTAATATTACGAAAAAGCTTCATTTTATTTTTCTGCTAGATGATTTCGATTGCTTTAAGGATAGATATCTTCACTGAGCTACTTAAGCAAATGACCTCTTTTTTTATTTCAATTTCTCCACATTTCTAGCATAATGAAATAAATATTGTTGGGCAAAACCAGCTAAGTCTCCCCACTTTTCATGGGCATAACTTTGGATCATTTTCATGGATGTTGATTTTTTGAAATAAAAATATTCCATAACCCTCTTCACCCAAACGTCTGTTGGAAATGCTTCATATTTTCCCAAGGAAAATAGCAATATACAATCAGCAATCTTAGGACCTACTCCATAAAAAGTTAAAAGTTCTTTCCGAGCTTGCTCCGTAGGTAACTTCTTTAAACCATAGAGATCAAATTTTTCACAATTGATTCTTTGAATTGCATGATAAATAAATTTTGCTCGATAACCACATTTTGTCTCCAAAATCTTCTCTATGGTTAAATTCGATAATTCCTCAGGAGTAGGAAAGCTATAGTAGGTATTCCCCTTATAGATTAAGGGATGTCCATATCTTTTACATAATCGCTCGATAATAATCTTAATATGGGGTATATTTTTATTGGAAGATATAATAAAAGAAATTAAGGTCTCCCAAGGATCCTGGTTCAAAATTCTAATTCCTCCCCCATGGAAAATGGCCTTTTTTAAAATATTATCTAGTTGTAATTGTTGTTGGATGGCTTTATAATCTCTTTGTAAATCGAAATAGTGTACCCACCTGTAATAAAAGTCTTCTAGGGTGATATTGTAAATATATAAATCTTGATTTTTCAACTGAACTTCCAAGACCTTATCATAAACCACACCAATATAAATATCTTCTTGGATTCTATTCCATCGAAAGCATTGCCCACATTCAAAAGTATCTAATGGGCGAAAGTTTTCTATGGCCTTTACTATAATTCCTTGATCAAATTCTTCAACCTTCATTGGCAAGCCATAATCCTCTCACAAAAATATTTACCTCCAATACATTTTGTCCGGTCATATATTCTAGCTCTTTTACAATGGCTTCTTGTATATTTTTTGCTAAATCAGGAATGACCTTTCCATATACTATTATAGTATCTAATTCTATTTTTAACCCAGAAGGATTGGATATAATGTTTACTTTACTAGTCTTATACACCCCTTCTATATTGCTAGCAATATAATGAACTAGGGAGCGTACTACGCTATTGGATATGGTATAGTTTCCTAAATAACTGTAGGTGGGACGAACCACAGTTTTCTCCTGAACTTCACTATCTTTATTGTTAGGATTCTTTCGAAAAATCTTTAAAGCATCTAAAAAATACCCTGAGAAAAACTTTTTAACCTCTACAGCAGGTACAGGAATGATATGTTTTCCCTCCTCTTGTCGTATCTTCTTTGCCCTTTGGATTTCTTCCAGACTTGAAATGTCTTCTATATAAATAATCTTTTTAATCGGGGGTAATTCTAATACTTCCTGTATTTTTTTTACCATCTGATCCGAGGTGCCAATGATTAAAATAGATTTTGGGTGATATTTTTCAAGAGCCTTTTTGGTATCTAACGCATGTTCTTTTGAAGTAAATAGAGCTCGTTTGATAGCTGCAATTTTGGTTTTTTCCTTTTTGGCAGAAGTCCCGGCTACCACCTTTGCAGCCCCTATCAACAATCCATCATCTATGATCATTTCTATATGAAAAAATTTGGCTACTTCCATTGCATGATAACTTTTTCCAGTACCACTTTTCCCTACCAGTGCATATACTTCCATAATTTCCTCCAAGCTTTTCTTTTAATTTAGCCACAGAATAAAAAAACACCTCTAAACTATTTTAACATATGTATTAGTTAAAATATAATAAAAGTGTGTATAGGTATTTTTAACTTTATATGCCGATAAAAAAAGAATCTATAAATATAGATCCTTTTCAGTTGATCTCTGTACTTTCTGAGTTATCCTGATCCGTTTCAGCATTTTCATTTAATAAATAGGCAAGGGTGTATAAACTCTCACTAAGATGTACATTTTCCAATACTACATTTTCTGGTACTATAATATCATAAGGTGCAAAATTCCAGATTCCCTTTATCCCTGCACCCACAAGTTTTTCGGTGATCTCCTGAGCCTTCTCCCTAGGAACGCAAATAATGCCAACGTCAATACTATTTTCCCTTACAAAGTCTTCTAAATAATCTACATCGTAAATTTCTACATCCCTAATTTTTAATCCAATTAGTTTAGGATTGATATCAAACATAGCCTGTAATTCAAAACCTTTTTTCTCAAAGTGAGAATAGTTAGCAATTGCCTGCCCTATATTTCCCGCTCCTACTATAATGGTTTTATACTTTCTTGTAATTCCCAATATTTTTCCGATTTCTCTGTGAAGTTCTTCTACATTATATCCATACCCCTGTTGACCAAATCCCCCAAAACAATTTAAATCCTGACGAATTTGAGACGCTGTAAGTCTCATGATTTTACTTAATTCCTTCGAAGAAATCCTATAGACTTCTTTATTCAAAAGATCTTCTAAGTATCTGTAATATTTGGGTAATCTTCTAACAACAGCCATTGAAACTTTTTGCGATGTCCTTTCCATATTTCTCCCTCCGAAATTTAAGATATTATAAAAATAATAAAATAAAATTTTATTATAATTCTTTCCTATTCTCCGCTACCTATCTTAGTAAATTTTATTATACTACTAGGGGGTTAGATTGTCAATTTTTTTACAAGAACTTTTGCCATTCATAATTTGAAACTACTATTAAAATCTTCGATGGAAGAATGGCAGTTTCAGATAGCGTAAATTCCTTCTTTTCCCTTATGTTTCATTATCATCCTATTTCTGCTACAATATTAATAATGATTGTAGTATTTGGAGGAAATGATTATGATACTTTCATGTAAAAATCTAAAGAAAAGTTACGGTATAGATTTAATTTTAGATGATATTAGCTTTCAAATCGATGAGGGAGATCGAGTAGCCCTTGTAGGTAGAAACGGTAGTGGAAAATCCACCCTTTTTAAAATGATCGTTGGAGAGATTCCCTACGATCAGGGAAACTGCATCATACCTAAAAGCACTACTATCGGTTATCTTTCCCAACATCTTGATTTAAATGAAGAAAATCCTTTATGGAATGAGCTCTTAGAGGTCTTTTCCTCTCTGATTCAAATGGAGACTGAGCTTAGAAATTTGGAAAATAAAATATCCAGGGTAAGTAGTGCCAATGATTCGGAAAAATTAAATTCCCTTATGGAACAGTATGGTCACCTGCAAGAGGAATTTGAAAGGCAAAATGGATATGGATACCCCAGTCAAATTCGGGGAATCTTAAATGGTTTGGGGTTTGAAGAAGCGGACTATCAAAGGCAGATTAAACAATTTAGTGGAGGGCAAAAAACCCGTATCGCTCTAGCAAAGCTTCTTTTAAAACAACCTGATATTCTTTTACTAGATGAACCTACCAATTATTTAGATTTAGAAACTACAGAATGGCTAGAGGATTTTTTGTCTAATTATCCCCATACATTATTTATTATCTCTCATGATCGTTATTTCTTAGACAAACTAGTCAATCAAATCTTTGAATTAGAAAATAAGAAACTTACTCTTTATCGAAGTAATTATTCTGATTATGTAAGGCGCAAAAAAGAAAATATACAAATTGCCCAACACCATTATGAACAGCAGCAAAAGGAAATCCAAAGACAAGAAGAAATCATTGCAAAATATCGTTCCTTTAATCGAGAGAAAAGTATTAAGAAAGCAGAAAGTAGACAAAAAATGCTGGATAAAATAGAACGGATCCAGGCACCAACCACCCAGCTTCCTACCCTCCGCTTTAAAATACAACCTCAAATCAAAAGCGGTAGGGATGTATTAAAGGTAGAAAACCTTTCTAAATCCTTTGGAGAAAAGAAACTTTTTTCTGACATAAGTTTTCAAGTATATCGTCAGGATCATATAGGAATCATTGGCCCCAATGGAGTTGGAAAATCTACTCTCTTTAAAACTATTCTTGAGGAAATTTCTCCAGATAAAGGAAAAGTCATTTGGGGACATAACGTTTATCCTTCCTATTATGACCAATTACAGGATTCCTTAAATAAAAATAATACTATTCTACAGGAAGTTTGGTCGGTTAAACCTTCTGCTAGCCAAATAGAAATTCGAAACATCTTAGGGGCCTTTTTATTTTCTGGAGATGATGTTTTTAAAAGTATCTCCTCCCTCTCTGGAGGGGAGAAAAGCAGGGTATCCCTGGCAAAGCTGATGCTGTCTGAGGCCAATCTATTATTTATGGACGAGCCTACCAATCATCTTGACATCGCAACCAAAGAAGTATTAGAAGATGCCCTTTGTCAATATGAAGGAACCCTAATGGTAATTTCTCACGATCGATATTTTTTAAATAAGGTAGCCAATAAGATCTATAGAATGGAACAAGGAACCATTGAAGAATATTTAGGCAATTATGAGTATTATGTGGAAAAGATAAAACAACAGCAATTACTAGAAGAATCTGAAAAAACCCAACCCATTATCAATAAGACCCAGCTAAAACAGGAACGGAAAGAAACAAGGGAAAACCGCCAACTTATGAAAAAGCAACAGCAGAAAATAAATGACTTAGAAAACAAGGTTTCAGATTTAGAACAAAGAATTTCTGAAACAGAACTGATGATGTGTCAACCGGATTTTTATAATAATAATGAAAAGGCATTAAAAATCACGAAAGAATACGAATCCGCTAAAAAGCAATTAAAGGTTATTATGAATCAATGGGAAAAAGAGATGATTCAACTAGAAGAAATGAAAGAAGAGTAGATCAGTCACTTCCTTCAACTATACAATACATTAGCTTTAATCAGTCGCTTACGAATTTGAGGACCTGCAAAAGTAGCAATCAAAATTTTAACTAAATCTCCTGGAATAAAAGGAATTACACCTGCGGCAAGAGCAGAACTTATGGATATATTAGCTTGATAGGATAGCCAAGCGGTACCAAAAGCATAACACACGGCGGTACCCAGCACCATGCCTGCAAAACATAAATACCATTTATCAAAAAAATGATCAATGAAAAATCCAGAAATGAGTGCCATAAGAATAAAACCAATAATATATCCACCAGTTGGACCTAAAAGTTTAGAAGGACCTCCAGTAAAACTGGAGAATACAGGAATACCAACAAAACCGATGAACATATATATTATGTAGCTAGTAGCACCTTTTTTCATACCAAGTATATAAAGCTGTCTCTTATACACATCTCCGAGCCCACGAGACAGGCAGAAAT
>USMD01000095.1 GCA_900555725.1 uncultured Garciella sp. | reverse complement strand
AAAAGAAGCAAGAAAGATAATTTTAGAATCATTCAACATAGATAAATATAGTCCTATGTACAATAATCACATTAAAGAAAATTGGGAAAAGTTTAAGTCATTATCTTAGTAAGATATAAATTAAGGAGGGACACAAGGTGTCAAATAAAATAAATGTTATTGAAAAACATTATAGAATTGCTAAAGAAAAGTACCTTGAACTGGGTATAGATACAGATAATATATTAAAAAAGCTAGACTGTATTCCTATATCTATAAATTGCTGGCAGGGAGATGATGTAAGAGGCTTTGAAAATCCAGAAGGAAATTTAACTGGAGGAATTCAAGCTACAGGAAACTATTTAGGGCGTGCAAAGACACCAGAGCAGCTAAGATCAGATTTAGAAAAAGCATTTTTATTAATTCCAGGCAAGAAAAGGTTAAATTTACATGCCATGTATTTAGAAACTAATGGTGAAAAAATAGATAGGGATCAGATTGAACCAAAACATTTTAAAAATTGGATAATGTGGGCTAAGGAGCAGAAAATAGGTTTAGATTTTAATCCAACTTTTTTTTCACATCCAAAATCAAATCATGGATTTACCCTAAGTCATCCAGATAAAGGCATAAGAGACTTTTGGATTGAGCATTTAAAACGCAGTAGAAAGATAAGTGAATACTTTGGAAGAGAATTAGGGACTCCTTCTATAATGAATATATGGGTACCAGATGGAATGAAAGATGTTACAGTTGATAGGCTAGGTCCTAGACAAAGATTGAAAGATTCCTTGGATGAAGCATTGTCTGAAAAGATAGATAGAAAATATCATATAGATGCAGTAGAAGGAAAAGTTTTTGGAATTGGTGCTGAATATTATACAGTTGGCTCTCATGAGTTTTATGAAGGATATGCTATAGAGAATAAGCTAGCTCTTTGTCTTGATGCAGGACACTATCATCCAACAGAAAGAATATCAGACAAAATTTCTGCTATATCACTTTTTGTAAAAGATATATTATTACATGTTAGTCGACCTGTTAGGTGGGATAGTGATCATGTTGTAATATTAGATGATGAACTAATTGAAATAGCTAAAGAAATAATAGGGAATGATTTAATAGATAGAATCCATTTAGGTCTCGATTTTTTTGATGCAAGTATAAATAGAATTGCTGCTTGGACAATTGGTACAAGAAATATGTTTAAGGCATTAACTATTGCGCTACTACAGCCCACAGATATTCTAAAAAGTTCAGAATTAGAATTTAATTTTAGTAATCGTTTATCAATGATTGAAGAATTAAAATCTTATCCATGGGAAGCAGTTTGGGATTACTATTGTTATATAAATGATGTACCAATTGGAATGGATTGGATACAAGAAGTAAAAAAATATGAAAAGACAGTCTTAATGAATAGGTAGGTGAAGAATTATGAGTATAAAAGAATCCAGTTTTATCCAAGAAACAATTAGAGTTATTAATGATATGTGGCTTAAAGGATGGGATGAAAGAAACGGTGGAAACTTAAGCTATAGATTAGTTAAGGATGAGGTTGAAGAATATAAAGATGAGCTAAAGGGAAACAAAACGGTAAAATTATTTGCAGAATTAAAAGAATTAGCAGGCGAATACTTTTTAGTAACTGGTTCTGGAAAGTATTTTAAAAATGTTATTATTGATCCAGAAGCAAATCTTGGAATAATTAGAATTTCTGAAGATGGAAAGTACTATACCAGACTTTGGGGGTTTAGTGATGGAGCAAATCCTACCAGTGAGTTTCAAGCACATTTATTGTCTCATATTGAGAGAATGAAAGTTACTGAAGGAAAAAATAGGGTAGTTATGCATACACATGCAACAAACCTTATTGCCTTAAGCTATGTCCTTGATTTAACCACTGAAAATTTTACAAAGCAACTTTGGAAAATGAGCACAGAATGTCTTGTGGTGTTCCCTGATGGAATAGGTGTTATTCCTTGGATGGTACCAGGTAAAGAGAAAATAGCAAGAGCTACGGCAAAAGAGATGAGTAAGCATAGTATGGTTTTGTGGCCTTTCCATGGAATATTCGGTACAGGAAAAGATTTGGATGAAGCCTTCGGGCTTATAGATACAGTAGAGAAGGCAGCTACTATATTAGTAAAGGTTCTCTCTATGGGGGGGCAAAAACAAACTATTTCTGATGGAGAACTAAAAGCCTTGGCAGAAGGTTTTAGATTAAAACCTTTAGAAGGAATATTATAATAATATAAATGCTTAGGTTTTAATGTTTAAATACTTGCTGCATCACAAGGTGAAATTTAGCTTCAGCACTTATATTTTACATAAAGTAATCTAGGCTGAATTATTCTTAGGTCTTATCCAACAATGCTATGTGCCGCATAACTACTGTGTTTTTTACTGATATTGTATTTCACTTAAAAAGTGAAGGCTAGACAATAGAAAAAAGGGTTCAACTTTGTTAGAATAAAGTTGCCACAACAATACCAAACAAAGGAGAACTCTTAATGTCTAGTTTAATGGAAATTCTTTTAGAATGCAATAATAGATTAAAATTAAATGATGTGTTCGTACCTCAGCAAATTTCTTTTGATAGAAAGCCTGATATTCGGGGCAGTGTGCAATAACACTTCCTGTAGCTTCTATCATGTAGTAACGCAGATAGCGGTTTCCAGCTTTGTTCATTAGAGTTTCTTCTGCTTCAAAGTTACCGGACTGGTTTTCTTTCCAGACAATGTCGCAATATTTGGCTAATGCATCATTCTTGCTGAAACATTTGATGATGCCTATTTCGGCAAGAATACCGCTGGCATAGATTTTACCGATTCCGGGTACAGAAATTAAAATCTGATATTCCAAAGGGTTTAAACCTTAGTCGAAAAAGGAGTCAGCTTTTCACAGGTAGAAAGATAATTTGCGATATGTACACCATAGAATCCGGTAGATTCTAAGCCAATGATTACAAAGTTGAATTCATGATGCTTGTCTAAAACATCGGCAATCATTTCTTCCATCTGTTCAGCACCGTACTGGGCATTTGGAATAGAAACCATTTTAATCAGGAATTCCTGTTGGAAATTTAAAGCAGGAGATAACGTTAATACGGGAACCAATATCAATTCCAAGTACACCGTCTGGGCTGCAAGCTTTCAGAGAAATAGCATATGCTTCACAGGTAATGAACAATAATGTAGATGCAATTATAATAACTGGACAAGATCAAAATATTATGGGAATAGAAACGACATCTACCAGAGTACCTATTATTGATGCAAAGGATATGAATCCTCAGCAAGTAGAGCAAATGCTAAATAATTGGCAATTACATGCTATAAAATATAAGAAAACAATTCTTTAATAGAACTGTTCTCTTATATTTTCAACTATTGTTTTATCCTTATAGAATATCATTTAATTTCCCTTTATTATCTAACTCTTTTAATTCAGAATATCCCCCAATGAACTTATCATTAATAAAGATAAAAGGCACTGTATTTTGATTGGTCTTTTCGTAGAGTTCCTTCTTTTTTTCATCATTTCCATCAATAGGATATTCTTTATAGGGAATGTTCTTTTCTTCTAATAAATTTTTTGCCTGTTTACAATAAGGACAATAAGTCCAAGTGTATAATTCTACTTTTATCATAGTAAAAACAACCTCCATCCAAAATATTTGTTGATATCTTACTTATTCCCTTTAATAGTATATGTGAAACAAATTTTTCTACACTTGACAATAGGGAAAAAACACATTATGCTATATTTATAATGGTTATAAATTTAGAATAATACTATAAATGAAAAGGGTGAGATTATGGGGCAGGAATATAATGACATAAGGGAAGAACTTGTAAAGAGACAAATTAAGCCTTCTCATCAGAGAGTGAAAATACTAGAATACCTGCAAGAACATCGATATCATCCTACTGTGGATCAGATATATCAAGCTCTTAAAAGTGAGATACCAACTCTTTCAAAGGCTACAGTATATAATACCTTAAGAGCATTTGAGGAATCAAACTTGGTACAGACCATTAATATTGAAGATAATGAAGCGCGCTATGATATTAATACAGACTATCATGGGCATTTTAAGTGCCAATCCTGCGGGCAAGTGTATGATTTTCAAATAAATATTGATATAGATGCCATAGAGGACTTGAAGAACTTCCAGATTACAGAGAAAAATATTAATTTTAAGGGAATTTGCCCTAAGTGTCTAAAAAAAGCATAATAGCAAAGTAATAAAATAGAGCCATAGATGTCTTCCTTTCGCTGCTCCACGAAACATCTAAGGCTCTTTTCATTTAGCTTTGATTTGTTTTGTAACTGTCCCTTTATTTTGTTTAAATTTAGTAAAAAAGTATATAATTACAATAAGTATATTTTCATTTTAAAAGGAGAGAACGATGAATATCAATATGGAAAGAGCCAGACGACTTACTGAGTATGTAAAAGGAATTCAAAAAGGATGCAACGGAACAAAGTTGTATCAAAAATATAAAGAGGATATCCAACAGGTAAGACCTCAAGAAGTCTTTGAAATTTTTTACTTCCTATTAGAGGAAGGTACAGAGCCTCAAGAAGTCTTAGAATTTTTAGATAAGGTGATTAATGTATTTTATAAAAGTTTGTCCGAGTATTCATGGGAAAAACCCCAAAATGATAACTTTCTTCTGGATTTAAGACTAGAAAATGAAGCTTTGGTGAAAAGGACAGAAGAGATTAAAAACATATTAAAGGACAAATCTATAGATCTTAAAGAAAAGAAAGAAAGATTGCTTCCGAGGATTAAAGAGTTAGAGAAAATCAAGTATCATTATTCTAAAAAAGAAAATATCTTATTTCCCTATATGGAGAAAAGAATGGAAAAATTTCAAGGACTTAAGATTATGTGGGCCCTACATGATGAAGTAAGAAATCAATTAAAAGAGGTTATTACTATTTTAAAAGATCCGAAAAGTGATGAAGGACAGATTCATAAAGCTATGGGGAATCTTTTCTTCGGCCTTTTAGGAATGGTAAAAAAAGAAGAATTGATTCTTTTCCCATCAGCTAGTGAAGTACTTAGCCACAGGGAATGGTACGAGATGCACAAGCAAAGTTTAGAATATGAATTTTCTTTTATTCAGAAAGAAGATAGCGAGGGGGAGGAAAATCAAGATACTTCTTATGAATTGGTGGAAGATCTTCCGGGAGACTTTTTAATAGAAACCGAAACAGGTGAACTAAATCTACAGCAGGTAATTCTGGTTTTCAATGCATTACCCCTAGATCTAACCTTTGTAGATGAAAATAACACGGTAAAGTATTTTACTAGACCTAAGGATAGGATTTTTCCCCGCTCCCCTGCTTTTATAGGAAGAAATGTGGAAAACTGTCATCCGCCAGATAGTGTACATATTGTAAATAAAATTATTGAAAGTTTTCGTTCTGGAGAAAAGGATACAGCAAAATTTTGGATTGAACTAAAAGGAAGGAAGATCTTTATCCAATACTTTGCCCTAAGAAATCAAAGAAGAGATTATAAAGGGGTGCTAGAGGTTACCCAAGATATTACAGAAGTGCAAAACCTCCAAGGGCAAAGAAGATTACTGGATTGGGATTAGGAAAATTAGAGTTATAAAAGAGATGTTAGTACTAGGAGATCAACTCCATATGAGGTATACTATTAATAGAATTTTTATCTTGAAAATTAGGATGTTGTGAGGGTATTTGCTCAGTATCTGTTAGGAGATGATCTTATGTTTTTTATTGGAGGAATTTCCTCAAAACAAAGTCAATTAGATTTTCATCAAACCATGGTTTGTCCTCGCTGTGGTCAATATGGACATTATGAAGTCTTCATGGAATATCTGTATTTTAGCTTTTTCTTTATCCCTCTTTTTAAATGGAACAAGAAATATTATGTAAAAAGCAGTTGCTGCAATACCATTTGTACCATTACCAAAGAACTAGGTTCCCGTATTGAGAAGGGAGAGAATGTCACTATAAAAGATGAGGATTTGCAGTTAGCCTATGATGGAAAGTGGAATTCTGGAAGAAGATGTCCCCATTGCGGCAGAGAAATAGATCAAGATTATCAATATTGTCCTTATTGTGGGAATTCACTGAAATAATTATTTTGAAAAAGCAAGGAATATTTGTCATTGGTGTCGAAGTAATGAAGTAATTAGGATAGAAACCGTATTCTATAAAACAAGGAGGAGTAGAAATGAAATTTATGCAGACTACCATTTCCGTAAAAAATATGGAGGAGTCTTTAAAGTTTTATCAAGAAATTGTGAAATTACCTATTGTTAAGAGATTTTCTATAGGCGTAGGAGAGATCGCTTTTCTAGGGGATGGACAAACCAAATTAGAACTAATTTATAATGAACAAATAAAAGATATTAGCTTTGGTGAGAATATTTCCCTTGGATTTGCCGTAGAATCTCTTGATGAAACCATGAAATTTATTCAGGAAAAGGGGATAGAAATCCATAGTGGACCTATTCAACCCAATCCTTCCACAAGATTTTTCTATGTATTGGATCCTAATGGAGTAAAAATTCAATTTGTTGAGGAAATTGCATAATGGATTTTCTCAAACACAATCATCTATTACAATATATGGTGTAGGATAAGCTTGTGTTTGAGAAAAATCTTATTTGTGTAACTTCCTCTTATTGAAACAAAATAATCTTATTTTATAATTTTATTTCATCCTTTATCATTTCTGGATTCTCCCTAGAAATCAAAAACTGTATATATCTTATTAAAACATAAAGAGTGATCAAAAGAGCAAGGATTTCCTGTACCTTTACCAAATAAGGAAGGAATGAAAGAGATTGGTTGGTTTTTATTAAAAATCCATTGGTCAATTTCATTCCAATACCACTTATGACCAAAGGAAAAGTAAATCCTGAATAACTGGGATAAAATTCTAGTTTTAATAATTTTAGTAATAATATTAAAGCAACTACATAAAAAACAAAGGAAAAAGCCATTAAAAAAGAAATCATAATCATAGATTTTTTTGCAAAGGCATTTAGATATCCTGCTAATAATAGACTGGCTGGGGCAGCTAAAATGCTGTC
>USMD01000094.1 GCA_900555725.1 uncultured Garciella sp. | reverse complement strand
TCGTGGGCTCGGAGATGTGTATAAGAGACAGATTCCTTATGATATAAATCATATAATTTCTCAACAGATAGTTTCTTTTTTAAATTTCCATAACAAGTAGCTAAAATCCCTCGATTCATAGGTGCCAGATGGGGTGTAAAACTTAATATGATATCATTTCCACAAACAGCAGATAACTCCTGCTCGATCTCTGGGGTATGTCTATGACCAGCAACCTTATATGCCTTAAAAGATTCATTGACCTCTCCAAATAAGTTTGCCGTACTGACATTTCGTCCAGCTCCTGATACCCCTGAAGCTGCATCTATAATAATGGAAGAAAGATCAATGGCATCCGCCTTTAATAAGGGAGCAAGGGCTAAGATGCTTGCCGTACAATAACATCCTGGATTGGCAATTAAATCAGCTCCTTTGATTTCTCCCCTATGTAATTCCGGCAATCCATATACAGCCTTGGGAATCAGATCCACTGCATTGTGCTCTAATTGATACCATTTAGTATAAACAGCTGGATCCTTCAATCGAAAATCCGCTCCCATATCAATGACCTTTACCCCTTTGGCCAAACACTTTTGTACCATATCAAAGGCCTTGCCATGGGGTAGTGCAAAAAACACAACATCTGTTTCATCCAGATAAGCATCCATCTCTTGAATGTTTATACACTTTTCATCTATAAATCCCTTATATTGACCATAAATCTTAGAAAACTCTATCTCACTATAACTATTGGATGTCATAAAAGAAAATTCACATTGTGGATGATGATGTAAAAACCATGTCAATTGTTCTCCTACATATCCTGTAGCTCCAATAATTCCAGCTTGAATCATTTTTTAGACCCCCTTATCGAACTTTTATATGATTATACATTTTTCTTTATAAAAATACAATACTTTTATTGAATATTTATTTATATAAATGTATAATTATTACTAACAATTGAAAAAGGAGATGAATGGAATGAATGAAGAAAAGGTATCTATATTGACAGAGGCCTTACCTTATATAAAAAAGTTTTCAGGTAAGACCTTCGTGATTAAATACGGCGGTAGTATTATGAAAAATGAAAAAGCCCAAAAAGCATTTATTGAAGATGTAGCCCTATTAAACTTTGTGGGTATCCATACAGTCATCGTACATGGAGGCGGGCCTAAAATCTCTAAATTATTAGATCAATTAGATATTAAAAGTGAATTCATTGATGGATTACGGGTAACTACCCAAGAAGCCATTGATACTGTAGAAATGGTATTGTCTGGTAGTATCAATAAGAACTTAACTTCTAAAATATGTCAACATGGGATCAACGCCATTGGAATTAGTGGAAAGGATTCTAGCTTCATTACCGTAGAAAAAAAATATCTCTATAAAAATGGAGAAAAGATAGATATCGGCTTTGTTGGAAATGTAATAAATGTCAATGGAGTTTTTCTAACTGGATTAATAGAAAAAAATCTCTTACCTATTATCTCTCCCATTGGCTGCGATATAAAGGGTGATACCTACAATATTAATGGAGATACTGTAGCTGGTGCTGTAAGTAGTGCTCTAAAAGCAGAAAAATTAATTTTACTTACTGATGTAGAAGGCATTTACAAGGATATCAATGGCCCTTCCTCTTTACTCTCTCTGATTACCTTAAATGAGGTAGATGATTATATAGAACAAAAAGTCATCCGTGAAGGAATGATTCCTAAAATTCAATGTTGTGTAGGAGCTATCGAACATGGCACCAGGGGAGTTCATTTAATTGATGGACGAAGGGAACATAGCTTATTATTAGAAATCTTTACTGATAAAGGAATAGGAACCATGATTAAAAAAGGAGTGAAAAACGAATGACAAGAGAAAATATTATGAATACCTATGGACGATTTGATGTAGTATTAGAAAGAGGATCTGGGACAAGGGTCTATGATATAAATGGAAAGGAGTATATTGATTTTGTGGCAGGAATAGCTGTAAATGCTCTAGGACATAGTCATCCATCTATTGTTAAGACCTTAGTGGAACAAAGTCAAAAATTAATACATGTTTCTAATAATTATTGGACACCTCCCCAGTTAAAATTGGCTGGAAAGTTGGCAGAGTATAGTGATCATGATCAAGTTTTTTTCTGTAATAGTGGCACCGAAGCCAATGAAGTAGCATTAAAACTTGCTAGAAAATATGGAAAAGTCAATGGAAGGCAAGATAAAACTGAGATTATTTATATGGAAAATTCTTTCCATGGAAGAACCATGGGGGCTCTATCAGTGACAGGTCAGTCAAAATATCAAAAGGATTTTATGCCACTAATCCCTAATACCACTCCTGTAGAGTTTAATAATATCCAGGCTCTAAAAAATACTATCAGTGAAAAAACCTGTGCCATCATCCTAGAACCTGTTCAAGGAGAAGGGGGAATTATAGAAGCCGATGTGAAATTTTTAAAAGAAGCTCGAAAATTATGTGATGAATTTAATGCTCTTTTGATCTTCGATGAAGTACAATGTGGGATTGGAAGACTGGGAACTTTATTCGCTTACCAAAGCTATGGAGTCATCCCAGATGTTATCTCTATGGCAAAGGGGTTAGGAGGAGGCTTTCCCATTGGGGCTTGTTTAGCAACAAAAAAAGCTGCCTCTGTTTTTGTCCCTGGTAGCCACGGAAATACTTTTGGAGGAAATCCTCTAGCTTGTTCTGTAGGCCTTACCACACTAAAAGAATTAATAGATCATCATATCCTAGATAATGTAAGGGCAAGCAGTGATTATCTAGTAGAAAAATTAAATATTCTAAAGGAAAAGTATCCTATTATAAAAAATATCCAAGGCAGGGGTCTATTATTAGGTATCAAAGTAGAAGGAGATCCAAAGGTAATCATCAACAAGTGCTTTGAAAAGGGTCTTTTATTGATAGGTGCCGGCCATGATGTGCTCAGGGTCGCTCCTCCATTGAATGTAAATAAAGAAGATATGGATGCTATGTTAGAGATTTTTGAGGCTGCGTTAGGGGAATTACAATAGGATCTTCCATCTTCGATTTAATTAATCTATTGTGCTCGTTGATTCCATCGCTTTGCAAATGCTTTCCTTTCTATTATAGTAAAATCAAGGTAAAAAATAGGGCATTAAGTCGTTTGTTTCATGAAATATCCATCCTTTTATTTATTCTGTTTTATGTGAATTCACAAACACTTAATAAAAATACTTGCTTCTCGACTTACTATCAAGAAAAGCAGCAAAGCTGCTTTTTTATATTTTTGGCAAAAACAAGGATCCCTTTTCCTTTCCTTCTAGCAAATCAAGAATAATATTTTCCTTTGCTCCATTGGCCAA
Organism: uncultured Garciella sp.; assembly: GCA_900555725.1. Taxonomy (GTDB): domain Bacteria; phylum Bacillota; class Clostridia; order Eubacteriales; family Garciellaceae; genus Garciella. The sequence goes on along the minus strand of USMD01000094.1, from coordinate 3,955 downwards.
TATCATAGGAATTCCATGTTCATTCACTAGCTTTGCTGCCTGAATCTTGGTATGCATTCCTCCTATACCAAAAGATCCTGCATCTCCTATCTCTGCAATTTTTTGGATTTGGTTCACGTCCACTATCCTCTCTATCAATATTGCATCAGAATACTCCTTAGGATTTTTATTGTAGATTCCATTAATATCACTCAATAGTATTAATACATCTGCATTCCATAAATGAGCTGTATAGGCAGCTAGAGTATCATTATCTCCTATTTTAATCTCTTCTACACTAACTGAATCATTTTCATTCACAATAGGAACTACCCCCTCATCAATAAGAGTAAATAGAGTATTTCTAATATTTAAGATTCTATGATTATCGAAGAAATCATCCTTAGTAAAAAGCATTTGCCCTATGTGAATTCCATATTCAAAAAAGGCTTTACGATAAGCATCCATCAACTCTACTTGACCAATGGCACATAGGGCCTGCTTATAGTGAACTTCTCCTTTAAGGGCCCATTTTCCAAGGGTAGCGACCCCTGCAATCCGTGCTCCTGAACTAACTAGTACCACTTGTTTCCCTTGTTTTTTTAGTTCATTTACCTGACTTGCTAGTTTAAATAAATAGTCTTTATTTACAAATCCCTTTTCATCTGAAAGGGTATTGGTCCCTATTTTGATGACAATTTTTCTGCTTTCTTGCATAATCTCACCAATACTCATCATCATCTACTCCCTTACTTGCCCATTGCCTTGAATGGTATATTTTATAGTAACCAACTCCTCTAAGCCCATTGGTCCTCTAGGGAGCATCTTTTGGGTACTAATCCCCATCTCGGCCCCGAAACCAAATTGTCCTCCATCGGTAAATCGAGTGGAAGCATTTACATATACCGCTGCGGCGTCTACCCTTCTTTGGAAAGCCTGGGCATTGGTATAATTTTCTGTAATAATAGCTTCGGAATGTTTGGTACCATACTTAGAAATATGAATAATAGCTTCTTCTATATTTTCCACTACCTTGATGGCTAAAATATAATCTAAATATTCCTCTGTCCAATCTTCTTCTGTTGCTGGAATCACTGGAATGATCCCCCGGGTGATTTTACATCCCCTTAGCTCCACCCGATTCTTTAGTAACTCATAAAGCTTAGGTAAAATTTCCTGGGCAATATTTTTATGAATCAATACGGTTTCAATGGCATTACATACTCCAGGTCTTTGCACCTTAGCATTCTCTATAATTTTTAAGGCATTTTCTTGGTTGGCGCTTTCATCTACAAAAACATGACAATTTCCTACTCCTGTTTCAATCGTGGGCACAGTGGAATTTTGTACCACAAAATCAATAAGTCCCTTTCCTCCTCTTGGAATTACTAAGTCAATATAATTGTTCATGGTAATCATTTCTTTGACCACATTTCTATCAGTATCCTCTACTAATTCTATTACTCCTTCAGGTATTTTACTATCCCTAAGTCCCTCTTTAATAGTAGCTACTAAGGCTTTATTGGAATGAATGGCAGAGGAACTGCCCCGAAGTAAGATTCCATTACCACTTTTTAAAGCCAATCCAAAGGCATCTACTGTAACATTTGGTCTAGATTCATAGATAATTCCAATTGTCCCCAATGGTACTGTCATTTTGCTTATGGTCAAATTATTTTCTAAGGTCCATACTCTATTGCTTTGCCAAATGGGATCCTTTAAATCGATAATAGTTCTAATACCTTTTATCATACCTTTTATCCTATCTTCTGTAAGCCTAAGTCGATCTATCAAACTTTCTTTCATATTGTTTTTTTTAGCATTTTTGATATCTTTTTGATTTTCCTTTAATATAAAATCTTGATTTTGCATAAGACTCTTGCATACCTTATCTAAGGCATCATTTTTGTCATTGGTATCTGCCATTTCCAAAATCAAAGCTGCTTTTTTTAATTCTCTACCTTGTTCTACCAAGCTCACAATATTCCCCCCTGACTTTTTATTACAATAAAAAACTCTCATCCACAAAAGGGACGAGAGATTACCCGCGGTACCACCCTTATTAGCTAATATAGCTCAACTTCATTGCAAATGCTCAGGAGCGGGTTCAAAAGACTAAACTGTAAGATTTTCACCACCTCTTACTCTCTGGATAGTATCGTCTTTTTACTATTCTCTATCATCACACAACACTATTTCTATATTTGGATTAAATTATATAAAAGGAAAAAAGAATTGTCAATAACTTTTCCTAGATCTGTATGCTAAAATCATTGACAGAAAATATTGAAAACTATAAAATAATATATTAAATAATAGAAGGAAAAGAGGTATCAACTATGAAAACACCCACAAGAGAAGAAGCTTATAATCTATTTAGAAAGTATAATGAAACGGAAAGTCTCATCCACCACGCCTTGGCAGTAGAAGGAGTTATGAGACACTTTGCTCATTACTTTGGTGAAGAAGATTCGGAAAAATGGGCTATTATTGGATTAGTCCATGATATTGATTATGAAAAATATCCTGAAGAACATTGTAAGAAAGCCATAGAGATTTTAAAGGAAAATGATTGGCCAGAAAAATACATAAGAGCAGTGGTAAGCCATGGCTGGAAATTATGCAGTGATATAGAGCCTAAAACCCAGTTAGAAAAGACCTTATATACCATAGACGAATTGACAGGACTGATTCATGCCACAGCCCTTATGCGTCCTAGTAAAAGTATCTTAGACTTAACCCCAAAATCCGTAAAGAAGAAATGGAAACAAAAGAGCTTTGCCGCTGGGGTCAATCGTAACGTCATCTCAGAAGGAGCCCAAATGTTGGGAATGGAATTGAATGATGTCATCGCAGAAACCATCAGAGGAATGCAAAGTGTAGCTGAGGAAATAGGATTAAAGGGAGAGTTATAATTCTCCCTTATCCAATAAGGAAAACATAAATAGGAATGATAAACATATACAGAACCGTAGTAAATCCTACCATAAAACCTCCATATTCTGGATTGACATCATAGCATTGCGCGATTAGTCCAGCTGAAGAAACAATGGGACCAGCAGCCTCTATAACAAAAACATTATTTAACATATTCGGCAATTTAAAAAAGGATAAAAGTATTATTACAATAAGAGGACTAACAAAAAATCTCCCTAGCAGAATCATAGTTGTTTTTAAGTTAATCCTTATTTTTTTAAATCAATATTATAAATTACTGTCCCTACAAATAACATGGATAAAGGTGTTGATAGATTCCCCATATATTGAAATGCATCCTTTATAAAAAAGGGCAGGTCAATGCTAAATATAACTAAAAATATCCCAATAATAAAACCAATAAATGGTGGAGTAAAAAATTTTTTTATTTTTTCTATCAAACCAATGTTTTCACTATTTCCACTATATCTTTGTACATTATATATCCCAAGAGTCCAAAACAAAGAAGTATTTGCTAAATAATATAACAGAACATAGGGAGTACTTTCCTCTCCAAATAAGGAAGTATTAATGGGTAGCCCAATAAATAATGAATTACAAAATGTAAAAAGGATACAAAATAGACCAATTTCTTTTTGATTCACCTTAATCATTTTTGCAATGATATAAGATAAGATATAGGTTATGATTACACTTCCAAAGGCTACTACTACTCCAGTTGAAGACTGCACTAACTCTTCAAAGGTAAATCGATCAGGAAAGCTGTTAATAATCATTAACGGTATAGATACCGATATAACCATTTTAGAGAAAAGTTTGCTGGTATCGTCATTTAAGATTGCCTTACTGGCTAATAGATAGCCGACTGCTATCATAATAAAAATGGTGCTAACACTACCAAAGGTCTCTAACATTTTATTTCACCCTAAATTCCTTTAAATTTTATACATATAATTGCATGTTCTTTTCATTTTATGCTCATATACTAGGTTTATATCTGTCTCTTATACACATCTGACGCTGCCGACGATCTTACGCG